>JBDSML010000135.1:0-21405 GCA_039915865.1 Gemmatimonadaceae bacterium | reverse complement strand
GTGAAATGCCGGCGCGGCCCCGCCACTGTAACGGGCATTTGCACGCGCACCCTCACACACGCCACTGACTGCGGTCGGGAAGGCGGGGTAGCGCGGCCCGGAGCCAGGAGACGACCCCGTCCGCGATACGTTCACAGGTCCTCGGGGGAGGACTGGTGACGCCACGCGTCTCGGCTCCTTCGCTTCACGAACGCGTTCCGTTACGGGCACTCTCCTTCGGCCGGAGGTGCCCGTCTTGTATTTCAGCACGCTGTCGTCCCGAGCGAAGCGAGGGACCTGCTCTTGGCCTTCTGTCGTTGCTCTGGCGTTCGCCCTTGCGACGAGTGCCTGTACGCGCGACGCCGCGCCTGCTCGCACCGCGCTCACTGACGACTTCGGCGACACCCTTGTCGTCGGTGCAGCGCCCAGGCGCATCGTCTCGCTGAATCCGACGACCACCGAGCTGCTCTTCGCGATTGGCGCGGGGCCACGTGTCACCGGTCGTACGTCGTACGACATCTATCCAAAGGAAGTGCTCGCGGTCCCCGACCTCGGCCAGGGACTGCGGCCTAACGTCGAAGCGGTGTTGAGCACGCGTCCGGACCTCGTGCTGCTTTACGCGAGTGCCGACAACCGCGATGCCGCGCGGCGTCTGCGTCGCGGTGGCGTTGCGACTGCCGCTTACAAGATCGACCGCATCGCCGACATGATGCGTGTCACGCGCATACTCGGGCGTCTCACCGGCGACTCGGCCGCCGCCGACCGCACCGTCGACTCCGTGCGGGTCACGCTGGATCGTGTGCGCACGCGCGCCGCGAATCTGCCGCATCCCACCGTCTTCTGGCCGCTCTGGGAGGCGCCACTGCTCTCCGTCGGGGCTGGGAGCTTCCTCGACGAGCTGCTCGGGATCGCCGGTGCGAAGAACATTTTCGGCGACCTGCCGCAGCCGTCGCCCACGGTCGCGTTCGAGGAGCTGCTGAAGCGAGACCCCGATCTCATCCTCGCCAGCGCAAAGTCCCGGGACCGCATGCTCGTCGATCCACGCTGGAAGACGCTGCGTGCCGTGCGCGAAGGCCGCGTCGTCGTCTTCGATTCCGCCATCGTCACCGGACCGTCGACGCGTGTGGGCGCGAGCGCCGTCTCGCTTGCCCGATTGCTCCACCCTGGCGTCGCGTTCTGACGTGCGTCTCTCGCGGTGGACGGCACTCTGGATTGCGCTCGTCGTCGTGATCATCGCTGGCGTGATGATCGGCACGGTAAGGCTGTCGATCACTGACGTCATCAATGGCGTGATGGGGGTCGGTGAGCCGCTGCCTGTCGCGGTCGTACGCACGTTGCGGCTGCCGCGCGTGTTGCTCGCCGCGCTCGTGGGCGCGGGACTCGGCGCCGCTGGCGCCGCCCTGCAGGGCGCGACGCGCAATCGTCTCGCCGAACCATATCTCCTCGGCGTGTCGGGCGGAGCGGCCGTTGGTGCGGTGATCGCATCCGCCCTTCATGCGCCTCCCGCGGTGGTACCCGTCGCGGGCTTTGGTGGTGCGCTCATCGCCGTCGCGCTCACGCTGCTCGTCGCACGCGCTTCGGGTGGGCGCGGCGACGCGCGCGTCGTGCTCATGGCGGGCGTCGTCGTCGGCGCATTCGCGAACGCCGTGATCATGGTGGCGCTCGCGAACGCCGACGCATCCGCCGTGCGCGGCGCACTCTGGTGGATGATGGGGTCCGTCGCCGAGGCGAACTGGATGCAGGTGCGTGCCCTCGGATTGTTCGTCGCCATCGGCGTCGGTGCCCTCATCGCACTCGGACGCGCCATCGATGTGCTCGCACTCGGCGACGACACCGCCGCTGGCCTCGGGGTCGACGTCACGCGCGTGACGCTCGGCGTCTATGTCGCAGGCGCACTGCTCGCCGCTGGAACGGTGAGTGCCGCGGGACTCGTCGGCTTCGTCGGACTCCTCGTGCCGCATCTCGTTCGACTCGCCGGTGCGCGAACGCATCGCGTCATCATCGGCGCGGCGACCCTGGCCGGCGCATCGCTCGTCGTCGGCGCGGACCTCATCGCCCGCGTCGCGATGCCGCCTGCCGAACTGCCGCTCGGCGCCGTGACGGCGTTGATCGGTGTGCCGTTCTTCCTCGCGCTGCTGCGCCGACTCGCATGATCGCCTTTCGCGATGTCGTCGTGCAATACCCGCGGGCCGCCAGGCCGGCGCTCGACGCGGTGTCCCTCGACGCCACGCGCGGTCGCATCACTGCCGTCGTCGGCCCGAACGGCAGCGGCAAGAGCACACTCGTCCGCGCACTCGTCGGCCGTGCGGATCTGGTGTCGGGTTCCATCACGCTCGACGACGTCTCCATCGAACACACGACGCGGCGACAGCTGGCCACGCGCGTCGCCGTCGTCACCCAGCGCGAGGAGCCTGCCTTCCCACTCGAGGTGCTCGAGTACATCGCACTCGGTCGCTATCCGCATCTCGGCGTGTGGCGCTCGTCCACGCGCGCCGATCGCGATGCCGTCGATCGCGCCGTGCACCTCACGGAAACCGAGGCGTTCGTTCACCGGGCGATCACGGAGCTTTCCGGCGGCGAGTGGCAACGTGTTCGGCTCGCCCGTGCGCTCGCGCAAGGCGGCGACGCCATCGTGCTCGACGAGCCCACGACATTCCTCGACGTCGGCCACGAGATGGCCATCTTCGAGCTCCTCAGCCGGCTTTCGGCTGGCGGGCAGGCGGTGTTGCTCGTGAGTCACCAGCTCAACCTCGTCGCGCGCTTCGCCGACTACATGGTGCTGCTCAACGCAGGTCGCGTCGAGGCAGTCGGCAATCCTGCGTCGGTAATGCAGGGCAGTGTGCTCGAGCGCGTCTATCAATGGCCGCTCGTCGTCACGCGAGATCCTGCGGTGGGCGCCCCAACCCTCGTTCCCCTTCGCGTTCGTCCGCGCGGCGAACGCCCTTCATAACTCCCGTCGTCCGGTCATGAAAACCCGAGCCTTCAATCCACTCTTCGCGCTCCTCGCGCCTCTTGCTCTCCCTGCTCAGGCTGCAAGGGACACTGCGCGCATCGCGCCCGTCGTCGTCACGGCGACGCGTTCTCCATTGGCCGCAGGCCGCACACCAGCGTCGATGTCCGTCGTCACCGGCGACCAATTGCGCCGAGAGGGCATCACAAGCGTCATCGACGCGCTGCGTCAGGTGCCCGGGGTGTCCGTCGTGCCGACGGGATCGTACGGTGGACAAACGTCGCTCTTCATTCGCGGCGGCGAGAGCAAGTTCGCCAAGGTGCTCATCGACGGCGTGCCGGTGAACGACGCCGGCGGGGCGTTCGACTTCTCCACGCTCAGCACCGACAACCTCGATCGCATCGAGATCGTTCGGGGTCCGGCGAGCGTCCTCTACGGATCCGACGCCATGGCTGGCGTCATCCAGCTCTTCACCCGGCCCGGCACCGGGACCACGAGCGTGGAGCTCTCCGGGCGCGGTGGCAAATTCGGCAGCTACGATGCGGATGGCGCGGTGCGCGGTAGCCGCGACATCATCACCTACTCGGTTGCCGGCGCACGTCACGGCACCGATGGCATACAGAGCTTCAACGGCCAGTACAGGCAGGACGTCGCGAGCGCCCTGATCGGCGCGCACGGCAACGGCGCGGACGGCACCGTCTCGCTGCGTTACACCGGCAACAATGTGCACTTTCCGACGAACGGCTCGGGCGAGGTCGTGGACAGCAATGCGATGCATCGCGACGACCGCATCGCCGCGGGGCTCGACGCGGGCTATCGCTTTGCGTCCATCGCCGAACTGCGTCTGTCGCTCGCGTCGTTCGACGTGCACGGTCTCTCGCAGGATCAGGCCGACAGCCCCGGTGACGTCGACGGCTACTACTTCAGCACCGGTGACCGCTCGCGTCGTCGCAGCGGCGATCTTCGCCTCAACCTCGATCTCCCGTCGGCCGTGCGACTCACTGTGGGTGCGCAGGTCGAAAACGAGTGGCAGGCGAGCGTGACGCAGAGCAACTTCGGCCCGAACGCCTTCACGGCGCGGCGTCGCACGCGCGGCGGATACGGCCAGCTGCTCTTCGCACCAGCCGATCCATACACCGTCACGCTCGGTGGCCGCTTCGAGCGCAACGAACAGTTCGGCGACTTCTTCACCTATCGCGCCGCCGGCAGCGCGCAGCTCGCGTCCACGCGCTTTCGCGCGAGCGTGGGCACCGCATTCCGTGAGCCGACCTTCCTCGAGAACTTCGGCGGCGCCTTCGCCATCGGCAACGCGGCCCTCACCCCCGAGCACGCGGTGAGCTTCGACGCCGGCATCGAGCAGGGCATTGGTACGTGGGCATCGATCGCGATCACCGCCTTCTCCAATTCCTTTCGCGACCTGATCGATTACAAGTACTCGGCGACCGATCCGAACTACAACAACATCGCGCGCACGAAGTCGACGGGCGCGGAGCTGGAAGGACGCGTGACGTTGCTCGAGGGCCTGCGTGTCGATGCGGCGATGACCTATCTCTCGACGCGCGTCGTCGACCCCGGCACGAGCCCCGCAGTGACGGCAACGTTCGCGCCGGGCGCGCGTCTCCTGCGCCGTCCCATGCACACGATCGACGCCGGCGTCGGCTATCACGTCGCGCAGGGCGGCGTCGACCTGCGCGCGCACCGCGTCGGCACGCGCGAGGACAATTACTTCCCGCCGAACTTCGCTCCCACGCAACACGTCACACTCGCGCCGTACACCCGCGCTGACTTGTCTGGTGAGGTGCGCGTCCTTGCCGAGTCGCGCGGCACGGTGACGCTGACGCTGCGCGCCGAGAATGTGTTCGACATGCGGTACACGGATGTGGCGGGCTTCAATTACGATTTCGCGCGCACGGACGCGGTTTCCCTTGCGCAGACGGGCTATCGGGGAGCAGGCCGCAGGATCCTCAGTGGGGTTCGAGTGACGTTCTGAATGAAGGGGCGGCGGCTGCGCCGGCCCCGTAAGCGAGCGCCCTGTGTCCAGGAGCCACATAACTAGATTCCCAGGATGGCCATCCTGGCAACCGACGCCATTGTACTCCACCAATTCGACTACCTCGAGTCCTCCCGCATCCTCCGCCTCGTCACGCGCGAGGGCGGCGTGCGCAGCGTACTCGCCAAGGGCGCGCGCCGGTCGTCGCGACGCTTCGGCAGCGCCCTCGACCTCTTCGCCGAGGGCACGGCCCAGCTCTACGCCAAGCCTGGCCGGGATCTCGACACCCTGAGCGGATTCGACGTCGTTCGTGCGCGGCCCATGCTCGCGGAGGACATGGGCCGCTTCGCCGGTGCCTCCGCCATTGCCGAGTTAACGCTCCGCTTCGGCCGCGATGCGTCGGACAGTGCCCTGTTCGACGTCGTCTCCAGCGCGCTCGATGCGCTCGCCACCGCCGCGTCGGACGAAGCCCTCACGGCCACATTGGCGAGCGCGTGGCACATCGTGGCGGAGTTGGGGTTCGCGCCCGCTCTCGACATCTGCGGCGAATGTCACGAGCCGCTCGATCCCGACGCGTCGGTGCTCTTCAGCCATCGATCGGGCGGAGCACTCTGCCAGCGCTGCGGACGCCTCGCTCCCACTGGTCGCCTGCTTCCCGCTGAAGCGCGCAACGCGCTCCGCCGCTTTCTCGCCGGCGACCCCGGACTCCCGCTCGGCGACGCCGAGACGCGCGCCCATCAACGGCTGCTCCGCGAGTTTCTCGCCGAGCATCTCACCGATGGCCGTCCGTTGCGCGCCCTCGAGATGTGGGAGGAGCAGCGGTGGTAGCGCGAGTCCTCCCATGATCCTCGGCACCGCGGGTCACATCGATCACGGCAAGACGACCCTCGTGCGCGTGCTCACCGGCGTCGACACCGATCGCCTGCCGGAGGAGAAGCGTCGCGGCATCACGATCGACCTCGGTTTCGCCCCACTGCATCTCGACGGCGTGGGGCAGGTGGGTGTCGTCGACGTGCCCGGTCACGAGGCGTTCGTCCGTACGATGGTCGCCGGCGCGACGGGGATCGACCTCGCGCTCCTCGTGATCGCCGCGGACGCTGGCGTGATGCCGCAGACGCGCGAGCATCTCGCCATCCTCAAGCTCCTCGGCGTGCGCGGTGGCGTCGTCGCCCTCACGAAGCGTGATCTCGTCGACGAAGAGTGGCTCGCGCTCGTCGAGGACGATGTGCGCGCCACGCTCGAGCAGTCGTCGCTCGTTGGCGCGCCGATCATTCCCGTTTCCGCGACGACCGGTGAAGGCCTCGATGCGTTGCGTGCCGCGCTCAGTGCCGCAGCACTCGCCGTGCCCGCACGATCGGAGAGCGATGTGTTCCGCCTCCCCGTCGATCGCGCGTTCACCGTGCGCGGAACGGGCACGGTCGTCACGGGCACCGTCTGGTCGGGCACCCTCGCGCGCGACGCCACGGTCCGGCTCTTTCCCCTCGGCATCGTTGCACGCGTGCGCGGCCTGCACGCGCATGGTAAGTCCGTCGACGTCGTGCGTGCCGGCGAACGCGCCGGCGTTGCGCTCGCCGGCGTGGAGCTGGATCAAGTGGGGCGAGGCGCGGTGCTCGTGCAGGGCGACGCCTGGCGCTCGAGCCGCGTCCTTCGTGGCGACCTGTCACTCCTCCCGGATTCTGCGACGACACTTGGCCCGCGCTCACGCGTCCGTTTTCATCTCGGCACCAACGAGGTGGGCGCTCGGCTCGTCGTGCGCGACAGTGTACTCGAGCCAGGAGTCGAACACTCCGCGCGTATCGTCCTCGACGAGGGGATCGTCGCTCGCGCCGGCGACCGGTTCGTCCTTCGCAACGCGTCGCCTGTATCGACGCTCGGGGGCGGCACGATTACCGATCCCCACGCGCCGATCCGCGCACGCCCGTGGCCGCTGGCGTCGCGCGATGCCGCCTCCGCACTCGCCGCCCTCACGGCCGAGGCGGGAGCCGCCGGCGTGAAGGTGACGGACCTTCCGGTGCGCTTGGGCGTACCGCCCGCCGCCCTGTCGGCGCTACTGGACGCGGCGGGTGGGTGGAGGGTGGGGACGCGGTTCATCGGCGCGGCCACCCGGGCGAAGCTGACGGTTGTGAGTCGAGCGATCCTCGACGCATTCCATGCCGAGCAGCCGCTCGAGACCGGAGCGCCGCTGCAGTGGCTTCGCTCGCGCCTCGATGCGCCGGACGACGTCGCGACGGCACTTGTGGCGTCGCTGGCGACGGAGGGGAGCGTCGTGGTTGAGCATGGCATCGTGGCGATCGCGGGCTTTGTGCCGACCCTGAGCCCCGCGCAGTCGCTGGTATCCAGTTCGATGACCGACGCCATCACGGCCGCAGGCGCCGAGCCACCGACTTTGGAGGAACTGGCTCACCAGCTTGGTGCGGCCACCGACCTTGTGCTCGCCCTGGCGCGATGGCACGCGCGAGCCGGTTTGCTCGTCGCAGTCGAGCCCAACCGCTACTTCGCCCGGTCGGCGGTCGACGCGCTCAAGGCGCGAATGGCCGTCGGGATGTCTGACGGGCGCGACTACCCCCCGGCCGATCTTCGGGATTTGCTTGGTCTCACACGTAAGTTCCTCATCCCGTTCCTAGAGTATTGCGACCACGACGGTTACACGATTCGTACCGGCCTCGGCAGACGTCTGATGGCACTCTCCACGTGACGTGGTGTACTCGTAAGTCGAGATGGTTTCTTGACATGCGGTTGCGTCGGGCATATTTTCGCAAGTAACGCAGCATCCTTATTCACCCGTCACAGGAGCAGCACCAGGATCCTGTTTCGTCATCCGGAGTTCACATGTACCACCGCTGGGCAGCGCTTGCGCTCGCGCTCGCCCTTTGTGCAGTACCGACAAAGCAAGCGGCGGGGCAAGAGGCGGTACCACAGCCCCGAGGGCGCAAGCTAGGGGTACTCGGGCAAAACTACCCGAACCCGTTCAATCCCGAAACGCGCATCCCCTTCAAGATCGACTATGAGGGGTGCAGCGGCTCTCACGTTGTGTCGGTCCGCATTTACAACGTGCTGGCACAGCTCGTCGCAGTACCGAAGCTCGAGGGAGACGTTGGCCTCAACCGGCCAGTGTCTGGTCTCTCCATTCCATGCGGCTCATACATCGCCTTCTGGGATGGAAAGGTTTTGAACTCCGGAAGAGAAGCAGCCTCCGGTGTTTATCTCTACGAGCTCATCGTTGACGGTGAACGTTCGACCAAGAAAGCGTTCATCGCGAAGTGAGCTAGCATCCGGTCCAGTTTCCACAACACGGGGCGCTCGGGCAATCAGCCCGGGCGCTTCGTGTTTGACGACCCGTGATCCGTCCTTCGTTGTCCGCCGTGCGTTTTCCAACCCGTTGTCAGTGCTCGTGCTCCGTAGGCGGATGGCGGATACGGAGAACGGGTAGGAAGACACGCGACGGACAACGAAGGACGGATCACGGGTTGAAGGTTTTCTGCCAATCTTGCGACGCGCCCACGCAGATACGTCAGGTCCGTCTGCCGACATGGCGCGAGGCAAGCGGCACTACCGTTGCTCCCTTGACTGGGTCCAACGTTTAGAACTCTCACGCCCCGAACGACATGATCAATCCAGAACGACTCACGGTGAAGTCCGCCGAGGCTCTGAACGATGCCGTCGCGGAAGCGCGCCGCGTCGGAAATCCCCTCGTCTACGACACACACCTGCTGCTCGTCCTGCTCGCCCAGGACGAGAGCATCGTCGTTCCCGTGCTCCAGAAACTCGGCGTCAACGTCGCGGCGCTCAAGGAGGCGACACAGCGCGAGATCCAGCGCTATCCCAGGCAGAGCGACGCCTCGCCCTCGTATGCGCGCGAGCTCACCGCCGTGCTCGACCAGGCCGAGAAGGAAGCGAAGAAGCTCGGCGACGAGTACGTCAGCACCGAGCACCTTCTGCTCGCGCTCGCCGATGCCAAGGGAACCGAGACGAAGTCGCTCCTCAACGCACTCGGCGGCACGCACAAGGCGCTGCTCCAGGCCATCGAGGCGATTCGCGGTACGCATCGCGTCACCGACCAGAATCCCGAGAACCAGTATCAGGCGCTCCAGAAGTACACGCGCGATCTGACGGAAGACGCACGCAACGGCAAGCTCGATCCCGTCATCGGCCGCGACGAGGAGATTCGCCGCGTCATGCAGGTGTTGTCGCGCCGGACGAAGAACAACCCCGTGCTCATCGGTGAGCCCGGCGTCGGCAAGACGGCCATCGTCGAGGGGCTCGCGCAGCGCATCGTCAATGGTGACGTCCCCGAGAGCCTCAAGAACAAGCGGCTCGTCTCCCTCGACCTGGGTGCCCTGATCGCCGGCGCCAAATTCCGTGGCGAGTTCGAGGAACGACTCAAGGCCGTGCTCAAGGAGCTCACCGAAGACCCCGATCAGTTCATCACCTTCATCGATGAGCTGCATACGTTGGTAGGCGCCGGCAAGGCCGAAGGGTCGATGGACGCCGGCCAGATGCTCAAGCCCATGCTCGCCCGTGGCGAGTTGCGCGTCGTCGGCGCCACGACGCTCGACGAGTACCGCAAGCACGTCGAGAAGGACGCCGCGCTCGAGCGGCGCTTCCAGCAGGTGTACGTGGGTGAGCCCACCGTCGAGGCGACCATCGCCATTCTGCGCGGACTCAAGGAGCGGTACGAGGCGCATCACGGCATCCGCATCACGGACAACGCCGTGATCGCCGCGGCGACGCTGTCACATCGCTACATCTCCGATCGCTTCCTGCCCGACAAGGCGATTGATCTGTTGGACGAAGCTGCGTCGAAGCTGCGCATCGAGATCGACTCGATGCCGCAGGAGATCGACGAGGTCGAGCGGCGCGTCATGCAGCTCGAGATCGAGCGCACCGCGCTGCAGAAGGAGAAGGACGCGGCGTCGAAGGAGCGGCGTACCACGATCGAGAAGGAGCTCGCCGAGTTGAAGGAGAAGTCCGGCGCCATGAAGGCGCAGTGGCAGCAGGAGAAGAACACGCTGGAAGCGGTGGGCAGGATCAAGCAGCAGATCGAACAGGCCCGCCTCGAGGCGGAGCAGGCAAGTCGAGCCGGTGATCTCGCGAAGGCCGCCGAGATCAGCTACGGCACGATTCCCGAGCTCGAGCGACAGATGAAGGAGGCCGAGGGCAAGCTCGCGAGCGCTGGCGGACGTGCGCGGTTCCTCAAGGAGGAAGTCACGGCCGAGGACATCGCGGAAGTCGTCGCGCGGTGGACGGGCATTCCCGTCACGCGCATGCTCGAGGGCGAACGCGAACGTCTCACGAAGCTCGACAAGGAGCTGGCGAAGCGGGTCATCGGTCAGCAGGAGGCGGTCGAAGCCGTCGCCGATGCCGTGCGTCGCTCACGCGCCGGCCTCCAGGATCCCAACCGTCCGATCGGCTCGTTCATCTTCCTCGGCCCCACCGGTGTGGGAAAGACGGAGACCGCTCGCGCGCTCGCGAATTTCCTCTTCGACGACGAGCACGCGATGGTGCGCATCGACATGTCCGAGTACATGGAGAAGCACGCAGTGTCGCGGCTCGTCGGTGCACCGCCGGGCTATGTCGGCTACGAGGAGGGCGGACAGCTCACCGAAGCCGTGCGACGTCGCCCGTATTCGGTCATCCTCTTCGATGAGATCGAGAAGGCACATCCGGATGTGTTCAACATCCTGCTGCAGATTCTCGACGACGGACGGCTCACCGACTCACAGGGCCGCACGGTGGACTTCCGGAACACCGTGATCATCATGACGTCGAACATCGGTAGCCAGTTCATTCTCGACAGTGTCGGCGGCGAGTGGTCGCGCGTCGAGAAGGAAGTGACGAATGCACTGCGCGGACATTTCAAGCCCGAGTTCCTCAATCGCGTCGACGACATCATCGTCTTCCGTCCGCTCGGCCTCGATCACATCTCGCACATCGTCGACCTGCAGCTCGAGCGGTTCCGGAAGATGCTTGCCGACAGGAAGCTGGGTCTCGAGGTGACGCCGGAGGCGAAGCAGATCCTCGCAGCGGAGGGTTACGATCCGGCGTTCGGAGCGCGTCCGCTGAAGCGGGCGATCCAGCGGCTGATCCAGAATCCGTTGGCGATCATGCTGTTGGAAGGGCGTTTCCAGGATGGGGATACCATCGTGGTGACGCCGGCCGACGAGGGAGGGAAGTTGGCATTCGAGAAGGGTGCGGCTCAGGCCGCGGCAGCCGCGGCCTGAGGATTTCTCGAACGTCCAGGATGTGATGACCTCTGCAATTCGACTCGCGCAGGACGAAGAATGGATGCGTCTCGCGCTTGCCGAGGCGCGCATGGCTGAAGAGGTCGGCGAGGTGCCAGTCGGCGCGATCATCGTGCGCGACGAGGCGATGATCGCGCATGCGCATAACCGGACGGTGAGCGACCAGGACGCCACCGCGCACGCCGAGTCGCTCGCTATCCGAGAGGCTTGTGCGCAGATGGGCAGTTGGCGTCTCACGGGTTGTACGCTGTACGTGACGCTCGAGCCGTGCGCGATGTGTGCGGGCGCGCTCGTCCTCGCGCGCGTCGACCGCGTGGTGTTCGGCGCGTGGGACGACAAGGCCGGCATGGCCGGCTCCATCTTCGACCTGCTGCGCCACCCTCGTCTCAATCATCGGCCGGAGGTACAGGGCGGGGTGTGCGAGGCGGAATCCGGTGCGCTGCTGCGTGAGTTCTTCACGGCGCGACGAGGGCGCGAATTCGTTGACACTCCCCGGCTCCCGGGGTAAATTACCCGGCTGTTCCGGACAGGTGGCTGAGTGGTTGAAAGCACCGGTCTCGAAAACCGGCGTACCCGCAAGGGTATCGTGAGTTCGAATCTCACCCTGTCCGCTTGCGGATGGTCGGAACAACATTCACAGCGCGCTGGATCGGCGGATCGCGCCGCCAGCGCGTTTGTCTCAGGTAGCGGTGCAGTCGCCGCGTGTCGTTGGATCGGTGGCCGAGTGGTTTAAGGCGCACGCCTGGAAAGTGTGTGTACGTGAAAGCGTACCGTGAGTTCGAATCTCACCCGATCCGTTCAAACACCATCGAGCCCCGCCGCAGCCCTCGACGCTGCGCGGGGCGTTGTCTTTCACTCAACGTCTCGCCAAGGCGCCGAACGCTGCATAGAAGACCTCATCGGGGCACAGCTCCGGTGTGAGAATTCGCTGCATCACCAGGCCTTCGATCAGGCAATGAATCACGCGCACCAGTTGATCTGCCGGCATCGGCAACTCGTTCGCGTCGAACGCCCGTAACCACTCGGCGCCGGCGTCGTAGCTCATCTTCGTGACGTCTCGTACACGCGCTCGCATGTCGTCGTTCTTGAGTGTGTACGCGAGGCCTGTGAGTCGTCCCACTGCGACGTGCTGCCGGTCGTCGACCGCTGCGAGCGTTGCGCGCGCTAGCTCATGCAGCGCCTCGGCGAACGTCGCACCAGACGCGACGTGAGGTTTGATCGGCGGCCAGTAGGTGTGGCCGAGCGCAATGAACAATTCATCGCGATTCTTGAAGTTTCCGTAGATCGCCCCCGTCGTCATTCCGGCGCGCGTCGCGACTTCCTCCAGCGTCGTTCGCTCGTAGCCCTTCTCGCGAACGAGCTCACGCGCTGCCAGAAGCAGGGCGGTGCGAGTCCGATCCCGCTTGTCGCCCCTCGGTTTTCGCCGATCGGTTCCGTCGTTTTCTCTTGACATGGCTGTAATGTATTATATCTATTTTATAATCACATTACATTATACAACGGATTTCTTTATGGTCATCGAACATGCAATTGCGAATGCCATTTCTGGCCCCGTAGCCGCGGGCGAACTGGCTGGGGCAGCTGCGCTGATCTGGCGAAGAGGAGAAGGCACTCGCACTGCGATCGTAGGCCGGCGCGATCTCGAGTCCGGTGCGCCGATCGAACGAGACACGATTTTTCGCATTGCGTCCCTCACCAAGCCGGTGACGACCGTAGCCGCGTTGACGTTGCTCGACGAAGGGTACTTCGATCTCGACGAACCCATTGCGTCGTGCGCGCCCGAGCTCGCGGAGATGCGGGTGCTCCGAAATCCGGATGGTCCACTCGACGAGACAGACGCTGCCGAGCGTCCGATCACATTCAGGGATTTGCTGACGCACCGCGCCGGACTGACGTATGGCGAATTCCATCGCGGACCCATCCGGCTCGCACTTGCCGAACGGCTAGGCACACAGATCGACAACGACCTCACGCCCAGTGAATGGATCACACGGCTAGCAGAGCTACCGTTGATCGATCAGCCTGGCGCGGCGTTTCACTACGGCCAATCGACCGACCTCCTCGGTTTTCTCATCGCCAGACTCGAGGGAATGTCGTTGGGTGCGCTACTCACGCGGCGCGTTTTTGAACCGCTCGGAATGCGTGACACCGGCTTCCTCGTGCCCGCGGAGCAACGCCATCGTCGCGCCGGATTGTGTGGCTTCGATGGCGAGGGAAAGCTGAAACCGTTGTCCGCTGCACCCGGTGGTCACGCCCGCCAGGAGCGGCCGAACGACATGTCGTTCGAGGCGGGTGGCGGGGGCCTCTGGTCGACGGTCGACGATTATCTCGCGTTCACGCGCGAGCTGCTCGGAGACGCCGTGAACGGCGCGCACCTCCTGCGGCCGGAGACTCGTGCGATGATGACGTCGAATCAATTGACGCCAAGGCAACGCTTGGCCGCGCGCCAATTCGGACGGCCGATCTTCGCTGAGGGCCACGGCTACGGCATGGGCGTCGCCGTTGTCATGGAGCCCGCCAAGGCGGATCCGATCCGTTGCCGCGGCGGCATCGGTACGATCGGCTGGCCTGGCGCGTACGGCAGCTGGTGGCAGGCCGACCCGAATGACCATTCCGTGCTGATCTTCATGGCGCACAGCATGGCGGAGCTTTCGCAGATGTCCCGGGGACTCGGGCTCGGAGTATGGGGCGTCATTGCCGACGTCCATTCGATTGCAACCTCGGTTCAGACGGGTTCGTGAGTATTCCGCCTCCGCACACAGTTGCGCGGAATACCGCGCGTGAAGATTTCCCAAAGCTTTCGGGCGTACTCTAGCGTGGAGCACGCTGGCGCGGTCGCTTCGGAATCCGCTCGCTTCTCTCGGAGGAACCATGATTCCAATTCTGGCTCTACTCTTTCTGTCACTTGCAGGCGCACCATCGGTCGCGCAGGGAACAAGCTCGGTGTGCAAGGACGGTACGAAGTCCGCGGTCTCCGGCCGTGGCGCATGCTCGTCACACGGAGGGGTGGACGCCAAGGCAACAGAGGCAGCCGCGAAGGCCACGAAGGCCACCGTCACCTGCACGGACGGCACGAGTAGCGCGGGCGGCCGGGGCGCGTGCTCGAGTCATGGTGGCATCGCGAAGGCGGCGGGAATGGCGAAGGCCCCGTCGGCAATGACGAAGGGACCGACATCGACGAAAGCACCGACGACGATGTCGAAGCCACCCGCAGCTGATTCCAAGATGCCGATGGCGAAGACCGATACCCTGGTCAAGAAGGCTGCCATGTCGAAGCCAGCCAGCAGGACCGCGGCGAAGGCCAAGCCATAGGGTGAGCTTGTCGCACCATCGGTGAAGAGGGGAGCGCCACGCACTGCGCTCCCCTCTTTGTTTTTCGGCCTCGTGGATCCATGCACAATGAACCTGTCGCGAACGTCTCAACGTCGGCAAAGTCGCTCCGCAAGTGCTTCTGTTTTCCGCTTCACGCGGCCATATTGCCGCCATGACCGATCGCCAGTCCGTAACACTCGACGCGCGCGCGATGGACCGCACCCTGCGTCGAATGGCCGACGAGATCGTCGAGCTCAATGACGGGACCGATGACCTCATCATCGTCGGAATCCAGCGCCGCGGCGTCCAGCTCGCGGCGCGCATCGTATCGTACATCCGCGATCGCGAGGACGCGGACGTCCCAAGCGGTGCGCTCGACATCACGCTCTACCGCGACGACCTCCAGACCGTCGGCCCGCGGCCGGTCGTCGGCCCAACCGATCTGCCCTGGGCCATCGACGGCAAGCACGTCGTCATCGTCGATGACGTGCTTTACACCGGACGAACGATCCGCGCCGCACTCGACGAGCTCGCCGACTTCGGTCGGCCACGGCGAATAGGCTTGGCCGTCTTGATCGATCGCGGCGGACGCGAGCTGCCCATCCAGCCCGATGTCGTGGGCAAGACGATCGAGGTCGGTTCGAAGCAGCGCGTCGACGTGCTCGTGAAGGAGCTCGACGAACGCGACGCCGTGATCATCGCGGAGCGCGCGTGACCCCACGCGGCGCACTCGGAAAGGACCTTCTCGGGCTCGAGCAACTCACGCCCGACCAGATCCGTCTCATCCTCGACACCGCCGAGCCGTTCAAGGAGATCAGCGAGCGCGCGATCAAGAAGGTGCCGACGCTTCGTGGCTCGACGATCGTCAACCTGTTCTTCGAAGCGTCGACACGCACGCGGGTCTCCTTCGAGTTCGCCGAAAAACGCCTCTCCGCCGACACGGTCAACGTGGCCGCATCGGGGTCGAGCGTCAGCAAGGGTGAGACGCTGGTCGATACGGCGCGCAATCTCGAGGCGATGCGGATCGACATGGTGGTCATCCGCCACGGTGCGTCGGGCGCGGCGCAGTTTCTCGCCGAGCGCATCGAGTCGAACGTGATCAATGCGGGCGACGGAACGCACGAGCATCCCACGCAGGGACTGCTCGACATGCTGACGCTGCGGGACCACTTCAAGAAGCTCGACGGACTGAAGGTCTGCATCGTGGGCGACGTGCTGCACTCGCGCGTCGCGCGGTCGAACATCTGGGGGCTGCTCAAGATGGGCGCCGAGGTGGGCGTGTGCGGTCCGCGCTCGTTGCTGCCCAATGCCATCGACGAGTTCGGCGTCACGGTGTTCGACCGCATCGAGGATGCGATCCAGTGGGCCGATGCCCTCAACATTCTCCGTCTCCAACTCGAGCGAATGCAGAAGGGGTACATCCCGTCGCTCCGCGAGTACAATCGCGTGTTCGGCGTGTCGCGCGAACGGCTGTCGCGCGCGCCCAAGGACGTGCTGATCCTGCATCCCGGACCGATGAATCGCGGCGTCGAGATCGACTCGGACGTCGCTGACGGACCTCACAGTGTGATCCTCAATCAGGTGACCAACGGCGTGGCGGTGCGCATGGCGGTGCTCTATCTGCTCGCGGGCGGCAAGCCCGAGCTGGCCGAAGCGGCGAAGGGCGGAGGCGGCCGATGACGGCGCGCGCGATCCTGCTGAAAGGCGGACGGCTCGTCGATCCGTCGCAGAAGCTCAACGACATTGGCGACATGCTGATCGTCGACGGCGTGGTCGAAGCCGTGGGTCGAGTGGGTGACGTCCGCCGCGACGGCGACGCGATCGAGGTGATCGACTGCACCGGGCAGATCGTGTCACCGGGCTTCATCGACGTGCACTGCCATCTGCGTGAGCCGGGCCGCGAGGAGGTCGAGACGATCGCGACAGGTGCGCGGGCGGCAGCGGCAGGCGGATTCACTGCGGTGTGCGCGATGCCGAACACCGATCCGGTCACCGACAATCAGGCCGCGGTCGGCTTCATCATCAGCCAGGCGAAGAAGGCCGGCGGTGCGCGCGTCTATCCCATCGGCGCGATCTCGATCGGCGAAATGGGTGAGACGCTCGCCGAGTTCGGCGAAATGGTCGGCGCCGGTGCGGTGGCGGTGAGCGACGACGGCAAGCCGGTGGTGAGCGCCCAACTGATGCGCACCGCGCTGGAGTATGCACGCACCTTCGGCATTCCCGTGGCGGATCACTGCGAGGAACCGACGCTCGCCGCCGGCGGCGCAATGAACGAAGGGCTCGTCAGCGCACGGCTCGGGCTCAAGGGCATTCCCGCGGAGGCCGAGGAGATCATGGCCATTCGCGACATGCTGCTCGCACGGTTGACGGGTGGGCACATCCACCTCTGCCACATGAGCACCAAGGGATCGGTGGAGCTCATTCGGTGGGGAAAGGAGCGCGGCATCAACGTCACGGCCGAGGTGTGTCCGCATCATCTCTCGCTCACCGAAGATGCGGTCGAGGGGTACGACACCAACGCGAAGATGAACCCGCCGCTTCGGACGATCGCCGATGTCGAGGCGCTGCAGCAGGGCGTCAAGGACGGCACGATCGACGTCATCGCGACGGATCACGCGCCGCATCACTACGACGAGAAGGAGCGGGAGTTCGCCGATGCGCCGAACGGCATCATCGGGCTCGAGACCGCGCTGGCGGTGAACCTCACGTGGCTCGTGCATCGCGGCATCGTCGACATCCCGCTGCTCGTCGAGCGCATGGCGTGCTCGCCGGCGCGCCTGTTCAAGTTGCCGGGCGGCACGATTCGCCGTGGCGCGCTGGCGGACATCACCGTCTTCAATCCCGATCTCAAGTGGACGGTGCAGGCGTCGCGCTTCCAGTCGAAAGGGCGCAACACGCCCTATGAAGGCATGGAGTTGCGCGGCCGGGTGGAGTGCACGATCGTCGATGGACGCGTCGTCTACCGCCGCGACGAATAGCCTCGCGCGCGCCGACGTCGCGCGCGAGATCGTCCACGTGTGTCGCCGGCTGTACGAGGGCGGCCTCATCGCGGGCCAGGATGGCAATGTCAGCGTGCGTCTTTCCGACAATGTGATCCTCGTCACGCCCGGCGGGGCGAGCAAGGGCGACATTGCCGAGTCTGATCTCGTCGAGCTCGATCTCTGGGGCCGACAGATCGCCGGGACTCGCCCGGCGTCGTCCGAGATCGGCATGCACCTGCGCATCTATCAGCGGCGCGCCGACGTTCGTGCGGTGGTGCACGCACACCCACCCGTGGCGACAGGTTTTGCCGTCGCGGGCCTCGATTTCATGGACGACGTGTTGCCCGAGCTTATCTTCTACCTTGGCGGCGTGCCGCTCGTGCCCTTTGCGATGCCCGGCACACCCGCGCTCGGAGACGCTCTCGAACCCTACTTGGCCGCACACGACGGATTTCTGCTCGCGAATCACGGTGCGACGACGGTTGGTCCTACCCTCTTGCTAGCGCATCAGCGGATGGAGAGTATGGAGCACGCGGCGCGCATCATGCTCACTTCGCGAACGCTCGGTCGTGTAAACGCACTGTCGCCCGAGCAGGGCGACGCGTTACGCGCCGCTCGGCAGCACGCACTGGCGGCGCGACGCATGGCACCCGAAGACGCTGGAGAAGACCGATGACGGAAGAATTGCAGAGCGAAACGCACACCAGCCAACCCTCGGGCAGGGAGGGCGAGACCCTCATGGCCGTGAGTGCGCTCATGGACGAGCGTCGCCGGTTCGAGGGATGGATTTCGGCGCTCGAGGCGCGTCGCGCGGCAACACCGGAGCACGTATTCAAGCGCGTTCATGCCGACTATACCGGACGACTCGAGGCCGTCATCATCCACCTCACGACGCACACCGAGGGTCTTCGTCGCGAGATGGAGACGCTGTCGAGCCGCCTCAGCGGAATTGGCGACGAGCGGCAGCGTGCCGAGGACCAGCGGGCCGAGGCGGAGCTCCGCGCGCACGTCGGTGAGCTGTCCGGTGGCGATTGGGAGACCACGAAGGCGTCGAGCGATACGGCGCTGGCCGAGCTGTCGGGACGCCATGCCGAGGTGGAGCAGGAACTCGAGAAGACGCGCGAGCTGCTCGAGGCGGCGCAGCGTCCGCATACGCCGCCGCAGTCCCAACCCGCGGAGCCCGCGCCGGTTGCGGTGGCTGCGCCTGCACCTGTGGCCGCTGCCGCACCCGCACCCGCCGCCGAACCTCCGCTCGCCGCGGGGCCCGTCACCGAGCCTCGCAAGTCGGGCGCGATGGCTCAGCACGGGAAGGCGGCCGAGGCGCCCAAGGCCTCACAGGCAGTGGGACCGCCGGCGCCGGTTCCGGTGCCGGTGCCGCGTCCGTCGCCGCTCCGGGTCATTCACCAGACGCCGTCGCCGGGCATGCAGCCCATCGAGCAGCAATCGCTGGAGATGGACGAGCCAGTGTCGCCGCCCACCGCACCGCGGGCGGCCGCTCGCAAGAGCAGCTTCGACGAACTGGCGTTTCTGAGCTCGGTGGTGGATACGCCGTCAGGGTCGATCGAACCGGCGCCAACCGACCAGCCGGACGAGAAGACGCGTCGCGACACCTTTGCCATCCGCGGCAACGACGAGTCGCTCGCCAATTTGACGGAGAAGGGCAGCTCGCCGCTCGCACCGTCGAGCGCGGAGCACCTTCCGACGGTGGAGTCGGCGCTGGCGCGAACGAGAATGGATGCGATGGTTGGGCGCGACTCGCTCGTGGATGGCGCCAAGACGCTCAAGTGCAGCGAGTGCAGCGCGATGAACTATCCCACGGAGTGGTACTGCGAGCGCTGTGGGGCGGAGCTGGCGTCGCTCTGACTCTTGGTGGGGATAAAGAAAAGCGCCGGTCGACTCAGTGGTCGACCGGCGCTTTCGATTCGCGAAGCGGAACGCTCAGGCGGCGTTCGCAGCCTTGGCCATCTTGCTTTTCTGGCGGGCGGCGAGGTTCTTGTGAACCAGGCCTTTGCGCGCGGCACGATCGAGTAGGCTGACGGCCGCGAGTCGCTCCTCGGCGGTAGCTGTCGGCGACTTCGCCTTCTTGAGCGCAGTGCGGAGCGTCGAGCGCTGCGCGCGATTGCGCACGGTGGCGGAGCGCGACTTCCGCATGTTCTTCTTCGCGGATGCGATATTCGGCACGAAAGATCCCTAGAAAAGTCAGTAAAAGTCGCGATTGTCGCGAGCCTTCATTGTACCAAGTCAAAATGCCGAAGTCAAGCAGCCGCACTGCGTTGACGCGACGACGCCAGCGCGGACAGCTACTGCGCCGCGCGCTTCGGTGACGCGCCGATCTTGCCTTCGGCCTGCGCCAGCAGGGCTTTCGGATCGTAGATGAACCCAGATTTCAAGACCAGGTGCACGTGGCGCGTGTTCTTGATGTTCGTGAGGGGGTTGCCTCCGATGACGAAGAGGTCAGCGAGCTTGCCGACTTCGATCGTCCCGAGCTTGTCGGACACGCCCATCGCGCGAGCCCCGTTGATCGTGGCGATCTTGAGCGCCGCGGCGGGCGGGATGCCGATGAGCACCATCGTGTGCAGCTCACGATGGGCCGAGAAGCCCGCGAGGAACTCGCCCGTGCTCGGGTTGTCGGTGCCGAGCGTGAGGATGCCGCCGCGATCGTACAGCGCCTTGGTCGTGCGCTTCATGGCGTAGTACAGCGAATCCCATGACGGCACAGCGTGCCGCGGCGGCCGCGCCTTCACCCATTCCTGCACCTCGGGCGTGAAGAACTTCCGCTCGTCGATCCAGTAGTCGAATCCCTCGGGCAACGTGGTGAAGTACACAGGCGCCGTCATGGTGGGATCGAACATGACGTGTCGCGAGATGAACAGGTCCGCGATGTCCTTGAACTTCTTCGACGACGTATCGACCATCGACCACAACGGATATGCCGTCCTGGTGGAATCGAGCTGGTCGCCGCCGAGGATGTGCTCCACGCGATCGATCCCCATGAGGATCGCGTCGCGGGCGTTCGTCGAGTTGCGGAAGCCTGACTCCAGGTGTGCCGTGACCGTGAGTCCATGCAAATGCGCCCGCTCGATGAGCCAGCGGAGATGCTGCGGCGCGATGCCCTTCGCCTTGAAGGCACGGGCACCCTTGGCGGCCCATTCGTCGACGTCGCGGTAGATGTCCGCCTGCGTCGCATTCGGATTCCAGCCGCGACGCGCGGTGCCGAAGTACGGTCCGGAGTTGTAGATGCGGGGACCGATCTGCTCACCGGCGTCGATGCGCTTGCGCGCTTCCATCATGCCGTCCGGATCGTACTCGCCGCCGGGGAACGTCGACGTCACGCCGTTGGCGAGAAAGATGAGCGGGTTGTAGGTGTACTCGTCGCTGCGGATACCATTCGCGCCGAGCGTCATGTTGTAGTGCGCGTGGACGTCGAAGATGCCCGGCAAGACGTATTCGTCGTCCTTGAGATCGACCACCCGCGCCCCGGCGATTTCGTTCGCCGTGATCGCACGATTGACGGCGACGAGCCGTCCGCCAACGATCAACACGCCGCGATTGCGCACGACATCATTTCCGGTGGCGGTGAACAGCCATCCGCCGCGAATCACCACGGGTTGCTGGCCGGTCGTCTGCGCGAGGGGGCCCGTGCCCTGCGCCGCGAGGATCGCCGGCGCGGCGACGATGACGGTGACAACGTGCAGCACGCGGCGAACGACGGCTGACCAAAAGAGCATGCGTCCCTCCCAGATTTCCGGTGAAGCGCGGAGCAGGTCCGCGGTGGTATTCTCTTCACGTTCTGCGGCGCGGAATCGTTGAACGCGGTCGAGACGCGCCGACCGTAAGTCTTTGTCACGTGGCGATTTCCAGTCTTCACAACGCGGAAAATCGGCGTCGGCCCACCGCTTTACTCTCCTCTACGGCCCGACTAGCTTACGCCCTTGCGCACCCCACGCGCCC
>JBDSML010000088.1:0-20913 GCA_039915865.1 Gemmatimonadaceae bacterium | reverse complement strand
CACGCCGTTCTCCACGCGCACATCGGCGCCCGCCTGCTCGAGACGTCCGCGCAACCGCTCCGGCAGCCGAGCGCGAATCACCATCTGCTCGCCCTCGCTGCGCTGGTCGAGCACTTCGCCGTGCTGGTGAATCTCAGCGAGCAGTTTGCCATCGGACGGCTGCAGCCACACTTCGGCGATTGGTCGGCGCGCACGCATCGCATGCCGCAGCGCGCGACCGAGCGGGTCGAGACCGTTTTCCGTCTCCGTCGACACGAAGACCGCGTTCGGCACGAGCGCCGTGACGCGCTCCTGCAGCGCGAGTGCATCCGATTCGCTCAGCAGATCCATCTTGTTGAACACGAGCAGCACGGGCTGTTCGGCCAGCCCGAGCTCGAGCAACACCTGATCGACGACGAGCCGCTGCTCTTCCCACAGCGGATGGCTCGCATCGACGACGTGCAGCAGCAGGTCGGCGTCGCGGGTTTCCTCGAGCGTCGCCCTGAATGACGCGACGAGATGGTGCGGGAGCTTGCGGATGAATCCCACCGTATCCGTGAGCAGCGCGTGCGCATTCTCGCCGAGGTCGACTTCGCGCGTGAGCGGATCGAGTGTGGCGAAGAGACGATCCTCGACGTGGACGTCGGCGGCGCCGGTCATGCCGCGCAGGATGGACGACTTGCCCGCGTTCGTATAGCCGACGATCGACGCCTTGAACGCGTCGGCCCTGCTCTGCCGCTGCACCGCGCGGTTCTGCTGGACGTGCGCGAGCCGTTCC
This sequence comes from Gemmatimonadaceae bacterium, assembly GCA_039915865.1. Classification (GTDB taxonomy): domain Bacteria; phylum Gemmatimonadota; class Gemmatimonadetes; order Gemmatimonadales; family Gemmatimonadaceae; genus AG11. Next base: position 20,156 of record JBDSML010000088.1, on the reverse strand, counting down.
TTGAGCAGCTTGATGCGATGATTGATGAGCCGGCGGTCGGTCTCGAGCTGCGTTTCACCGGGTCCGCGCACGCCGATTCCACCGCGAAACTTCTCGAGGTGAGTCCACATGCGCGTCAGGCGGGGCAGCGTGTACTCCAGCTGCGCGAGCTCAACCTGCATCTTCGCTTCGCTGCTGCGCGCGCGCGTGGCGAAGATGTCGAGAATGAGCTCTGCCCGGTCGACGACCCGCGTACCAACAGTGTCCTCGACGTTCTTGCCCTGGCTCGGTGACAGCTCGTCGTCGAAGATGATGAGCGTGGCGCCCTTCTCCGCCACCATCGACTTGAGCTCTTCGATCTTGCCCTTGCCGAGGTAGGTGCCGGGGTGCGGCCGGTCGAGCTGCTGCGTGAGGATGCCCACCACTTCGGCGCCTGCGGTATCGGCGAGGCGCGCGAGCTCCTTGAGATGTTCGTCGAGCGACTTGCGTGCACCGGCCCGCTTGAGCGGCGCGCCCACGAGGAGCGCCCGCTCGACGACCGGCGTGACGGAAATGAGTTCGCGTGAGATTAGAGGCCTCGTTACTGGCGCGAGTTGCCGCTGAGCGCGTTGAAGCGCCCGGTTGCGGAATAGGGAACCGTGAAATTACCGACCACCGTGCCGACAGTAACGTCACCATTGACGCGATAGTTCACGCCGCCGGTGTTGAGGATCTGCCGGCCCGCGGCGCCGATGCCGTTATAGGAGAAGATCACCGGCACAGTCACCACGGTGGAGTCGTTCTCGTTGACCGAGAAGCGGCTGTCCACCGTGCCCGTCGCCATCTTCACGCTGTCGCCAACGACGACGTTGTACGTCATCCGCGTGGCATCCATGCGATAGCCGTTCGGGTTGTAGACGCTGAGCTTCACGTCCAGCGTTCCTCCCGTGAGACCGACACCGTTCACCTTGACGTCCTGCAGGTGCACGATCGGCTGCTGGAAGGCCTGCTTGCCGAGCGCGCTGCACCCAGCGACGATGGCGATTGCGGCCGTTGCCGCACCATACACGAGACGACGCATACTCACTCCTCAGTTCGTGGTTCCCTAGTGTCGCCGGCGCCCGTCTTCTCCCGCTCACGTCGCCGCAGCTCTTCCCACCACGCCAACCGCTTCGCGATCTCCTTCTCGAAGCCGAACGGCCCCGGCGTGTAGAACGCCGAACCGGCCAACGCGTCGGGCAGGTACTCCTGCGGGATGTATGCCTCCGGGACGGCATGCGCATACTGATACCCCTCGTGATACCCCAGTTCCTTCATCAGTTTCGTCGGCGCATTGCGAATGTGCATCGGCACATCCTCGGCAGGATACTCACGCGCGGCCTCCATCGCCGCGCTCAACGCCCGATAGCTGCTGTTCGACTTCGGCGCCGTCGCGAGGTAGATGACCATCTGCGACATCGGCAGGTAGCCTTCGGGCGCGCCCAACATGTGATAGGCATCACGCGCGGCCACGGCGAGTTTGAGCGCTTCGGGATCGGCAAGCCCGATGTCTTCCGCGGCCATCGCAATGGCGCGACGGAAGATCACCATCGGATCCTGTCCGCCCTCGATCATGCGCGCCATCCAGTACAGTGCCGCCTGCGGATCGCTCCCGCGCAGCGACTTGTGAAACGCGCTCAGGATGTTGTACGTCTCCTCGCCGCCCTTGTCGTAGCGCGAGATGCGCAGTTGCGCCGCGTCGCGGACCGCCTGGAGGTTGATCACGCCGCCTTCGCCGACATGCTGCGCCGCGGCCTCGAGGATCGTGAGCGCACGACGGGCGTCGCCGTCGGCTTCACGCGCGAGCAGGTCGATCGCCTCTTCATCGACGGTAAGGCCCTGCCCACCGAGCCCGCGCTCGACGTCGGACAGCGCGCTGCGAATGACGCCGATGATCTCGTCCGTCTTGAGCGACTGCAGCACGAACACGCGCACGCGGGACAACAGGGCGCCGTTGATCTCGAAGCTCGGATTTTCCGTCGTCGCGCCGATGAGCGTGATGGTGCCCGCTTCGACGTGCGGGAGAAATGCGTCCTGCTGCGCCTTGTTGAAGCGATGGATCTCGTCGGCGAAGAGAATGGTGCCCCGCCCTGTCTCGAGACGATCTTCCGCCTCGCGCACGATCTCGCGCACGCGAGGCACACCTTCAGTGACGGCGCTGAAGGGGACGAACTCTCGATCCGTGTAGCCGGCGATCAGCCGTGCAAGCGTCGTCTTGCCTGTGCCGGGCGGTCCCCAGAACACCATGGACGTCACGGTGCCCTTTTCGATGCTTTCCCGCAGCGGCTTGCCCGGCGCGAGCAGATGACGCTGTCCTGCATACTCGTCCAACGTGCGCGGGCGCATGCGGGCGGCGAGCGGCTGCGGTGGCGCTGCGCCGGCGAAGAGCGACGGGCTCGCATTCGACCGTTGACCGCGATGAGGCTTCGGCATGATCAGGCCCCGGCCAGTATCCGCGCGACGAAATACGTCCCCGTGCCGCCGACGAATGCGACGGGAAGCTGCCAGCCTCCACGCGCCCGAAATTCGGGAACGAGATTCGACATGCCGACGTAGAGCGTCACGCCCGCCGACAATGCGAGACCGTTCTCGCGCAGCGCCCCGATGTAGTCCGTCAGGACGACGCCAAGAATCGTCGCGACACCCAGCGCGGCGGCGGCGAGCACGGCACGCCCCTTCCCCTGCCCCGCGGCCAGGAACAGCGACGAGATGGCGAGCCCCTCCGGCACCTTGTGGAGAATCACGGCGGTGAACACCAGCGCACCGACCGCGCCACCGATGCCGAATCCGCTCGCGACCGCGACACCGTCAACGAACGTGTGGAGCAGCAACCCCACCAGCGCAGCCACGCTGACGGCCTCGCTCACGTGGTGCGTCTCTTCCCCGAAATGAAAGTGCGTGCCGATGACGTGCTGCGTGATGTGCACCGCGAGGTAGCCGCCGAGTGCGACGATGGCGGCTGTGTGCCCGCCGCGCGCGAGCGCCTCTGGCAGCAGGTCGATCATCGCGACCGAGATCATGAATCCCGCCGCAAATGCCAGCATGATGTCGAGCGCACGCTCGCTCCAGCGGCTGCGGCTCACGACGACCGCGGCGCCAAGCATGTTCGCGCCGGCGGCGGCGATCGCGTAGATGATCTTGTCGGTTGTCACGGACGACTTATCTCGACCCGATCACGCGTGCTGCAGTCCGAGTCGCTCCGCGGCGCCGGCCAATGCATTCACGAGATCGGGCGCGGCGGGAAATGCCTGACGCTTGATCTTCCAGCTCTTCGTGCGCACTCGCGGCATCTCCTCGAGCCCACGGCCTTCGAGCAAGTAGAGCCACTTGTCCGACTTGGAGTAGATGAACAGCTCGAGATGCTCGTTGAGCGAGAGCTGATCTTCCGACGTGTAGATGCTCACCTGCGTACCACCGAACCGCGCCAGTAGCAGCCGTAGTCGAGCAATGGCGTCGCGCACGTCGGGCAGCGGCATCGACTCGCCATGCCAGCTTCGTCCGCTTCTGAGATCGTCGACGTGAAGATCCACCGCCGGTCCCAGGAGATCCGCCAGCGTCCAGAACAGGTCGACGACACGCTCCGCATTGGCCACGATGTGCGCCGTGTAGACGCCATCCTGTTCGTCGAAGGTGAAGCCGTCGCTGCTGGCGCGGAACCGGCGCCAGATGGATGCTTCGGGCTGCTTGCCGCGGAATAGCATGCGTAATTAGTGCTTGGCCGAAGAGAGGGTGCCCTGAAGTGCTGCCAGCACCTGCGGCAGCTCCGCCAGCAGCGCCTCAGGCGTGTTCCGTGCCGGGTTCTCGATCACCGCCTCCAGCAGCACGTGGAGAATCTTAGCATAGATCGGCCCGGCGGGGATGCCCGCACGACGAAGGTCATCGCCGCTGATGGCGAGATCGCCGATCTCGACCGCATCGGAAAACCTGCCGCGGGCGATGCGCTCGTGCAGGGAACGCACCGCGGCGCTCGAGGGCGCATCGACCCCCGCGTCGCGCGTTGCGGCCCAGCGCGCGCCTGCCACGCGGAGAAATCCCGCTGCGTGTAGCCGCCCGATCCTCGCCAGCCAGCGGCGCACGTCGGCATTCGTCGGCGACCCTGACGCCAACGCCACCGCAATCTCGGGCGCGACGCTCACCCACCGCTCGACGGTATACGTCGCCCAATTGGTCTCGTGCTTCGAGAACCGCAGGTCGTTCATCGCCTTCCGAACGTCGGGTGCCGGCGTATCGAGAAACAGCGCCGCGATCCGGTTGCTCGTGCGCTGTGGCAGCCGACGACCGCCCGCACCATCCCGCGCCAGGTGATCGAGCGTCGCAAGTGCGACGTCGTTGACCTCCCCCAGCGACGGCACGAGCACGCCCAATGCACCCGTGTCACGCCACAGCCGCAGCGCCCCACTCGGCGCATCCACCTGCTGCATCGTCTTCACGAGCTCCTGCTGGACCCGCTCGGCCGACAGTCGCGTGAGGTGATGTGCCGACTCGCGAATGGCGACGAGTGTCGGTTCATCGATGGCGAAGTGGTAGCGGGCTGCAAAACGAATGGCACGCAGCGCCCGGAGACGATCTTCGCGCATGCGCTGCTCGGGGTCGCCGACGGCGCGGACGATCCCCGCCCGGATGTCGTCCTGCCCGCCAAACGGGTCACGGACCTCCCCCGTGCGTGGACGGAATGCGATCGCATTGATGGTGAAGTCACGACGCGCCAGGTCGTCATCGAGGCTGGCGCCGAATTCCACCTCGGCGTGACGTCCGTCGGTGCGCACGTCCCTGCGAAAGGTCGTGATCTCGTGCGGCACGCCCGCTTCGTCGAGCACGCTCACTGTCCCGAATGCGATGCCGACGGGAATCGTCCGCCTTCGCCCGAAGATGTCGCGCACCTGGTCCGGAGTGGCCGGCGACGCGAGATCCCAGTCGAGGGGCTCGCCACCCAGGAGCGCGTCGCGAATCGCGCCGCCGACGCACCATGCCTCAAACCCCGCCTTCTCGAGGCGGCTCGCAATGTCGAGCACGCTAAGTGTCGGCCGGAGGCGGTACATTCGAACTGGGAAGCGGTGGTGACTCGCGGGAGCCTCAGCTTAGAGCGGCACGCGGAAGATTTGAAGGCCCAAGGGGTTGGCTGGAGGAAACAAATGTAGCATATTGTCGGACGCCCACCTTCGTCCCGACGCCGCCGATGCCTGAATTGCTTCCCTACCTCGACGCCGCCGCAGTCCATCCCGATTTCAAGCGGGAGCTATTGGAGTTCGTTCGCGGCGGCAACTCGTCCCGTATCGAGCTGGAAGGCTACACGCCCAGGGTGAAGGTCGAGCGCGTGCTGACGCAGCTGTTGCATTCGCATCCCGAACTTCTCGTCGAGCGCGTGCGCCTGCGCGCCCGCTCTGGGTGCTCGGACTTCAGCGGCGAGATCGTCGCGGTGACGTCGGATGCTGCGGAGCATCGTTTCGAATTTACGTGGTGCTGCTCCTGGAAGGCCGAGCAGGAAGGCTGGAAGGATTGTTTCGGCTTTTGGGATCAGGCGCGGGCGGCTCGTGAGTTCGGGTGGCGGTGTTTCCAGAGGTGGGAAGCCGTTAGCTGAAGGCCGCCCGCGCCAAGGCTCTCTTCGCCCGAGGTTTAGGCAGAGTATCGAGCGCCCGCGTCAGATCGAGAACGAGATCGCGCGCGTCCTCGATCCCCACAGACAGCCGCAGCATTCCATCCGTGATCCCCGCCACGCGACGCGCCTCCGGATCCATCGACGAATGCGTCATCGTCGCCGGATGAGCGATGAGACTCTCCACACCGCCGAGCGACTCCGCGAGCGTGAAGTGTTCGAGGTTCTCCGCCACTGACGAAGCCGCCTCCAAACCCCCGGAGAGCGTAAAGCTCACCATCCCGCCAAAGCCCTCCTGCTGACCCGCCGCAATCGCATGGCCGGGATGCGTGCTCAGTCCTGGATAGTGCACTGCCAGCACGGCCGGATGCTCCACGAGCGCTGACGCCACCGCATGCGCATTCGCCTCGTGCACGCGGATGCGCGCGAACAGCGTGCGCACGCCACGCAGCGTGAGGTAGCTGTCGAACGGCGCGCCGGTGAGGCCGAGACAGTTCGCCCACCACGTCAGCTTCTCGACATTCGCGGGATCGCTGGCGACCACCGCGCCGCCAACGACGTCCGAATGTCCATTCAGGTATTTCGTCGTGGAGTGCACCACGAGATCGGCGCCGAGTGTCAGTGGCCGCTGGAGCGCGGGCGAGAGGAACGTGTTGTCGGCGACGACGAGCGCGCCGGCACGATGCCCTGCCTCGCACACTTTCCGTAGGTCGGTGATGCGCAGCAGCGGGTTGCTCGGCGTCTCCACCCAGAGGAGATCCGGCTTGCAGCGCGCGATGGTCTGGGCCGCGTCCGGCGACGTCAGGTCCGCGAGCTCGAGTTGAATCTGGTTGCGAGCGGCGAGCGCCTTCAGCAGGCGATATGTGCCACCGTAGGCGTCGTGCGCCGCGAGCACCTTGCCCCCTGCCGGCGCGAGTTGCAGCGCGAGTGCCACCGCCGACATGCCGGAGCTGGTCACCACCGCGCCGGCGCCCTCCTCGAGCTCGGCGAGCGCCTCCGCGAGCAGGTCGCGCGTTGGGTTACCCGAACGCGTGTAGTCGTACTTGCGCTTCTTGTCGAAGCCCGCGAACGAGAAATTCGTCGAGAGATGCAGCGCGGGTACGACAGCACCGTGGTGTGTGTCGCTGCAAATGCCAGCGCGAACCGCGCGCGTCGTGGTCGTGTGATTGGAAGTCTTCTTGGTCGGCATCAGTCGGCGAGCGTGTTGGTGAGGAGTCGTCCGAGCTTGCGCTGCTCGGTGAGAAAGGCATCGTGGCCAAAGCGAGTCGGCAACACGTGAAAAGCTTCGAGCCGCGGCAGGCGCTTCGACATCGCGCGCATCTGCGGCGGCGGCACCAGCGTGTCGCCGCGCGCGGCAATGACGGTCGTGGGCACGGTGACGGCTTCCGGTACGACGTGATGGAGGTCGGCCGAGAGTGAGAGTGCGAGGAACCGCTCGGGACGCATTCGCGCCGCGAACTTTTCGCCCGCTCCGATGAGGTACCGCTCGACTTCGAACTCGGTGCCGCGTTCCGTGCACTCGGGCGTCTCGCCGAAGCGCTCGGAGAATTCGCGCGCGGTGCGATACGTCGTCATCGCAACGGCTCTCGCGAGCGTCATCCCTGCCACGCTGCTACCGGTGTCCAGCCCGAGCTCGACGATGCGGCGCTGGATCGCTCGCAAACCGGTCGACATCGGATGCGGCTCGTGCGCCGCGCTGATCACCACCAGCCGACCGACGCGATCCGCCCAACGCTCGGCGAGTGCCAGCACGACCATGCCGCCGTACGACGCGCCGACGGCGACGTCCAATCGCGCGATCTCGAGCTCGTCGAGCACGTCGACGATGTGCGCCGCCTGATCGTGCGTCGTGATGCGCTCTGCGGGCCGGCCATCGCGCGCGCGACCACCGTCATGGAAGTCGGCGCTGAGCACGCGAAAGCGCGTCGTGTCGATCGGCCGCTCGCGGCCGACGATACCCTCCCACCAACCTGGCGTGTCGTCCGCGTCCGTGCGCACGACATGACGCGTCGCGGAGATGCCGCCGAGTGCGAGGACCACCGGCGCGCCAACGGGTCCAGTGATCTCGTAGCGCGCGGTCGCCAGCGTTTCGCACAGCGCTGTCGCGCTCACGACAGCGCCTCGTCGAAGCGCGCGACGATCGGCGTGGCACCCGCGGCTTCGAGCGTCGTCAGCAACCCGGCGATTCCGCTCGGTGTCGTGGCGCGAATGATCGTCCACGACTCGCTCGCCGTGTCGTTGGTGTGAACGAGCGCGCAATTCGGCACGGAGCGATGAAGCACCGCCGGCTCCGCACGAACCTCGATCGCCCACGTCAGCTCTCGTACGTCGGCCGCCGCGACCCTGACGCCAGTCGTCCGCCGAGGCGCCGTGCTGGTACAGACCAAATCGCTGAGCAGCGCGGTCGCCGTCGGCAATCCGCCAGCACCGGGACCCGATGCGCAGAGCGGCGCTCGCCATCCCGCGAACACGTCGACGTGATTTCCTTCGTCCCGTGTCCGGGCGAGCGCGCTCTCCGGTGCCACGAACAACGGCTCGACTGCCGCCACCACCTCGCCGCCCACGAGCGAACACTCGGCCACGTGCCGGACGCGCGCACCAAGGCGCGACGCGAGCCGGACAAACCGCTCCGGCTCCGGTAGCAGCGACGAGCGGCGAACCGCGACCGACTCCGGTGCAACGCCGAACGCCGCCCACGCCACCAGTGCGATCTTGTCCGCCGCGTCGCGTCCATCCAGGTCGCGCGACGCATCGGCCTCCGCGAAGCCTGCGACACGCGCCTCGTCGAGCGCTTCCTCCAGGGACGCGCCGCCCTCGATCCGCGTGAGCACGAAGTTCGCCGTCCCGTTGAGAATGCCGCGCACTCGCGCGGGTCCGCCCGCGCCGAGCGACTCGTCGAGCACCCGGAGGATCGGGACGCCGCCGCCGACGGCCGCATCGTATCGCAGCGACGTCCCGTTGCGTCGCGCGAGCGCCGTGAGCAACGATCCATGGGCCGCAAGCAGCAGCTTGTTCGCCGTCACCAGTTTCTGGCCGCGGCCAAGCACCGTCTCGGCGATGCGTCGCGCGGGATCCAGTCCGCCGATCGCCTCGACGACGATGTCCGCATCCGTCGCGAGAAACTCCTCCACGTCGTTGGTCAGCAGCGCGGGATCGAAGCTCGCGTCGCGCTTGCGATCGACGTCGCGCACGAGCAAGCGCGTGAGCACGATCTCGACGCCATGCCGGTCCGCGATGGCCTCGCGACGCGCGGCGATCTCGCGTAGCAGCGCGCTGCCCACCGACCCGCATCCGGCGAGTGCGATGCGCACCACCGTCCGCGTCTCACCCTGCCATGGCTCTTGCTCTCGACATTCCACTCCGGCGACGCTCGTCATGCTGGTCCTCGCGGTGAAAAAAGAAAGGCCCCGATCCTCTGAGAGGATCGGGGCCCGTCGGCAGTATTCGCCGAGTCGTCGACTACGCGCGTACGCGCTGTCGCCCGTCCGTCTCTCCCGAGGGGAAAGCGGTGGTAATGGACATGCGCATGAGCATTCGGGCGGCGCGTAGCACGGTGTTGATCGGTATCGGTGTCGGTGAAAACAAAAAAGCCTGGCGAGCTGCCAGGCGTCGCGGTTTAGCTCGTTATTTTACGTGGCGGCAAGAGGCAAATGACCACGGCACTGCAGTTGTGAATGCGAACCTAAGGTGTGCTCCCCAGTCTGTCAACACCGTCCAGCTTAGGCTGGTTCGTTGAGCTGCGGCCGACCCAATAGTCACTTGCTGAACAGCTCCCGTATCTCAGGGCAACTCATCCCCAGCCCAAGCGCGAGCATCGCGTCGATCCGCGCCTGCCCTGGACGCTTCCCATACGCGAAGATCGCCCCCGCTTCGAGCACGCGCCGGCCACCGCCTGGATACCCATACGTCGGCCCCACGCGCCCACGTAGTGCACGCGAGGTGATCATCACCGGCTTCCCACTCTCCACCCAGCGCACGATGCCCTCGAACGCCGCCGGGGGTATGTTGCCGCGACCCATCGCCGCCACCACGACGCCCTTCGCGCCCGTCTCACGCGACGCGTCGAGCAGCCGCGCGTCCGCGCCCGCCCACATGTGGACGATGTCCACAGGCTCAGCTGGAAACTCGGGCATCAGCGGCGGCGGAATCTCGATCAGGTTACGCCGGTAGGACACATGCCCTTCATCGATGTCGCCCAGTGCGCCAAGGCTGGGACTCTCGAACGCATCGCGCGCTTCGGTGTGCGTCTTCGTCACCTCGAGCGCGCTGTGGATCCGTTCTCCAAGACACACCAGCGTCCCCTTCCCGCGAGACAGTGGACTGGCCGCGGCCCGCGTGGCGTCGAGCAGGTTCGCCGGACCATCCCAACCGAGATCGCTCGCGGGACGCATCGCACCGGTGAACACGACGGGCTTGTCGGCCGGCAGTGACCGCGCGACGATGTACGCGCTTTCCTCGAGCGCGTCCGTCCCATGCGTGACGACGACGCCATCGACCTCGGGACGAGCGAGATGCTCACGGATGCGATTACGCACCTCCCACATCCGCGACACCGTCATGTGCGGGCCCGGAAACATCCCCCACTGATCGATCTCGATGTCCGCGACGTCGGACAGGCCGCGCGTCGCTCGCACGATCTCGTCGCCCGTGAGCGTCGGCACCGACCCGCCCGCCGACGGATCGTGCTTCATGGAGATTGTGCCACCCGTAAAGACGATGACGATCATCCGCAGAGCACGCTCCCGCCGTTCACGTTGAGGATCTCGCCGGTGATGTGCCGAGCGAGTGACGAGCAGAGGAACACGACCGGACCGGCGATGTCGTCGGACGAAGCGATGCGGCCCAGTGGAATCGTCGCGTCGATCCTCGCGCGCCCCGCCTGCGCCATCGCGGCAGCGACCATGTCGGTGTCCACCCAGCCCGGTGCGACGGAGTTGACCGTCACGCCGCGCGAGCCCAACTCGACCGCGAGCGACTTCGTGAACGAAATGACAGCGCCTTTGCTCGCACCGTAGTCCGCATGATACGACTCGCCGCGCTGGCCTGCAGTGCTCGAGATCAGCACGATCCGGCCGCCGTTCGTAATCACTCGCGCGACCGCACGCGTCGTGTAAAAAATCGAATCGACGTTCTCTCGCATCGTGTTCGTCCACTGCGTGTCACTCATCTCCGCCAGGCTGACGTCGTTCACCGGCCATACGCCGGAGTTGCCGACGAACAGATCGAGCCCGCCGAGCAGGTTGACCGTGGAATCGACGAGGAATTCGGCGCCCTCTCGCGTCGACACGTCAGCCGCGAGCGCGGCGGCCTTCACGCCGGTCTCGCGCAACTCGCGCACGACAGCATCCGCATCCGCCACGCGCGATCGATAGCCGATCACGACGTCTGCTCCAGCCCGTGCCAGCAACCGCGCCGTCGCCGCGCCGATGCCGCGCGAACCCCCAGTCACGAGCGCTCGGCGTCCCGCGAGGTCGATCACAGGCTTCGCTCCACGATGTCGCAGATGATGTGCTCGATGCAGAGGTGCAACTCCTGCGCACGGTCGGTCCGGTTCGTCGGAATCACGACGCTGTGGTCGGCGATCGAGCGCAACTCGCCGCCGTCGCGCGCGCTGAATGCCAACACCGGAATGCCAACCGCATGTGCGGCCTCGGCGGCGCGCAGGACGTTGGGCGAGTTGCCACTCGTCGAGTGGATGACGAGCAGGTCACCCGGCCTGGCCAGCGCCTCGATCTGTCGCGCGAACACGTTCTCGAAGCCGATGTCGTTGCCCGCCGCGGTGAGCAACGACGTGTCCGTCGTCAGCGCGATGGCTGGATACGCACGGCGGTTCCGCATGTAGCGCACGACATACTCGGTTGCGAGGTGTTGCGCGTCGGCAGCGCTGCCACCATTGCCACAGAAAAACAGCGTACCGCGGCGACGCACCGCGTCCTGCACCATCGCGAGCGCTCGATCCATGTCGGGACCAAGCTCCACGACGACTCGCTCGGCAGTGGCGGCCAGCTCGCGAAGCGCATCGGCAAAGGGAGTCTTCATCGGGGTGTGCAGAGGGTCGACGTTGGAGCGCTAGAGGCGCGATAGAAAGAGCTCTCGCAGGCGACCGAAGATACCGCCGCCCAGCTGCATTGGCGGCACGGGAAGCAGCGGCAGGCCATCGAGCAGGCGTCGCGCATTCGTGCGGGTCATCAGGTCAGCGTGATCCGGAGTCGCCACTTCGCGCAGCCAGTCGCGCGCGGTCGCCAGCGTGCGCGAGTCGCCGTGGTTGTCGCTGCTGAAGAGGTCGACCAACCCTTCCTCCACCAACGTGCGCGACAACTTCGAGATCGCGCCCTTGCCAAGCAGTCCGCCCGTGTCCATCTGGATGACCGCACCCGCATTCCGCCACGACTCCACACTTTCCACCGTGCAGCCGTAGTACCGCTCCGGATGCGCGAGCACCGGAGTGACGCCCGACGAGCGCAGGCGATAGAGTTCGTCGGCTGCCTTCATCGGCACGCGGCGATGCGAGAACTCCACGAGCACGGCGCGCGAGCCGCCCAGACCAAGTCGCGCTCCGCGAAGATCGATGTTCGGTTCGTCGAGCATGATCTCCCAACCGAGCCGCAGCTCCAGCTGGCGCGGTGCGACGCTTCGCAACTGCTCGAGAAGCTCCTGATTGCGCTCGTAGGGCGCACTCGCCGCCTCGGACGCTTTCAAGTGCGGCGTGAGCACGAGACACTCGACACCATCGGCCGCGAAGCGCTCGAGCACGGGCACCGACATCTCGATCGATTTCGAGCCGTCGTCCACGCCGGGCAGCAGGTGCGAATGGATGTCGACCATGCTACGCCGGACGCGTGTCGCAGAGCGCCGCGATGCGCGTCATCGCCGCCGACGCACGCCCCTCGATGGCCGACGGCATCTCGCTCGCCGCCTCGAACGCGTAGGTCACCAGCGCGTCCGCGGTGAGGAGGTCGAGCGCCGAATTGCGCGATGTGCTGTGCGTCTGCAGGAGATCCGCCACGAGACGCGCACCCTTCTCGACGAATATCTCGGGAATGTCGTCGGACGGCAGCGACAGCGATTCGCCCAACACCGCGTCGAGCCGCGCGGCGAGGGCCTCAGGAGGTTGCGACGTCCGCGAACGCAGCCACTCCGCCACCGTCACGCGCCGGTCACGGCCTTGGCGACAAGCGCCGGCGCGGCGGCCATCGCGTCCGCGATCCGGGTCGCATCCGGGAGGCCGGCCTGCGCCATGTGCGGCTTGCCGCCGCCTCGGCCACCGGCTACGGCGGCGACGTCGCGCACGATGGCGTCAGCGCGAACGCCCTGCTCCCGCAGGTCATCCGTCACGACGACGAGCAACGATCCCTTGCCGTCCTCGAGCTTCGCGGCAAGCAGCCCGACTCCGCTCTTGAGCTGCTCGCGCAGCGCGTCGCCCATCGCCTGAAGCGCCTTGGCGTCGCCCACGGCGACTTCGCCCATCACCAGGCGTGCGCCATTGCTGCCAATCGGTTGCGCCGTCGCGATGAGCTTCGCGAGGTCGTCGCCACCGCCACGCATCGCCTCTTCGAGCTTCTTGTCGAGCGTGCGGCGCTCGTCGAGCAACTGCTGCACGCGCTTCTCGACGGTGTCCACCGGCGACTTCACCAGCTCCGCCACGCGCACGAGTGACTCCTCGCGCGACCGCAGCTGCGCGAACGCGCCCGGGCCCGTGAGCGCCTCGATGCGACGCACGCCACTCGCGACGCCCGTTTCGCTGAGAATGACGAAGAGTCCAATCTCGCTCGTGTTCCGCACATGCGTTCCGCCGCACAGCTCCATCGATACGCCTGGCACGTCCACCACGCGCACGACGTCGCCGTACTTCTCGCCGAACAACGCCATCGCGCCCTTGGCACGCGCATCGGGATACGGCATCTCCCTCCACGTCACCGGGAGCGCACGCCAGATCTCACGATTCACGATCGCCTCCACGTCGGCGAGCTTCTCCGCCTTCACCGGACCGTGATGCGTGAAGTCGAAGCGCAGCCGGTCCGGCGCGACGAGCGATCCCGCCTGATGCACCGCGTCGCCGAGCACTTCGCGCAGCGCCGAGTGCATGAGGTGCGTCGCGGTGTGATTGCGTTCGGTGTCCCTGCGCCGATCGCTCGGCACCCGCGCCGTGGCTCGGCCCCAATGAAACTCGCCGGACAACTTGCCGAGCGCCGCGGAACGTCCTTCGACTTTGCGTACGCCGTCGACGTCGATGCGCCATCCGTCGCCGACGATCTCGCCTTCGTCGGCGATCTGTCCGCCCGATTCCGCATAGAACGGCGACTCCTTCAGCAACACCGCCACCCGATCGCCCTCGAGGTGCCTCAGCGCGACGACCTCGCTCTGTATCTCGATGGTGTCGTAGCCGACGAATCGTGAGTCGACCGACTCGCCCGAGCGATCCCAGCTCGCGACGTCGCCCAGCGCATCGGCACTGACGCCGAGCTTGCGCGTCTTCCGCTCGTCCTTGGAGCGAGTGCGCTGCTCGAGCAGCGCCGCCTCGAAGCCCGCGATGTCGACGGTATAGCCACGCTCGTGCGCCATCAGCTCCGTGAGGTCGATCGGGAAGCCGAAGGTGTCGTAGAGACGAAATGCGTCGTCGCCGGAGATCGTCCCGCGAATCTCATCGCCGCCCTGCGTCGTGTGCAGGGGCGCGAGCTGCTCGAAGCGCGTCAATCCGCCCTCGATGGTCGCCAGGAACGCCTGCTCCTCGACCCGCGTCGTCTGGAGCAGATGCTCCGCGCGCGACTTCAGCTCGGGGTAGACGTCGCCCATTTCGTCGATCACGGTCTTCACGACGTGCACCAGCGTCGGCTCGCGTCGGCCGAGGAGGTATGCATGTCGAACGGCGCGCCGAAGAATGCGGCGCAGCACGTAGCCCCTGCCCTCGTTGCTCGGAAAGACGCCGTCAGCGAGCAGGAACGCGACAGAACGCGCGTGGTCGGCCACCACGCGGAACGATGCGGGATCGACAGCGTTCTGCACCACGCCGCCGTCCTTCGCGCCAGCGATGCGCACTCCAGTGCGATGCTCGCCGGTCTCGCGTCCCCAATAGCTGAAGCCCACGGTGTCTTCGACCGTCTTGATAAGCGACAGGAAGCCGTCCGTGTGGTAGTTGTTCGTCACCTTCTGCTTCACGGCCGCGATGCGCTCGAGGCCCGCGCCCGTGTCGACAGACGGCTTGGGGAGCGGCTTCAGCGTCCCATCCGGCTGCTTGTCGAACTGCATGAACACGAGATTCCAGATCTCGAGAAATCGTCCCGACTCTGCACCCTCGACGAACGCGTCGTGCGAGAACTCGGCGCGAGCGAGATCCGTCCACTCGCCGGTCGCACCCGCGGGGAACCGGAAGTCTTCGGCAACCTTCGCCAGGTCGACGTAGATCTCCGTGCACGGACCACAGGGTCCCGTATCGGCCATCTGCCAGAAGTTGTCGGCGTCGCCAAGGCGGTAGACCCTCTCGGGCGGCAGACCCGCGATCTCCTGCCAGAGTGCGAACGCCTCGTCGTCGCTGTGGTGCACCGTCACGCGCAGCAGCGACGGATCGATCGCGAGCTGGTCCTTTCCCGTGAGCAGTTCCCACGCGAAGACGATCGCATCGCGCTTGAAGTAGTCGCCGAACGAGAAATTGCCGAGCATCTCGAAGAAGGTGTGATGCCGTGCCGTATGGCCCACCTGCTCGAGGTCGTTGTGCTTCCCGCCGGCGCGGACGCATTTCTGCACGGTCGTCGCGCGACGCTTGCCGTCCGCAGGCTCCTCCATGCCGAGGAAGACCTTCTTGAACGGGACCATCCCCGCGTTGACGAACAGCAGTGTCGGGTCATCGGCCGGAACGAGCGACGAGCTCGGGCGAATGACGTGCTGCTGCTGTGCGAAAAAGTCGAGAAACCGGCGGCGGATGTCTGAGGAGCGCATCCACGCAATATAGACGGGCCGAACGTCGACCAGCTATTGCTCGCTCGCGTCCAGCTCCTCGCCAGCAATCTTCATCGCGGATTGTATGTGCTCCCCATCATAGCCGCGTCGCGCGAGGAAGCCGTACAGCCGTCGCTTTCGCACCGCAGGCTCCAGCTTCGCGAGCGATCGGAGCTTCCTGCGCGCCGCCTGCTCAACGATCGCGAGCGGATCAACGCCCTCCTCCTCGAACACGTGGTCGATGGCCGCGTCGCTCACGTCGCGCGCCACGCCCTTCCGCGACAACTCCTGCTGTACGCGTCGCCGAGATTGGCTGGCACCGACCACCTTGGCGCGGGCGAACGATTGCGCGAACGCCGCGTCGTCGAGGAAGCCCTGCTCCCGCAGCCGCTCGACGGCGCGGTCAACGTGTGCCTTCTCTTCACCCTTCCGCACGAGCGTCCGCGCGAGCTCCACCGACGACCGCGCCCGGAAGGCGAGCATGTTGATCGCACGATCATAGACCTTGAGCAGCGCCGCTTCGAGCGCGATGCGCTCCGTGACCTCGCTGACGTCCTTGCCCACAGCAAGCTGGAGCCGCTCGATGGCGTCGAGGGACAGCGTCGCGATGGCATCTCCGTCGACGATGACGTCGAACCTCCCGGGATGCCGCGGGGTGGGAATGATTCCGGATATCACAGACATGATGTCGCGCGAGTTATCCAGACCGGTTGAAATCAGTTGCTCGGTGGCCGCCTGCCAGTTATCCACGAGGCGCCGCAGCATTGAGAACTTACATTATGCAACATGCATAACACGTTGGATTGTATTCTCTTATGGTATAAAAAGGAAACCGAGGAGAGTGCCCTGTCACGCTGGGGATTCCGGGCCCCATCGATTCCAGAGAACTACCCCTCGGCTCCTTACCTACCCAACATACCACACGAACCGCACGGCCGTTCCAACAATTTCCTCTCTCACTGGGACTCGCATGAGAGATGCCAACATGTGGCCCAGAACGTCACGAATGTGACTCGTTACTCCGCATCCTCGGCTTCTGGCGCTGCACCAGTCTGCTCTCCGCTGATGCCAAGCACAACCTTTACTTTTTCCTCGATCTCGGCCAAGATGGCCGGATTGTCCTTCAAGTACATCTTCGCGTTCTCCCGGCCCTGCCCGATTTTCTGCCCGTTGTAGCTATACCACGCACCCGACTTCTCGATGATGCCCGACTCGGCACCGATGTCGACGAGCAGCGAGGTATGGCTGATCCCCTCCGCGTACATGATGTCGAACTCGGCCTGCTTGAACGGCGGCGCAACCTTGTTCTTCACGACCTTCACGCGGACGTGCGATCCGACGATCTCCTCCTTCTCCTTCACCGGCCCGATACGGCGGATGTCCAGGCGGACCGACGCGTAGAACTTGAGCGCCTTGCCGCCGGTGGTCGTCTCGGGATTGCCGAACATGACGCCGATCTTCTCGCGCAGCTGGTTGATGAAGATCACGATCGTCTTGGAACGCGCGATCGACCCGGTCAGCTTGCGGAGCGCCTGACTCATCAGGCGCGCCTGGAGACCCATGTGCGACTCGCCCATGTCTCCTTCGATTTCCGCCTTCGGCACGAGCGCCGCCACGGAATCGATGACCACGATGTCCACGGCGCCAGAACGCACGAGGATCTCGCAGATCTCGAGCGCCTGCTCACCCGTGTCCGGCTGCGAGATCAACAGCGCTTCGACGTCCACGCCAAGCTTGCGCGCGTACTCGGTGTCCAACGCGTGCTCCGCGTCGATGAAGGCGGCCACGCCGCCCAACTTCTGCGCGTTCGCCACCACGTGGAGACACAACGTCGTCTTTCCACTCGACTCCGGACCGTAGATCTCCGTGACTCGGCCCCGAGGAATGCCGCCGACACCAATCGCCGCGTCGAGATTGATCGCGCCGGTTGGTACTGCTTCGATGCGCACCTTCTCCTTCGCGTCCATCCGCATGATGGACCCTTTGCCGCAGCTCTTCTCGATCTGCGCGATGGCGAGGTTCAGCGCCTTCTTCTTGTCTTCCGCAATCGTGGACACAGCCATTGCTCTACACAGCCTCTCGTTTGTCGTGGATTCCTCTGGCCCACGCGGGCATAAGCGTACCGGAAAAACTGGGCTTCCGGTACCCGAATAGAATACGAACATCGACACCCGAAATCAAGCCGAAGGGTCCAGCATGAATGCGCCTTCAACGTGACGGACTCTAACCTTGTTTCCGTCCACCAGCACCCCCACCACGTCGAAGCGATACGCCTCCTCCCGCCGACCGTGTCGGGCGATCCAGACTCTGGCCGAACGACCTAACTCCTTCTGCTTGCGCCAGTTGACAGCGGCGACCGGATCCCCAAACCGATCCCCTTGCCGAGCCTTGACCTCCACGAACGCGATCAGCCCCTCCTGCTCGACCACCAGATCGATGTCCCGGTGACCGGTCCGGAACCGGCGCTGCACCACGCGCCAGCCCTTTCCCCGAAGCCACCGTTCGGCTATCCGCTCTCCAAGTTCGCCAAGTGCCTGCTGGGCGGCTGACATGGGGAGAGGATAGGCAGTCGGAATAAAGGGAGCGTCACCCCTTCAACGCAGTTCGTACCGAAGGCACGCTTCCTCGCTTCGCTCACTCAGGACCCGTCCGCAAACAACGCCGTGTCCAGGCACTGGTGGCAGGCATGCTCGAAGAGTCGTTCAGGCGTCGCCTGACGAATTGCGGTACGCAGCGCGCCTCACTCGTCACGACGCGCCGTAGACCTCACGACTCGCATCACGCTGCGCTGACAATTTCGAGAACAGAAGCGTGGCGGATGCCGCAAGCCAGGAAACATCCCGAGACTCGATGACATCGAAAGAATTGCCGTCGCGAATATTCCCAACCGTCGAGGCGTGGGTGTCTTGAAAGGCGCGAACGACCTCGAGATGATTCTAGAGGTCGACCTCTACTACTCGAATACGGAGGTTGACTGGCGACGCCTCGGCCGATCTGTTCGAGGCTACGGCTGCAGGACCGACGCGAGAATTCCGTCGGTGACTGCTTGCTCGGTGCGTAGCACTCGCGCGCCACTCTTACTCACCCACAGCCGTTGCTCGATCGCACCAGCGCGAACCGACACGACCCAGCTGTCGATTCCATCCACCCGCTCTTCACGATCGACCACAATCGCTGCGGGCAACGCACGCGGAGAGGGGCCGTCGACGATCATCAGCGACGCACTCGCCCGATAGCCGGCGCGCAGCGGCAACAGCTCGATCACATGCTCGACCATCCCGGCGCTGAGCAGCGTGCCTGGTGGCAGCGCCATCGCGAACGACGATTGCCCTTGATAGGTCACGATCGCGCCAAAGACCGAATCGCGCGTGAACGACGCACCGAACTGCGATCGGCCAATCGTCGCTGACCATCGCGCGGGCGACAGGTCGGCGCGCGCGAGAGACACCGAGTCGGTGCTCTCCACCACCGTCCCGATACGCGCCTCCGCCACGAGCCATCCCTGCGTTCCGCCAATCGTCGTCTCGCTGACGCTCACGGTGCGCGTGCCCAGCGGAGTGATCTGCCCGTTCGGCCGCGTGAGCGAGAGCGTGTACGTCAGCGAACCGGTGCGCATCAAGCTGCCGTTCGGCCGCTCGAAGGTCGGACTGCTGTCAACGAGCACCGGCATCGCGGTGATTGGAACCGGCGTCGGCGGCTGTGTCGGAATCGGGATCTGCGCCTGTGCCAGCGATGCGGCGCACACCACGCTGAGTGCGGAGAGTCGAAGCAAGTCTTGCCTGTGAGAGAAGGCGTAACTGACACTATCGGCGTCGGCGTTTGTCATAAGCGAGCCGAAGACGAGCGCCCGTAAGCGCGCGGCGCAGCCACGCGCGCCCTGTACGGCGGCACAGCTGCCGCCCCGTTATTCCCGCACTCCACAGATGCGGTCGAGATCCTCCAGGCCGACGCGCACCTCGCGTCCCTTCGGGCCCGACTTCGGATCCAGTACCCCCGCATCTGCCAGTTGGTCGATCACCCGCGCCGCTCGGCCATAGCCGATGCCGAGCCTGCGCTGTAGCAGCGACGTCGAGCCACTCTGGTTCTGGATGCACAGCTCCGCGGCTTCACGAAAGAGCGGATCGCGCGCTCCTTCGGGGATACCGGCTTCCTCTCCACCGCCCTCGAGCGCTGCGCGGGCTTCCGCTTCGCGCGTGCGGACCGTCTCGAGAATGTCCGGCTCGTCCGGGGTCATCTCCGCCTCGTAGACCAGCCCCGCTTCGGCGAGCGCCGCACGACGACGATCGCGTTGCGCCTCGTACCAGCCCATCAGCTTCTCGGTCTCTTCGCTCGAGAGATACGCACCCTGGAGCCGCGCCGGCTCGCTCTTCCCCGGCGGGATGAACAGCATGTCGCCGTTGCCGAGCAACATCTCGGCGCCGCCACCGTCGATGATGGTGCGGCTGTCGATCTGACTCGCGACGCGAAACGCGATGCGGCTCGGAAAGTTCGCCTTGATGAGACCCGTGATCACGTTCACCGACGGACGCTGCGTCGCGAGAATGAGATGTATTCCGATGGCACGTGCCTTCTGCGCCAGCATGGCAATGGGCGTCTCGACCTCACCCTGCACCGTCATCATCAGGTCCGCCAT
>JBDSML010000047.1:0-42706 GCA_039915865.1 Gemmatimonadaceae bacterium | reverse complement strand
GCACGCTGATCGTCACCGTTCCCGATGGTACGCTGCCGATGGTGTACACGCCGGCTTCGTCCGTCACCCCACCCATTCGCGTTCCGGTGAGCGTCACCTGCGCGCCCGCGATCGGGCGTTGCGAAATTGCATCCGTCACCGTTCCAGTCAACGTGCCCGCTGGCGCGACCAATTCTTTCACGGGCGCCGTCGGCTCCAGGAGGATCTGGCCCGCGGTTTCCGTCCATTGGTACTCGAGCCCCGCGAACAGTGAGTCGAGCGCCGCGGCGACCGTACCGGTGGCGCAATCACACGACACGCGCCGCTTGCCCGGGAGCAGGCTGGAACTGTAGGCGATCCGCACCGATGCAGTCTGCATCAGCGCCTCGATCGCCTCGGCCATGCCGACGTCTCGCACCACGAGGTGTGCGGGCCCGAGCAGCATTTCCTGGCGTGCGTCGCGCGGTTGGGTTGTTGCCACCACCCGTATGCGCGCTGGCGCGTCCTGCGACTGCGCA
Source organism: Gemmatimonadaceae bacterium (assembly GCA_039915865.1). Classification (GTDB taxonomy): domain Bacteria; phylum Gemmatimonadota; class Gemmatimonadetes; order Gemmatimonadales; family Gemmatimonadaceae; genus AG11. The sequence goes on along the minus strand of JBDSML010000047.1, from coordinate 42,209 downwards.
GGGAGTGAGGCCGGCACCATCAGGAGCCCGGCGAGCGCGTGTCGTGCCAAGAAAAGTGTCTTCATTTGTCATCCGCTGCGGTTGGTGAGGCTTCGCGTGGAGTGATCGTGAAATGAAAGGACGAGCGGTGTATCAGCTGCCGACGGCAGTGCGAGGCGTTGTACGCGCTGGCTCGGTGGCCGGTTCGATGTGCACGACGCCGCTGTCCAGCTTGAACTGCGTGTACGTCGCACGGCTCACCACGGCGAGGACATCTTCCAGCCGCTGATGTGCAAACCACGCCGTGACCGTGCGGTCGCCCACGTCCTCGGCGACGTCCATCTTCACGCCGTAGAGCTGCTGCAGTTCTTGCGCGACGGTGCGCAGGGGCGTGTTCCGGAAGGCAAGAAAGCCGCGCATCCACGCGAGCCGCGCCGCCAGATCGGTGACCGCATTCGAGGTGATCGTTGCAGCCGTCGCACTCATCGCGTGGCCCGCACCGCTGCTCACCCGCCCGCCGGTCGCTTCCATCGTCACCTCGCCTTCCACGATGACGACGCGGGTTGCCTCGGCCGTCGACTCCACGTCAAAGCGGCCGCGCGTGACCTCGACGATGCCGCGCGGCGTGAAGACGAGCAGCGGCTGCTGGGCCGCGCGCGACACCGCGAAGAACGCGCGGCCCTCGAGCTGGATCGCGCGTCGCGAGCGCGAGCGCACGACGCGAAGCCGACTGCGCGGCGCGAGGTGCGCGAGACTGCCGTCCTCGAGCGTCACGGTCATCGTCTCCGTATCGCGGGTGCTGTACTCTGCGGTCGCATCGGAGCGGAAGGGCAGCCCGACCCCCGCTTCGCGGAGTGCCACACCGCCGCCCACCGCCACCAGCAGGCTTGCTGCGATCAGCCAGCGGCGCGTCTGTCGCACGCGCGTTACGGGAAACTCGCCCGTGGATCGGCGGAGCATGCGCTTGCGCTGCAGGGCATCCGGAATCGGCATTGCCGCCTGCCGGCGCTCGCGCTCCGCCACGGTGAGCGCCCAGAGCGACGCGGTTGCGTCGTGGTGACGCCGGAACGCCGCGGACTCGCGGAGCCGTGCGAGCGCGCGCTCGTCGTCGGGCGTCGCTGCGCCCTGGAGCGAGCGGACGATCAGTTCATCATACTCGGAAAACTCGGGTGTCATGACGAACAGACACGCCACTCACCCCGATCTACTAGTCGTCGCCCGAACGTTCCTCGCCGGAAGCGGACTCGCCGAGCAAATCGGCGAGCGATACCCTGAGGTCACGCAGTGCCGCGCTCATGTGATTCGCGACCGTTTGCGGCGCCATCGACAGGGTCAGGGCGATCTGCTTGTGCGTGAGGTCGTGATACCTCGCCAGCTCGAATACCTCGCGACGGCGACGCGGCATCTTCGCGACCGCATCGCGCACGCGCTGCTCGGCCACTTCCTCTTCGCACGGTGGCGGCGCGCAGGGGTCGTCGCCGGCCTGTGCCACGCGCCAAAGATGCCGCACGCGATACCATCGCCGCTCATTCAGCGCACGATTGCGCACCGCGCGATAGAGGAACGGCGCGATGCTGTCAGGCGCGAGTGGTTCACGGCGTTGCCACAACCCGATGAACGCCTCCTGCACCACGTCCTCGGCACCATCGGTCGAGCCGATGATGCCGCGGGCGTACCGCACGAGCGGACCCCACAGTGCCGTGAGTAGCCGCTCGTAGTCGTCGGTGGCGCCGGTGACCTGCTGCGCGACGGACGACTCGAGCCGAAGAACGCGCGTGCCGCGAATCGTCGTTGCTCCGTGAATCAGTTGAGTGACGGAAGAAGCCTGACGTCGATTCTAGAAAGGCGTGCGTCGATCGCGCAAGTGTTCGCGCGCTGGCCACCACAAACTCGTGCGGCCGGAATCTCCGGACGGAGGCGCGGCGGGTGTTCTTGTCGACACCGCCACGCGGATGAACCCAACCTCGGCTTCGGCGCTATTCGTCCGCACGTCGAGCGCGACGGCGCAGGCGGACTCGGCGTCCGCTCCTACGCGATCTTGATGTACTGCACACCGCGCTCCTGCAACTGCGTCAGTGCGACCACCATCGCTGGAACCGTGATGACACCAGGGAGCATGCCGCCCATGAGGGCGGCACGAATCTCATCGGCGCTCCCGAGACCCGCCGCCGCCAGCTTCTTGGTCGCGCCCGCGATGGTGTTCATGCAGACCACGAATCGAACGCCGCGCTTCTGGAGGCCCTCGACCGACTGTTCCGTCGTGACCAGACCCGACGCCGCAGCATTCGCCACGCTGAAGACATTGCGGACGCCGGCGACCTTCGTGCCCGCGTCCATCACTTCATACTGTTCGCCGATCTTGAATCGCGCCCAGAGCGCATCCGTCAGTACGATCGGAATGGCGTTCCCATGCACGCCGAAGACGAGATTGAGATCGCTCTCCGGCACCTTGAACGCATCGCGCCACGCGTCGAGATAGTTCTTCGCCTGCGTCAGCGGTTTTCCGTTGCCGTGCGCGGACATGTCGAAGACCGTCCGATGCTTGCCCTTGAGCTCCTTCATCCAGTCGTCGCCCGGACCCTCGTCGGCGCTCACCGCCAGAAGACTGCTCGGCGTCGCACCAAGCAGGGTGATGGCCGCCGCCCCACCGAAAAGCTTGCCAATGAATCCGCGACGCTGCGTCGGCCGGTCATGGTTGTGTTCAGTCATGCGGATACTCCCTGAGGTTGGTCGTCCGTCTTCATCACGAGTGAACGCGTGCTACTTGCGGAGCGTCACCGCTCCCGGTGCTGGAGCGTGAATTGGTCCGAGTTTCCTCACACCATCTTCGAGCACCGCGGCAAACGATCGCGTGTCGCGCACGATAGCGGAACCCGCGGCAAATGTCGTCTGTCGGTGCGTTCCCTGTAGAAAGCCACCGTTCGTCATCACGGAGTACTCCGAGCCTTCGTCAAGGATACGCGAACCAACGTACACATCGCTGACGCGATGGCCCACCGGTTTCGCCAAATCCACCGCCCATCGCATGCCCGACGTCTGGATGAGCCCACCGACGCGATCCATGTCATCTGCGGGACGGAGGTTGGTCGCGCTCTGCTCGAGGATTGCGAGGATCTGGCGACCACTCAGTCGTTCGTGAATGACACTGGTCGGATGCGGAAACAAGCCGAGCAGCAGTTCGCGGGTGATCGGGCCGGGCTGGATCGTGACGCCGAAACCGAGACCGGGAAGGAACGCGACGTCGGCGTTTCCTGCGCGTCGCAGGATGTCCGCGGCGAGAACGTCGACGGGACTCTCCGATTTATACTGCCGTCCGAGCCGCTCGGCAGCGACCCCGATCACCGCGCGCATCGTGTCCAGGAACGGCGCGCGCATGCTATCGACGAGCTGCGTGAATCGTGGATCCGGTGCGTACTCGTCGGCATAAAGCTCCTTCACACTACCCGTCACAGCTTCTACTCGACCACCAGCTACGCGAACGGTCAACTCACCGAGCGCCGAGGCGTCCGACAGCGCCTGGACGATCCACGTACCGGCGACGCGCATGGGCGGAGCGATGCGATCGTGCGAATGTCCGCCGACGATGATATCGATGCCGGGCACATTGGTCGCCAACACGCTGTCGACAGTGGTGCCTTGATGCGAGACGACGACGATGACGTCCGATCGCGCGCGCAACGCGGGCACACGGGCACGGGCGGCTTCGATACCGCTGACGAATGAAAGCCGGCGCGTGTTGTCCGTGTTCCCCGTCTGATCGGTATTGTGATATCCGATGGCGAGCAATCCAACTCGGACGCCGCCAGCGCTGACGACGAGCGACGGATCGCCGAGGAAGGGCGAGGACGTCGTCGCGTCGATCGCGTTCGCCGCGCGCATCGGAAAATGCGCCAGTTGCTGTAGCTCACGCGTTCTGGCGGCCGTGTACTCGAAGTCGTGATTGCCGAGCGTCATGAACGTGTAGCCGAGCGCGTTCATCATCCGCACGGTGGCTTCGCCGCGCGTGAGGTTGGCGAGGAGACCATCGCCGAAGGTGTCTCCCGCGTCGACGAGGAGGACGCTTCCCTCCGGGTGGCTGCGTCGCGCGCGCTCGACTGCGGTCGCCAAGCGGGCAACTCCGCCGATGACGCCGCGGCGCGGATACTCCTGGTACCGTCGGCCACGGTCGCCGGTCTGCGACGTCGCGTCGCCGGTATCGACGACGAATTCCTGGAGGTCGCCGTGGATGTCGTTGGTATGGAGGATCGTGAAGATGCCGGAGACGTTGCTCGACGAAACGCTTCCACCGATGCGGATTGTCTGACCGTTCCCACAGGCGAGCGCCACCAACATTACGATCCCGACTACTGCCCTGGTTGGGACGATGGCACACATCAGTTGGCGCTCGCTGCTCGAGGTACATCGCACGTCGGAACATTCAAGCTGAGCGAAGACGGTCACCGACGATTCAAGATGGATTTCCGAACTGCGTCTTGATGGTGGACGAAAACAGCTTCGCGAAGCACGCGCTCACGCATTCGTGGGCGAAGGCCGGCTTCCGTGACGACATCGACGCGTCGGCCGAGTATGTCCTGCAAGTCCATGAAGAGACCACCGACATCAAACAGGCTTACTCGAGCGACGCGAGCATCGCGTCGTCGGCCTGCTGTTCGCGCTTGAGCGCTTCGAGTGAGTTGTCGTTCAGCAGATCCTGCCGCGCGTCTGCGATGCCGATCATCGACGCACTGAGGGGGTTGTTCCGGAATAGCTCGGCGAGATACTGGTCGACGACGACGTTGACGTAGTGCGCTGGCACCGCGGCGGAGATGCCGAACGTCAGCGCAACAACGAGAGGTTTGATTGTCATGCGCAAAGCATACGCCCGCACAAGGCACTCAGCTACGCCTTGTCCGCCTTGCGCCGGGATGCCCTCGCTCGCATTTCCGAGGCTGATTGATTTCCAGGGCCGGCACGGCATGGTTGTGCATCTCGAGCTCTTGGCATCATGACCGATCAAGTCTTCGGCCGAGCTGCGCGATTTCGCTGCCTAGCGCGGCAAGCGGCTCGTTCAAATCGATAAGGGCTGGCGCGGGTCGCGCCGATAGCTCAGCAGCCACAGACCGCAACTCGCGAAGCAGATCCCGCTGTGTCGATGTGATCGGCAGCCCCGCATCTAGTGCAGCTCGCTCGAGGTGATCCGCGGCCATGACCAGTTCATCGGCAACGGACTCCTTTGCTTGCGTCGCCCACGCCACGGCGGCCAGCGAGCGATGGTACTCCGCCTCGGCAAGACTTGCTCTGGCCGACAATGCGTCGAGTCGACCGACGGTGGTCTTGTTTCCGCCCTCGAGATCACGAGCCAGATCGTCGAGGGACGTCGCCGCGACCAGCATTGCGGACGATCCACTGCCCCGGGGAGCTGTTGCGTGCATCCGAAAGAACGCCGCCGCGTGACGCAATGGCGCCGCAGCGAGCTTGAACTCGCCTCGATCCACATTGGCTCGCGCGGAGTCCAACGCCGGCTGTGCTTCACGCCGACGTGAGAGAGGCCGTTCCCCGTCCACCGGCGCAGCCTCGTCGCGAGCGGCCAGCGCGACCGGCTTCGAGACGACCGCATCGCGATCATCACGTCTATTGCATCCGCTGCCGAGGGCGACCGCACCGACAAGCATCAGGAGCACCTTCGTCGCGCGCAACTTTGCGTTTTGCACAGGGCACTCATTGGGACAGCGATGCACGGTGTATGGTCTCCGCGCGAACGTGAATACTCGCCCCCTTGTCACGCCAGCGGCGTCAGGTGATGCCTCGCGTGATCGCATTGCGCAGTCGCGTCCTTCACGGGACAACGCTTCCATCTGGAACCTGGCATGTCCATGGTCTCACACTGGAGCGACTCATGAGCACGGCTGACAAGGAACTGGATCGGGACGTGGTTGAAGCACTTTCATGGCGGCCTGGCCGGCACATAGATGCTCGACACCAATGAGCCGACTCTCGTTCCGGCGTCGACGCGACTGCGGCTACGAGTTGACAGCTTCTTCTCGATGAGCAGCTCGAACTCAACCGCGGGCATGTGGGGAAAGGCACCTCTGGTGCGGGCGATCATGTCCGCCCGTTCCCGCAAGGCCCTTTCAGCGTCGTGTTCGGCGAGGGGCAATTCGAAGTTCATAGGGGGTCTCTGTCGTCCTGACCTCCGGTTGACTGCATGTTGCTGTCCACGCTCGAGGAGCAACGCTCCCAACGCCTTTCGTCGAACGCGGTGCGTGCCAGGAATCCCTCAGCCCGCTCGACGCATCCGGCGCGCTGCCAAGTATCTGTCGGTTGGTCGGATTTGCCTTCGCGCCAATCCATTGCTGAGCGAGCCGTCCGCGAGTGATCGGGTCGAGCCGCGCCTGCTCGGACATTGGGGTACGACTCGCGGCCTCAACTTTGTTTACGCGCACACAATCGCGTCATGCGTGAGCGCAACCTGAACGCGATCGTCGTCGTTCGGCCCGAACGTGGTGAAGCTTCCTGCGCGCTCAAGGGCGCGTACTCCTATTAGTTAAAAAGCCGCCTCGGATTTGATCCGAAGCGGCTTCTTTCTGTCATGGTATTTCAACAACTTCCATCCACTGGGGCGGCAGGACTCGAACCTGCAACTTCCTGATTAACAGTCAGGCGATCTGCCAATTGATCTACACCCCATCAAAACTAAAACGCCCGTCAGATCAGATCTGACGAGCGCTGGCAGCCAAACGTGCGCGCTTGTCAGATACCCGTCTCGGGGTTCCGATTATTATTGAGGCTATTGCGATTGAGCGCGGCGGTGTTTGTCATAACTCCTCGTAGAGTAGCGCCGAAGGCCCGACTCGTCAACACTATGCTGCCCCGCTCGTCACGTCGCGACAGCGTCGGGCCCCGCAATCCCCTCCCACAATCCCTGCAGATACGTCGCACCAAGCGCCCGATCGTAGAGCCCATACCCCGCTCGGCCCGTCTCACCCCAGACCATCCGACCATGATCGGGCCGCATCGGCCCATCGAAGCCGGTGTCCTTCAACGCCGTGAGCACTCCGAGCATATCGACGTCGCCAAGATGCGTCAGATGCGGAGCCTCGTTGAATTTCCTCTCGCCGGTCCACTTCACGTTGCGACTATGCGCGAAGTGAATCCGCTTCCGCTCACCGAGCATCCGCGCCATCGCCGGTAAGTCGTTCGACGGCTCGGCGCCGAGTGAACCGGTGCAGAAGGTCACGCCATTCGCCGGAAGATCCACGAGCTTCGTAAACCGATCCAGGTTCGGGCCATTCGTGATGATCCTCGGCAAACCAAAGATCGACCAGGGTGGATCGTCCGGATGGATGGCCATCTTCACACCGGCACTCTCCGCCACGGGCACGACGCGCTCGAGGAAATACGCGAGATTCTCCCACAGCCGCTCTTCGTCGACCTCCTTGTAGGCGTCCAGCAGCGCCTGAAGCGTCTTCGCGTCATACGCGGTCGCCCAACCGGGAAGGTCGCCGGTGCCATGCGAGAGATCGATGCGCGACAGCGCGGCGTCGTCGTACGCGAGTGCGGTCGAACCGTCTGGATTCACCATCGCGAGATCGGTACGCGTCCAGTCGAAGATCGGCATGAAGTTGTAACACAGCACGGGCACGCCGAGCTCGCCCATGTGCTGCACACTCTGCGCATACTGATCGGCGAGCTTGTCCCGCGTCGGACGTCCGAGCTTGATGTCCTCGTGAATCGGAATGCTCTCGACCACGGCGAGCGTCAGGCTCGCATCGTCGATCTGCTCGGCAAGCGCGGCGATCTTTTCCTTCGGCCAGACGTCGCCAACGGGGACGTCATACAGCGCGCTGACGACCCCAGTCACTCCGGGGATCTGCCTGATGTTCTGGAGCGAGACCATGTCGTCGGCCCCGAACCAGCGGAAAGTCATCTTCATTGCTGTAGTGCTCGAGGTGCGGTTGTGTCGATCGACCCATGATCGTGAAAAGCATCACCGCTGCCAAGGGCGACCCTTCCTCTTCGTCGAAAGGCTGAACACTGAGCGAAACGGATGGGGTGAGAAGCTTGGGCAGTACTTCCGGCCGGAGGACGTCCGACGACTTCAAGCGCAACCTCACGCGCTTGGTCGGCGACGTCCGCGCGAAGGGCGCTTTTCCAGTCCTCTTCACGCCGGTCCAGCGCCGGAAGTTCAACGACGACGGGCGTCTCGAGGACACGCATGCCGACGATCCGGCGTACGCGCGCCGAGCGGGGAGGTCTGTCGAGCTTCGGCGCCGATTCGTCGGTGAAGTTGTTTCTATAGCTCAAGGCGGGAGCTCATCCGAGTTATGCGCAGGGCGTCAAGGACAACACGCACTTCAACCCATTCGTTGCGGAGCTGATGGTCGATATCGGAGATTTTGGACATCGACACAAACGGATTCGACTGACTTGAACGGAGAAGCCCAAAGACGCCGTGCCCGTGCAGTTTTCCGTTCAATCCGTTCAAGTCCCAAGGCATCAGTTGAAGTCTCGCCGTTAGAAGACCGCAGAGTTAGGGCTTCCAGCCCCCCAGCACTTCGTCGGCGCCATATTGGCTCGCCTGCACGTCGGAGAGGACCCGTCGCTTGAGGTCCTGAACCGCACCGACGCCGTGGCTCTTGTACTCGAAGAACCGCGCCGCCTCCGGCCCGTATCCACCCATCTGCGTCCAGGCTTCGGCGAGAATGTGGTCGTCCATGTTGCAGTCGATGTAGACCACACTCGGGTTCACGTTCGGGTTGGACGACGGATGCCACGGCCGCCCGAGCGCCACGGTGTTGGGCTTCACGGCATTCGACTCCCGCCCGAGACGACTCCCGATGAACACGAAGCCATACCGCTGCAGCGGCGGCGTGCTCGGCGCCGCGATGTACCCGGCCGCACGGGAGACGATGTCGCAGTCCTCGAACACCGCGACCCCTGCCCCGAAGATGAAGTCGACGTGGCCGAGGATGATGCACTGCTTGAACGACGCCCGGCCGGCGTTGGCGTAGAGGGTGTCCTGCCAGCCTGACAACACACAGTCGACGAACGCGGCGCGATCGCTCCCGCGGTCGAGATGGAGCGCGACGGCTTGCGTGTTCTTCACCTTGGCCGGATCGCTCGCCGGCCGCGCCGCATTCGCCCGGTAGTCGAACGCGTTCTCGATCGTGAGATGCTCGGCACGGAAGTCGGGCGCGGTGATGCGCAGCGTGTAGCTCCCACGCGTGCCCACAGTGCCACCGTCGGGGTCGGGCGTGTCCGCGGTCGCGTCGAAGGTCAGGACGACGCCATCCCGGCTCTCACCGAGGAACGTGATGTTGGCCTTGTCGACGGTGAGCTTCTCTCGATATCGGCCGTTGCGGATGTAGATGACGTGCGTGGTCGCCGATGAGTCTGGTGCCGACTCGAGCGCCGCGCCGAGCGTGTGGAAGGTCGCGGTACCGGCGACGCGGGCGCCGTCCTGGCCGATGAACTTCGCGTCGACGACTGCGGCGTAGCGCCCGACACTGGCAACAACCGGGGCCGGGCTCGGCGTCAACGCCGCGGGCGCACAGGCTGATGTCGAGGCGAACAACACCGCGAGGAGCGGGGCCAGCGTTTTGTGCGATGTCCTCGCTGTCGTCACGTCGGAATTCGTTGTCTGGATCAGCTGTGCAGGGCGGTCAGGCGGAGTATAGCGCTACCGGGCAGGGAATGTTCCGCTCGATTGGGTGAAGAGCTGGTCCCGCGACTCAGGTGCGACGATCAACGCGCGCCATGATCTCCAGGCAAGCGCGCGCGTTGTGATACGGACCCTTCCACGGCCCCACCTTCTCGTGGCCGAGCCGCACGTCGCCCGACTGGCTCACTCGGCGATGCCACTCGCCACCCTCGAGATCGCGGAAGTAGCGACGCACGAACAACCACGTCGCATGTGCGGCATCGAGATACTCCTCATCGCCACTCTCGGCGAATGCGTTCACGAAGCCGACGATCGCTTCGGCCTGCGGCCACCACTCCTTGTCGGTATCGAGCACGCCGCGCGCGTCGGTGCCTGAGAAGAGTCCACCGTGTTCTACGTCGAACCCGTCGTCGAGCACCGCTGCCGCGAGCCGCAGCGACATCTCCGTCGCACGCTGGCTGATCGCCGGATCGCCAAGGGCGTCAGCCGCATCGAGCACGAGCCAGCTCGTCTCGATGTCGTGGCCATACGACACGATGCGTTCCACGGGCGTCCAATCGCTCTCGAAGAACTGCTGCACCTGGGACGCATCGCCACCGGCGATGATGTTCGTGAAGATGTCGACCAACTCGGCGAGCCGTTGCTTCAACAGCGGGTTCGGCCAGACGCGAAACAGCGTCGCGTAGGCCTCGAGCAGATGCAGATGCGTGTTCATGCTCTTCGGCGCGTCGACGTCATCGGCGCCGAGCCGCGAGTCGTCGAGCACGAACCATTCGCGGTTGAACGCCTCGTCGTAGCCGCCGAAGACGTGATCGTACGCGTTCTCCTCGACGAGCTCGAAGATGTCGATCGCCGCGTGCAGGCTCGCATCCTCGCCCGTCGCCCGATGGTGCTCGGCGAGCGCGTACATCGCGAACGCCTGTGCGTAGACGTGCTTGCGCTCGTCGTCTGGCACGCCCGACGCGTCGACGGTCCAGTACACACCACCGTGCTCCGCGTCGATGAAGTGCGTCGTGAAGTAGTCGGCGGCGCGCGTCGCCGTGGCGAGCAGTGCGTCACCGCCGAGCGCCGCGTATGAAGCAGAGAACGTCCAGAGAATCCGGGCGTTGAGGATGCTGCCCTTCGGCGCGTCGTCGAGCACCGTGCCGTCTTCGTAAATGAGGCCCACGAAGCCGCCATTTTTCTGATCGACCGCACGCTCCATCCAGAATGGCAGAATGCGCTCGACCAGCTCGTCCTTCAGTTCAGTACGGAGGGACGTCAGCATCGACGTCGCGGACAGTGTTGCCTCAGCGTTCATTACGTTTCTCGCACAACTTTCCGATTGCGCTCGATCAGCGCGAGACGTTGCTGCACGCTCGCCGCTGAAGTGAGCGCATCGGGTGGGGAGTTGATGGCGTGATCCACGAGCCTGCGCACGCTGCTCGTGGCGACGTGAATGCGGGTGTCGGACGACGCGTAGTAGATGAACACGTTGCCATCGTCGTCGGCGATCCAGCCGTTGCAGAACACGACGTTGGAGACATCGCCAACGCGCTCGTCGCCTTCAGGCGCGACGAGATAGCCGCCCGGTTGAGCGATGACGCGCCACGGTTCGTCGAGCGCCGTCATGAAGAGGTAGAGCACGTAACGCAGTCCGGCGGCGGTGTTGCGCACGCCGTGCGCGAGATGCAGCCAGCCGTCCGGTGTCTTGATCGGCGGCGGACCCTGCCCGTTCTTCGCTTCCTTGATCGTGTGATAGACGCGAGGATCGACGATGCGTTCCTCGCGAATCTCGGCATGCGTGATGTCGTCGCAAAGGCCCCAACCGATACCACCGCCCGAGCCGGCATCGATGAAAGAGTCCTGTGGACGTGTGTAGAACGCGTACTTGCCATCGACGAATTCCGGATGCAGCACGACGTTGCGTTGCTGCAGCGACGGCGTGACGAGATCGGGCAGTCGCTCCCATGCGAGCAGGTCATGAGTGCGAGCGATTCCCGCCCGCGCAATGGCCGCCGACGGATCGTGCGGTGCGTCGGGATCCTTTCGCTCCGTGCAGAATACGCCGTAGATCCAGCCGTCTTCGTGCGCGGTGAGCCGCATGTCGTACACGTTGACGTCGGGGTGCGTCGTCTCGGGCATTTTTACAGGCGCATCCCAGAACCGCCACCCGTCGACACCATTCTCACTCTCGGCCACCGCGAAGAACGACTTCCGATCCACTCCTTCGACGCGAGCGACCATGAGATATCGCGGGCCGAGCTTGATGGCGGCGGGGTTGAATACGGCGTTGATCGCCATCCGCTCCATCAGGAATGGAGTCCGCTCGGCATCGAGGTCATAGCGCCATGCGAGCGGCGTGTGTGCAGCGGTCAGCACCGCCGCATGATGTCGCTCGAAGATCCCATTGCCCTCGACGCGCTCGGCGCGCCGGCCCAGCAAGTCACGATGCGCCGCTTCGAGTGCGTCGAGTCGATGCTCGAATTCCGTGTGGGCGGGGAGCATGACGTCAGGCCGCGACGGATGCCGAGACGGACGCGTCGACGCGCGCTGCATCGGAGGGATAGTCGCGAAGCTTGTCGTACCACGTGAACTTCAGGATCCCCGACGTCACGATGATGAGCGCGGCGCAGATCGTGACGGCGCTCCAGTCGCGAATGACGAGATAGATGCCGAGTGCCACTTGCGACGTCTGCCAGACGATGCCCACCGCGACGTTGAACATGTCGCGCCAGAAGTCGTGGTTGGCCTCGAGCCCTGGGTGCTGGCGAGCAAGCTTGTCGTGGATCGGCCCCCAGAAGCCCCAGGGACGAACCTTGTCGTAGAAGTTCATCAGGACCGCCTCGTCGTCCGGCGCCGTGGCCAACGAACCGATGATGCAACCGGCGAGCGAGATCGCGAGGATGATCGGAAAGGCGAAGATCGGCGTGATGTTCGGCAATAGCTCCGGCACGAGGCCCGCGCCGGCGATGCCGCCCGCCATTCCCCAGAAATAGCCATACGCGTTGAAGCGCCACCAATACCACTTGAGCAGGTTCGCCGCCGCATAGCCGCCATAGAGCGCCGAGAGAATCCAGGCGACGATCGCGCTCACCGAGCCGACGAAGAAGCCGATCCCGGTGCCGATGATGACGACGACGATCGACGTCAAATAGCTCAAGCGCACCAGCAGCTGCTGGCTCGCGTTGGGATTTATATACCTCTTGTAGATGTCGTTCACGATGTACGCCGGTGCGGCGTTCACCGTCGCGGAATACGTCGCCATGAATGCCGCGAGCAACGCGGCGATCAACAGGCCGAGCAATCCGGTGGGAATGAAGTTCCTCATCGCGAACGGCAGGATGAGCTCGAAGTCCGCCGTGTCGCCCATCGCGTTCAACTGCGGGCTGAAGAAGGCGAGTGCGAGCACCGCGAGCCCGGCGATGAGCATGTATCGCGGAACCATCAGCACGAGGCTCACGAGCCCACTCATGCGCGCCGCGTCGCGCGGGCTCTTCGTCGACAGCACGCGCTGCATGTCGTAGTTCGGCGCTGGCCCCGCGGCGCTCTGGAGCAGCCCCTTGAAGAGCGTCATCATGAAGAACGCCGAGAACATCGACCAGCCGTCCTTCGCGATGCTCGTGTTGGCGGCGGGGAGGATGCGGCTCCAGTCGAGATCGAGCGTCCTCCCGAACCACGGGCTGGTCCAACCGGCGGGAGTGACGGCGGCGAGCATCTCCGGAGTGACGCGCTGCATCGCGATGATGCCGACCCAGATGCACGCGACCGTCTTGAGTGCTGCCTGCAGCACCTCGGTGAACACGACGCTGTACATCCCGCCCTTCACGACGTACACGGTGGTGATGGCGGTGATCACCAGCCCCCAGAGGTTGGTGTTCATCACCGGATCGGCCGAGAGCTGCCACGGCAGGAACGTGCCGGCGAACTTGCCGACGCCGACGAAGCCATAGGCGAGAAATCCGATGACGTTCACGATGGCGAACACCACGACGATGACGTGCGCCAGGTGTGCGCCGCGTCCCTCGCCGAAGCGGAACTTGATCCACTCCGCCCCCGTCATCACGCCGGACCGGCGCAGCCAGACGGAGAGGAACACCATCAGGAAGATCTGGTTGAAGACCGGCCAGAGCCACGGAATCCAGATGCTCTTCAACCCATAGATGAAGAGCAGGTAGACGAGCCACATCGTGCCGCTGATGTCGAACATTCCCGACGCATTGGAGACGCCGAGGAGGTACCAGGGGATCTCGTTGCCGCCGAGGAAGTAGCTTCGGAGGCTCGTCGAGGCGCGCCTGGCGATCCAGAAGCCGAGCACCAGCGTGGCAACGATGTACCCCGCGATGATGAGCCAATCCAGCAGGTGCAGGGTCATGTCAGGCGGCCCGCATTCGAGATCGGTGCTGATTGTCTTGCCGGCGGACGAATTACTGGACGAGGCAATTTGTTATATGGCTGCGACAATTTGGTTCGTCAAGTTGATTTTACTATCAGTGTTTCGTAGGCTTTCCACCCGCCCGAAATTCCCGCGCGCTCCGAGGCCTCGTCGCTCCCGTGCTGACTGGCACCAACCTCGTCTACACGAAGAAATTCAATCTCCGTGTCGTCCACGAAGTCATTCGTGTCTTCGGACCGCTCTCGCGCGCGGACGTCGCGCGACACACGCAGCTCACGGGACAGACGATCTCCAATCTCGTTCGCGAGTTGCTCGACCTCGGGCTCGTGCGCGAGGGCGGTCGCCGCAGCGAAGGACGCGGTGCGCCGTCGACGACCCTCGCACTCAATCCTGACGGCGCCTTCGCGGTGGGACTCGATCTCGACCGCGACCACCTCACCGGCGTCCTCGTCGATCTCGCGGGCAATGTACGACACCGCATTCACGTCGAGCTAGACGCGCCGTCGCCGGCGGAAACGCTCGAGCTCATGACCGATACGGTCACGACGCTCATCAAGCGGCAGCGCATCCGTCGCGACCAGGTGTCCGGCCTCGGCGTCGGCGTACCGGGGCCGATGCATCACACCGAGGACGGCAAGGGCTACCTCGTCAACCCGAAGGCGTTTCCGGGTTGGCATGACATCCCGCTGGCCAGTTGGCTGCGCGACAAGTTGCGCATGCCCGTGTTCCTCGAGAACAACGCCACCGCAGCCGCCGTCGGCGAACACTGGTACGGCGCAGGCCAGCAGATCGGTACGTTCTTCTACATCTACTTCGGCAGCGGCTTGGGCGGTGGCCTGGTGATGGACGGTCGCCCGTACGAAGGATTCACGGGCAACGCCGGCGAGATCGGCTATCTACCCACCGTCCTTGCTGGCGACGGCGCATCGGTGAATGGTGACGATCCATCGCACGTCGGCCTGCACTTCAACATGCCGCGCCTGTACGAAGAGCTGCGTCGCGACGGCACGGCAGCGCGCACGCTCGAGGATCTCGACGCGCTGCTCATCGCCCGGCATCCGCGGCTGCTCCGCTGGATGGACAACGCATCGGACCACCTCACGGGACTCGTGCTCGCCGTCGAGTATCTGCTCGATCCCGAAGCGATCTGCTTTGGCGGACGATTGTCCGATCGCATACTCGGTGGCTTGATGGATCGTGTCGCGCGACAGCTTCCGACTCGGCGCGTCGGCGGCAAGGTGACGGCTCCGCGTCACATCCTCGCGACGGCAGGGGTGGACGCTGCCGCACTCGGCGTCGCCACGCTGCCGATGTACGAGATCTTTGCGCCCGCGCCGGCAGTGCTGCTCAAGCAGCGTCGCAATCCGCGGACGGCAGGATCGGCGATGCCGAGGGCGGCGGGGAAGTAACGGAACTGTAGAACTACGGAACTACGGAACTACGGAACTGCATGACTACTGAACTACAGAACTACGCAACGCAGTGCGCGCTTCGCGCGCGGTACTGGCGAAGCCTGCGTCATTCAGCGATGCGTAGTTCGGCTCTTCAGTATACGCCCACATGTTCTCGCGCGGCGTCGTGAGCGCTTCGGCGAGCATCGCCATGACGGCGGAAAACGCGGTACATCGTGAATGCGGATTCCCAGGTGGGCGCTTGTTGCCAACTCAGGCGCGATCTCCAGTACGCGGAGATGCCAACAGGAAAAGGGAAACTGCCTGAAGAATACTGAAAAGACAGGATCAGCTACGTAGTATCCAGCTCTTTTAGTTGTCTTCCGGTTGTTCCAATTCTCGCTGTTCTACACCGCCAAGCGATCCATCCTCTGCGAATCACCGCCGATCGCCACCGCCAGCACGGTCTCTGGTGTCCACTCACCAATCGGCCGCGCCTCCGACAGCTCTCCTCGACACATCACCGCCAGGCGATCGCAGAGCCCGAACAGCTCCGGCAGGTACGAGCTCACCACCAACACCGCACATCCTGCCGCCGCACGCTGCACGATGACGTCATAGACATCGGATCGACTTCCCACATCGACACCTCGCGTCGGCTCGTCGAGCAACAACACGTCGGCCTCCTGATGCAGCAGCCGACCAATTGCCACCTTCTGCTGGTTGCCGCCGGACAACGCACGCACCGCCTGACTCGGCGACGTCGCCCGAATGCGCAGCTCGCGGATCCAATGCCTGGCGCGCTCCGTCTGCCGCGAGAGATCGAGCAGTCCGGCACCATGCGACACATACGCGGGACGCGTCGCGCAAAGGTTGTCGGCGATCGACATCGGCAGCGCGAGCCCTTCGCCCTTCCGATCTTCGCTCAAGTAGCCGATACCCTCCCGCACCCGCTCCGCCGCACTCCCTCGTTTCGCCGCCACGTTGTTGATGAAGCCGGCCGTCGGCTCGTCGAGCGCGAAGAGCGCACGTACGAGCTCCGTTCTCCCTGATCCCAGCAGGCCGGCAATCCCAAAGATCTCCCCCCGACGCAGGTCGAAGCTCGCCTCGCGCAACCTCGGCGGCGACGCAATGCCGCGCACCGACAGCGCGACGTCGCCGACGGTGCCACGAGCACGCACGGGAAACAGCACGGACGCGGGACGACCGACCATGCTGCCGATCAGCGCGTCGTTCGTCGTGTCGTCGATGTCGCCCGTGGCGACGCTCGTGCCGTCGCGCAGCACGGTGTATCGGTCGGCGATCTGCCGCACTTCCTCGAGGAAGTGGCTGATGTAGATGATCGCCATTCCGCGCGACGCCAAGCGCCGAATGAGGGCGAACAGCCGCTCGACGTCACCGCCTTGCAGGCTGCTCGTCGGCTCGTCCATCAGCAGCACGCGCGAATCCGACGCCAGGGCTCGACAGATCTCGACGATCTGCCGGGCGGGCAACGACAGATCGGCGACGCGCCGATCGGGATGAATCTCCGGATGCGGCAGCTCGGCGATCAGCGTCTTCGCGCGTTCGCGCGCGGCGTCAGGATTGACCCATCCCCACTTGGACTCCTCGACACCGAGAAGCACATTCTCGGTCACGGAGAGATGCGGACAGAGCGACAACTCCTGGTGAATCAGCGTCACGCCTTTCCGACGCGCATCATGCGGCGAGTCCGGCGCGTAGCGCTCGCCGCCGAGGACCATCTCGCCGCGATCGGCGTGCACGGCGCCGGCAAGCACGCCCATCAGCGTGGACTTGCCCGCGCCGTTCTCGCCGAGCAACGCGTGAACTTCGCCCGCCCGAATGGCGAGGTCGACGCCATCCAGCGCGATCGTCGCGCCGTATCGCTTCGTGATGCCGTGAACGCGCAGCGCTTCGGTCACGTGCCGCCGATGTACTTGGCGATTGGTGGATTCACGATCGCCTGCGTCTCCGGCGAATCGAGATTGTCCGGCGTGACCATCGTGACGCCCGTGTCGATGTGCTTCTCGAACGGCTGCTTGCGGATGGAAGCGACGATCGTCTTTACGCCGAGGTAGCCCATGCGCATCGGGTTCTGCACGGCGGTGCCGTCGAGGTGCTTCGCACGCATCGCCTCGATGAGGAGCGGCCCGATGTCGAAGCCGACGAACTTGACCTTTCCGGCCCTGCTGATGTCCTGCAGCGCGAGCAGCATCCCGATGGTCGACGACTCGTTCGGCGTGAAGATGCCCTGAAGATCGCCACCGAATCGATTGAGCAGATTCTCGGCGGCCTTCTTCGCCGACTCACGCGTCGTGCCGGCGTACTGGTCCGAGGACACGACCGTCATGCCCGGATACGTCGACTTCATGCGCTCCATGAATCCGCGCTCGCGCTCCGTCGTGCTGGCCGATCCTTCGGCGTAGCGAAGCAGGAGAACCTTGCCCTTGCCATTCAACAGCGTCCCGAGTCGATCCGCGGCGAGCTCACCGCCCTTGTGATTGTCCGTCGCGACATAGCTCACGATGTTCTCGGTCTCGAGACCCGAGTCGACGATCACCGTCGGCACGCCGGCGGCTTTCGCCTCTTCGACCGGACGCACGAGTGCTCGGTTGTCGAGCGGCGCGAGGACCATTCCGTCGACGTGCTGGCTCGTGAATCCTTCGACGACCTGCACCTGTTGCTCGCGGTCGTCTTCGCGCAACGGTCCCTTCCAGATGATGTTGATGGAATCGCCCGCCGCATCCATCTCCTGCTTCGCCTGCACGGCGCCGGCGTGGACCCCTCGCCAGTATTCGTGCGTCGTCCCCTTGGGAATCACGGCGATCGTGAGTCGCTTGCTGGCCCCAGCGACTCCAGCGTCCTTCTTGACGTCGCCGCCACCGCACGCTGCAGCGAGGAGCACGAGCGTCGAAAGTGAAATGCGTCGAATGTTGTCCACGTCAGTCTCGTCTACCGTGATGGAAGGGGAACTGCGGCGGCACGCTCGGCCCACTGCGCGCGCACGCGGTCGAGCGCGACGGCGAGCACGATGATCACGCCGATGATGATCTCCTGGATGTAGTTCGGCCAGCCCATCTGCTGACAGCCATTGCGCAGGAACGCCATGATGAGCGCACCGATCATGGAGCCGAGGATGCTGCCTTCGCCGCCATTGAGGCTGCCGCCGCCGATGACGACGGCCGCAATGATGTCCAGCTCCGCGCCGTTCGCGACCGTCGGATCACCCTGACGCAGGCGAGACATCTGCATCACACCCGCGAGTCCGAACAGCGAGCCCGCGGCAGCATACGTCAGGATCTTGAGCTTGTCGGTCGCGATGCCGCACGCACGTGCCGCCGCTTCATTCGAGCCGAGTGCGAAGATGCGGCGACCAAAGACCGTGCGCTTCAGCACCACTGCCGCGATGATCGCGAGCAGCAGCGTGATCCACACGCCGATCGGTAGCACGAGCCATGTCTGGTGCGGAAAGGTGACAAGGAGGTCGTTGATCCATGTCGACGGAACGTTCACCGTCTGTTCGTGCGCGAGCCATTTCGCCACCCCGCGCGCGATGCCCAGCATGCCGAGTGTGACGATGAAGGGCACGACCTTCAGCGTCGTGATGACGGCTCCATTGATTGCGCCGACGACACAACCGGCCGCGATCGCCGCGAGAATGGCGATCGCCGGAGGCCAGCCCTTGCTGATCCCCAGCGCCGTGATCACACCGGTGAGCGCGATCGCCGCGCCGACGGAGAGATCGATGCCGCCGCTGACGACGATCATCGTCATCCCGATGGCGCCGAGGGCGACGATCACCGTCTGCGAGAGGACAATCCGGAGGTTGAAAGAGGACAGGTAGCGCGCCGGCGCGTCGGACAGCAGCGCGAAGACGAGAACGACGAGCACGAGGCCGAGCGCTGGTCCGGCGCGTCCGATCCATTCGCGGAGGATGGCGGCGGTGGCCGCCGGTCTCCGGTCGTCAATGAGTGCAGGAGGCGCCTGGGCGCCTTCGACGCTGGACAATGCGAATTCTCTCCGTGATGAGCCCTCAATGCTGAGGAATCGTCGCGCCCAGCACCAGTTGGGGGTTGCCAATCCGAGCCGCAGCGGGGGCCGTGGTACGCACGTAGCAGAGGAAGAAGGTCAGATTTCGCGGAGCGAACACGCGTCAGCTTGGCGACAGCTAAACGAGGGTCTTGCGATCGGCACGGGATATGTATACTAATTTGAAGACAGACTGTCGTGACGGAACTCACGCCCAATCCATGGGTAGAGTTCTATCCCTCGAACCCGGAAGAGGCGATGCGTATGGCAAAGCCGCGTAAGATCTCACTTGCAGTGGCCACCGCGCTCGCGCTCGGCCTCGCCCTTCCCGCCTACGCGCAGCACGGCGGCGACGGGTATCTCTTCCACGCGCCGAACGTGCGATTCAGTCTCCGCGGCGGCTACGATCACGCGAACGCGAACAGCGAGCTGTTCGATCAGGCCGTTAAAGACCTGAGCTTGAACAAGAGCGACTTCAGCGGACTCACCTTGGGTACCGAGATCGCCTTCGCACTCGGCTCGCGGGTCGACCTCTCGCTGGACGTTGGCTATTCCAGGGCGCAAAAGGGCTCGGATTTCCGCCACTTCGAGGACAACAACAACCTCCCCATCGAGCAGACCACCACGTTCCAGCGGGTTCCGGTCATGGGGAACCTGCGCTTCTACCTTAGTCCGCCGGGCCGGACCGTTGGCCGTCTGGCGTGGATCCCGAGCAAGGTCGTGCCGTGGGTCGGTGCGGGAGCTGGCACAATGTGGTATCGTTTCGAGCAGGCGGGCGACTTCGTTGACTTCCAGACCAGCAACGTCTTCACCTCCACGTTCCAGTCGAGTGGGTGGACGCCGGCCGTGCAGGGCATGGGTGGAGTGGACATCAGCATTACGCCGCTGCTCGCGTTGCGGGGCGAGGGGCGTTACGTGTGGGCCAAGGCACCATTGGGCCGTGATTTCTCCGGATTCAACCGCATCGACCTGTCGGGCGTTCAAGGGACGCTTGGCCTCACGTTCAGACTGTAGGCTTCATATATGAGGAACATCATGATGAAATCGATGAAGCGCGCGGCGGTCGTGGCTGTCGCAGCGTCGGCTCTCTTCGCCACGACGAGCGGCGCTCAGGCGCAGGCAGGTCCGCGGTGGCAGGCATGGCTCGGCTGCTGGTCGGCGGCACAGGCACTGGGAACCGGCGCGACGCAATTCTCCGGCCCCACCGTCTGCGTCACACCGACGGCTGACGTCAACGTCGTCGAGATTGCGACGATCGGTGACGGCAAGGTCATCTCGCGTGATCGCATCGATGCGAGTGGTGGTGAGACCCAGATCAACGCAAAGAACTGTACCGGCGTGCAGAAGGCGCAGTTCTCGGCCGATGAGCGCCGGTTGTATCTCCGCGCCGCGTCGAACTGCGACAACATGAAGAGCTCGACGTCCGCCATCCTCGCCATGACGGCGCAGGGTGAGTGGATCGACGTGCGCAACGTGAAGGCGTATGGGGACGACAACGTTCGCGTCGCGCGCTATCGTGACGTCGGCGTGCCGTCGACGGTTCCGGCCGACATCGCTGCCGCGCTGAACGGTCGCGGCATGGCGACGCAGAGCGCGCGCATCGCGGCCGGTGCGCCGGTCGGAACCAACGCCGTGATCGAGGCGGTGAAGCTTGCCGATTCGTCGGTCGTGTCGGCGTGGTTGCTCGAGCGCGGCCAGCGCTTCGCGCTCAGCGCGGGCGATCTCGTCTCGCTGGCCGATGCGGGCGTCCCCGCCGCGGTCACCGATGCGATGGTGGCGGTCTCGCATCCTGGCGCATTCGACGTCGCGCGCGCGGACAACCGCCGTTCGGCCGAGGATGATGATTATCCGGCGAATCGCCGTCGCTATGTGACGATGGATCCGTACTACGACCCGTACGGCTATGGCTACTCGCGCTACGGCGCTCCGGGTTACGGCTACAGCCCCTACGGCAGCTACTACGGTGGTGGATACTATGGCGGCGGCTACGGCGGTTACGGTGCGCCGATCATCATCGTCACGCCGGGCACCGGCACGTCCAACCGCGGCCAGATGGTGAAGGGTCAGGGCTATACGCAGAATCAGCCCTCATCGACGCAGACCCGCGGCACGAGCGAGCGGACGTCGACCTCGTCGTCTGGTTCGTCTTCGTCATCGGGTTCGTCCGGCTCGACGCAGTCAGCACCGGCACCGGCTCCGGCCCCGCAGCGGACGGCACACCCGAAGCCGTAACTGGAATCTTCGAGGTTAGTAAAGAGGGCGACGCCGATTGGTGTCGCCCTCTTCTTTCTTGGAACATGGCTCGGATGGAGCGCCGCTGCCTGAATGCGCCATGGTCAATTCTTCAATTCTTGAATTCCAGCCGTTCGTTTTCTTTTAGAATTGATGGAACGTTGCCTCCAGCCTTCGTTGTTTCCGCCAGCTCCACCAACACAGGAACCTGGCGGCCAGAACAAGGAGACGGCTCGAATTGAAGAATTCAAGAATTGAAGAATCTGACTTCTGAGGAGACGGTCTGGTGTCCGCCAAACCCGCGTCGCGTTCGATTTTTTGAGCGTGGTTTCCGAGTGGCGATTCCGCGTTGGGACAGACCACTGGATAAAACCTCGCTTCTGGCCCGAAGTGCAGAAGAAGGCCGATCTCGAATGCTGAGCCGTGCAGGTAGCTGAATAGCTGGCGTGGAGCTCCGCGATGCATTTCCTGCGTCGACTTCGTTTCGACGATGAGCTTGTCGTCGACGACCATGTCCACGCGCTGAAAACCTAGATGGTACGACTTGTACGCGACAGGAAAGGTGACTTCGCGAGTCACCTTGTGTCCGCGCAATCGAAGTTCGATCTCCAGCGCCTTTGAGTAGAAATGCTCGTAGTAGCCGTAGCCGAGTGTGTTGTAGACCTCGTAGAATCCACCGATGACGGACTTGCTCAGCGCCTCTTCGATCAATGCCGTATTTCTCATGGCGCAGTATGAACTCATGCGTCCGAACGACTGTCACCAACCCACCGCGCTCCGGTGCATTTTCTCGCCGTTCCACTGCGGAACTCGCCTCAGTTCGAGGAGTACCGTACTGGGCAGCGTAGGTGTTCCAACACTCCGACCTGGGACATTCTCCATGGGTGAAACCAACGTATTTCCAGCCCCGTAAGGACCCCGTTGTCGCATTTGTATACTATTGCGTGGCTTTGATTGTATACGGTAGATTCCCACCAGACTTCGCATTCGAGGATCGGGAGATGAGGACCTTCATTCGTCAGGTGTCCGCCGTCGGACTCGCCGTCGCTGCCCTCGCACTCGTCGCGCCAAGCTCGGCGCAGGCGCAGGCCCAGTACGGAGCCGGACCGCGATGGCTGGGATGGCTCGGATGCTGGACCGCCGCGCCGTCCGGCCAGGTGATCGAGAACGGACCCGACGCCCCACGCACCGTCTGCATCACACCCACGCGCGATGTCGACGTCGTCGACATTTCCGCCATCGCTGAAGGAAAGGTCACCTCACGCGATCGTATCGACGCGAGCGGACGACCGCAGGCCATCGACGGCACGGGCTGCAAAGGCTCCCAGACCGCACGCTGGTCCAACGACGGCCGCCGAGTGTTCCTCAAATCGTCCGTCGCCTGCGAAGGCGTACCGACCGAGATGTCCGCCATCCTCGCCATGACGCCCGGCGGCAACTGGCTCGACGTCCGCCGAGTGGCCGCCGGTGAAGGCACGGATGTGCGCGTCGCACGGTATCGCGACGTCGGCATCCCCCGCGACGTGCCCAGCGAAATCGCCTCGGCGCTCGACACCCGCGGCAATTTCATCGCACAGGACGCCCGCGCCGAGAATGGCGCTCCCGTCAGCACGAATGCGATCATCGAAGCGTCGCGGCTGGTCGACGCATCCGTCGTCGAAGCGTGGATCTTCGAGAACGGCCAGCGCTACGCCGTCGACGCACGCACGCTCACGCAGCTCGCTGATGCGGGCGTCCCCGCGCGCGTGACCGATGCGATGGTCTCCGTCGAGAAGGAAGCACAACTCGCCAATCGCACGGCGTCGAACGTCAATTACTACTCGCCCTACGGCTGGAATACGTACGGCGGCGACCGCTACGGCCAATACTCCCGTGGAAGTGCGGACGCCTGGGATCAGGGCACGCGCAGCCGCTTCACCGTGAACGTCTATACGACGTACGATCCGTGGGGCTACGGCTTCTGGCCGTATGGCGGCTATCGCTACGGCTACGCGCCGTTCGGCTACGGATTCCGCTACGGACGCGGCGAGTTCTTCGGCTTCGACTACGTCAATCCCTACGGTTCGTACTGGGGACGGTCGTATTACAACAATCCACGCAACCGCGTCGGCTACGTGTACCCGCCGGTGATCGTCCTGCACAACGATCCAACGAATACAGCGCCGCGCGGACGTTCCGTAAAGGGCGAAGGCTACACGCCGGGACGGCCGGGCGATCGTCCGTCGAACGACGATCCACGCACGGCTCGCCCGCGCACGGACCGTCCCGTCGGTGCTGTCGCCGACGCGGCGAGACCGCCAGCGCCTGCTCCAGAGCGGCGAGCACAGCCCAGGCCGGAGCCGCCGCACCAGCAGCCGCGCGCCGAAGCTCGGCCGGAGACGCGCAGCGCCGAACGCAGTGATCGTGGTGAGAGAAGCGCGCCGGCGTCGTCGCCGAGGACAGCCCACGCTCGTCCGTAATCGCTCAGGAGTGAAACGACCTGCACAACGGCGCCGTCATCGAATGACGGCGCCGTTTTTTTCTTGAATCGATACGACGACAAGAACCGGAGTTCGTCGCTCGTCCTCTCCGTCTAGCTTGGTCCTCGATCGCCGAACGGATTCGGCTGTCGCACCGCATGGGACCCAAAGAGAGGATGTTCAAATGAGCAAGGAAGCAGACAACAAGGCCATCGTCGGCCGTTGGTTCACCAATTTCTGGGGCGCGAACTGCGATCTCGCCATCGTCGGCGTGCTGGCTGCGCCCGACATGCTGCTGCAGTACTCGCTGCATGAGCCGCGTCGCGGGAGCGCTGCCCGCATCGACCGGGCGGACGATGCGGTTCACCGGAACGACGGTACTGCGCATCGAGAATGGAAGGATCGCCGAGGAAATCGGGCTCGACGACGGCGTGACGGCGCTCCAGCAGCTCGGCCTCATTCGCGCGGCGTAGCCGACACGCGGGACTTCCCGATTCCGCACGAGAGCATGAATCGGGAAGCCCTGTGTCGACGACCCGCTCATCTTGTAGACGCAAGCACACAGACACACTCGGCTCGAGTGAATCGCATATGACAAACGACGATCCGCGCTGGACACGCATTCTCGCCCGCGACCGCAGCGCCGACGGCGAGTTCTGGTATTCCGTTGCGACGACGGGTGTGTACTGTCGTCCCTCGTGTCCATCACGCGCGGCCAATCCCAGGAACGTCCAGTTGCACGACTCATTGGACTCGGCACGAGCGACCGGCTGTCGTCCATGCAAGCGATGCAAGCCCGACAGGAACTCGGCGAACGACGAGAGCGCCGCGATCGTCGCGAAAGCGTGTCGCATGATCGCCGAGAGTGGCGTCGAGCTGTCGCTCGCGGAACTCGCGGAGGCAGTTGGGCTGAGCGCGAGCTATTTCCATCGCCTGTTCAGGGCGACGACGGGGCTCACGCCGAAGGACTACGCTGCGGCACATCAGGCAGCGCGCGTTCGCGAGGGGTTGGCGAACGGACATTCCGTCACGCGAGCCATGTACGACGCTGGCTTCAGCTCGAGTGGCCGCTTCTACGAGAAGTCCACCGGCATGCTCGGCATGACGCCGACGCAGTATCGCGGTGGCGGAATGAACGAGGACATTCGCTTTGCGATCGGGGCGTCGTCGCTCGGCGCGATCCTCGTCGCTTCGAGCACGAAGGGTGTCGTCGCGATTCTTCTCGATGACGATCCCGACGCGCTCGTTTGGCAGTTGCAGGATCGTTTCCCGAACGCACGACTTGTCGGCGCTGACGCGGACTACGAACGTCTCGTCGCGCGAGTCGTCGGCTTCGTCGAAGAGCCTCTGGGCCTCGACCTTCCACTCGACGTGCGTGGTACGGCGTTCCAACAGCGCGTGTGGCAGGCACTTCGCGACATTCCCATTGGGCAGACGGTGTCGTACGCCGAGGTTGCGCAGCGGATTGGTGCTCCGAGCGCGACGCGCGCCGTTGCAGGTGCGTGCGCGGCGAACAATGTCGCGCTGTGCATTCCCTGCCACCGAGTGGTACGCAGCGACGGTGCAATGTCGGGTTACGCGTGGGGTATCGATCGCAAGCGAGCGCTGATCGAGCGCGAGGGTGCGCACGCTGGAGTCGGCGTATGAGCGCCATTGCGCCATTGCTCCAGACCGCGGAGGATCGCGTGTCGAGCTACGACTGGAGCGCGCTCTCCGCCGACTTGAACGCGCACGGTTGCGCGGTGATCGAACAGCTGCTGTCGCCGGAGGAGTGTCGGGAGCTCGCGTCGCTCTATCCGCACGAGGAGCACTTTCGCAGCCACGTCCACATGGCGCGTCACGGCTTCGGCAAGGGAGAGTATCGCTACTTCAAGTATCCGCTTCCTGACCTGCTCGGCGAATTGCGCACGGCGCTCTATCCTCGCCTGGTGGTCGTGGCGAATGAGTGGAACGAGCGCATGAACATCGGCCTGCGTTATCCAGGGCGACATGCCGAGTTCCTCGAGCACTGTCACGAGGCGGGTCAAACGAGGCCGACGCCGCTCCTGCTGCAGTACGTCCCGGGCGACTTCAATTGCCTGCACCAGGATCTCTACGGCGACCTCGCGTTCCCGCTACAGGTGGCGATTCTGCCGTCCGATCCGGGCACGGATTTCACCGGCGGCGAGTTCGTGCTCACGGAGCAGCGTCCACGTATGCAGAGTCGCGCCGAAGTCGTGCCGCTGCGGCGAGGCGACGCGGTGGCGTTCGCGGTGCACAATCGGCCGGTACGTGGGACGAAGGGGAACTACCGCGTCAACCTGCGCCACGGCGTGAGTCGTGTGCGTTCGGGGAGACGGCACACGCTCGGCATCATCTTCCACGACGCGAAGTAGCTATCGGTACTTCTCCATCAGCTTCTGCAGCGCATCGTTGCCGGGGCAGAGCTCCTCGTACGTCAGGTCGACGAGCGGAGTCGTGACCGTTTTCGCAACGGCATGCATGTCGGATCCTGCCTCGTCGAGAAAGAGCAGCCCAGTCGCCACCTCGCCGCGCGCCTGGCACGCGCGAACGTGCGCGTACGCCGCCTCGCGATCGGTCGGGTCGTATGAGTCGTGCGTTTTCCGAAAGCGCACGACGCTCCCATCGTGCATCGTCACGGTGGTGATCGCCTCGTTCGTCTCCGGCGCGATGATCTCGCGACGCAACGGCACGAAGTCCGCCGCCGAGATCTCGACTTCGTGCTCACGCGTGAACTTGTAGCTCTTCGTCGATCCATCGTGATCGTTGAAGGTCACGCAGGGGGAGATGACGTCGACGAGCGCGAGGCCATTGTGTGAGAGGCCGGCCTTGAGGATGGGAACGAGCTGCGCCTTGTCGCCGGAGAAGCTGCGCGCCACGAACGTTGCGCCCAGTGTGAGCGCGAGCAGCACGGGGTCGATCGGTGGTTGGACATTGGCTTCTCCTTTCTTCGACGTGGAGCCGATGTCGGCCGACGCGGAGAATTGGCCTTTCGTCAGGCCGTACACGCCGTTGTTCTCGATCACGTACAGCATGCGAACGTTGCGTCGAATCGCGTGGCAGAGTTGGCCGAGTCCGATGGAGAGCGAGTCGCCGTCGCCGGAGATGCCGATGTATGTGAGATCTCGATTCGCCGCGTTGGCGCCGGAGGTGACGGACGGCATGCGGCCGTGCACGGAGTTGAAGCCGTGCGACTGCCTCATGAAGTACGCGGTCGTCTTCGACGAGCATCCGATGCCGCTCATCTTCGCGGCGCGATGCGGCGGCAACGAGAGTTCCCAGCACGCCTGCACGAGCGCTGCGGTGACGGAATCGTGACCGCAGCCGGCGCACAACGTGGACATCGTGCCTTCGTAGTCCCGCACAGTGAAGCCGAGCGAGTTGGTGCGGAGGCCGGGATGTCGGACCGGCGGTTTTACGATTGACGTCATTGTATTACCGTCAAATAGTTTCGTGTTTGCATCAGAACTGAACTGCTGCCGTTCCGTATTCTCCGTTCAGCACCGTTCAATCCGTTCAATCGGCTTTCCAAAGCCTCCGATGCTGCCGAGGCAGTTCGAACTCCGCCGAATCGCGTGGCGGAAATTATTGAGGAGCGATCGAACGGATTCTACGGAGTGAACAGAGTCACCATATATGTCGCCAGCGATCAGAGTTGTTGTCCCGCACGTGTAGCGCCTGCTCTCGAGACCTCCAGGTGTTTCATGACCGCATTGATCACCGCATTCGCCGTCAGCGGCAGCCCGCCGTAGTCGAGAATCGACCGCATGTCGTCGCGCGGCATCCCCGTCTCGATCGCCAACAGCGACCGCAACTGCCCATCGCGATTCTGTTCGACGACGAAGTTGATCGCATGCGCATCGAGGAATTCGCGCACCGGCGTGTCGAACGGGAACGCGCGAATGCGCATGTAGTCGGCGACGATGCCGGCATCCTGCAGCCGGTCGATCGCTTCCCGCACCGCGGCATGACAACCACCCAGCGTCACGATGCCGATCTCGGCGCCTGGCACCCGATGAAACTCCGGCGCCGGCACCGTCGTCGCGGCGAGCCTGAACTTTCGCGACAGACGATCGACGACCTCCTGGTACGAATCGGAGTCCTCGGTGTAGAGTCCGTGCTTGTCGTGTCCCGAGCCACGCACGAAGTACGCACCCTTGCCATGCACACCAGGCAACGAGCGTGCGGCGATGCCGTCGCCTTCGGCGTCGAGATAGCGCGAGAATTTCTTGATCGCCTCGAGATCATCGGCGGAGAGAACCTTGCCGCGATCGGGACGATAGTTGTCGTCCCACTGGAGTCGCTTGCACATCCAGTCGTTCATCCCGATGTCGAGATCGCTCGCGACGAACACCGGCGTCTGATAGCGGTCGGCGAGATCGAAGGCTTCAACACTCAGGTAGAAGCACTCTTCCGGATTGCACGGGAAGAGCACGATATGCTTCGTGTCGCCGTGCGACGCGTATGCGAGCGAGAAGAGATCCGCCTGCTGCGTGCGCGTCGGCATGCCGGTGGACGGACCGGTGCGCTGGATGTCGAAGAAGACAGCCGGTATCTCGGTATAGTACGCGAGTCCGATGAACTCCTGCATCAACGAGATGCCCGGGCCCGACGTGTTCGTGAATGCGCGCGCGCCCGCCCAGCCGGCGCCTATCGCGATCCCGGCCGCCGAGAGCTCGTCTTCTGCCTGGATGATGCAGTACTTGCCGAGTCCCGTGTCCGCTTCGGTGCGAAAGCGCTGACAGAAGGCCTTGAACGCTTCCATCATCGACGTCGACGGCGTGATCGGATACCACGCACCCACCGTCGCGCCGGCATACAGCGCTCCCAGCGCTGCAGCCGCATTGCCCTCGATGATGATGAAGTCCTTCGTCGCATCCATCTTCTCGAGATGGAAGGGCAGCGGACATTCGTAATTCTGCGTCGCATAGTCGAAGCCGAGCTGGATCGCCTTCTTGTTGGCGTCGAGCAGCGACTTCTTCTTCGAGAACTTCTCGATCAGCATCTCGCCGACAAGGTCCATGTCCATCTTCAGGAACGCGGCGAGCGCACCGGCATACACAATGTTGCGGAGCAGCGTGCGATTGCGATCGCCCTGAAAGTTCTCGACGCAGATCTTCCCGAACGGAATGCCGAGGATCGTGATGCCCTCGCGCACGAGATCGGGTTCGAGCGGCCACGACGAATCGTAGAGCAGGTAGCCGCCCGGACGCACATTCGCGACGTCGCGCGCATACGTCGCCGGGTTGAGTGCGACGACGAGGTCCGTCTCGAACGGCCGCGCCGTGTAACCCTCGCCGCTGACGCGGATCTCGTAGAAGGTGGGCAGCCCCTGGATGTTCGACGGGAAGAGATTCTTGCCCGTCACCGGAATGCCCATGCGGAAGATCGCCTGCATCAGCAGGCTGTTCGCGCTTGCCGATCCGGTGCCGTTCACCGTCGCCATCTTGAAGGCGAAGTCGTTGACGCCGCTCATACGAACGTTACCGACCGCTCGCCCGCCGGTGCCGATGCATACGGCAGCACCAGCTCGAACTTCTTCATGTCCCACGCGGCCGTCGGGCACCGCTCAGCGCACAATCCACAGTGGAGACAGATATCCTCGTCCTTCACCATGAGCCGCTTCGTCTGCGGCAGGGCCTCCGACACATACAGGTCCTGCGTGAGATTCACCGCGGGCGCCGAAAGCATCTGGCGAAGATCGATCTCGTCGGGGGCGCCGCCGGTGATCGTGAGACAGCTCACAGGGCAGACGTCGACGCACGCGTCGCACTCGATGCACAGCTTGGCTTCGAAGTGCGTCTCGATGTCACAGTTGAGGCAGCGCTCGACTTCGGTCGCCGTCTGCTCGGGCGTGAAGCCGAGCTCCACCTCGGCGCTCAACTTCGAGAAGCGCTCGACGAGCTCCGCGTGCTTCATGTGCGCGCGCGGGGATGGATTGAAGTCGTTCGAGTACGCCCACGAGTGCATGCCCATCTTCGTGCTCTCGAGATGCATGCCTTCAGGCGGACGCTCGGCCACAGGAATGCCCGAACAGTGCTGATGAATCGAGATGGCGGCCTGGTGTCCATGCTCGACGGCCCAGATGATGTTCGCGGGGCCCCACGCCGAGTCGCCGCCGAAGAACACGCCGGGCAGCGTGGACTCGAACGTCGTCTTGTCGATCGCCGGCATGTTGTGCTGGTCGAACGTGATCCCGATGTCCCGCTCGATCCATGGGAATGCGTTGTCCTGCCCGATGGCGAGGATGACTTCGTCGCAAGGAAGAATGACGTCGCCATCCGCCGTGCCGAACTCCATGCCGACGAGTTTCCCGTTCTCGATGACGAACCGCTTCGGCGAATGGTTCTCGACGATCTCGATGCCTTCTTCCTGCGCGTCGTCGAGCTCCCACGGGCTCGCCTTGAAGTATTGGCGTGACCGGCGCGCGACGACCTTGGTATCGAGGCCGCCGAGTCGACGCGACGTGCGACAGCAGTCCATGGCGGTGTTGCCGACGCCGATGATGAGCACGCGCGGCGAAATCTTCTCGATATGCCCAAAGTGCACCGAGCCCAGCCACTCGATGCCGATGTGGATGTGGCTCTTCGCGCCGTCGTCCCACCGGCCGGGGATGTCGAGCTCCTTTCCCTTCGGCGCACCACTGCCGACGAACACGGCGTCATAGCCTTCGTCGAGCACCGACTTCAAGCTCTCGACACGGGTGCCATACCGCATCTCGGCGCCCATGTCGATGATGTAGTTGCATTCGTCGTCGAGCACCTGCACTGGCAGCCGAAAGGAGGGGATGTTGAACCGCATCAACCCGCCGGCGCGCTGGTGCTGCTCGTAGATCACGACCTCGTAGCCCATCGGGAGGAGGTCGTTCGCGACGGTGAGCGAGGCGGGTCCGGCGCCGATGAGTGCGACCTTCTTGCCGAGCTTGATGAGTGGCGCTTTGGGGAGATATCCGGTGATGTCGTCGCGGAGGTCGGCGGCGACGCGCTTGAGGCGGCAGATGGCGACGGGCTTTCCGTCGATACGTCCACGACGGCAGGCAGGCTCACAGGGGCGGTCGCAGGTGCGGCCAAGTATGCCCGGGAAGACGTTGGATTCCCGGTTGAGGAGGTAGCTCTCGGTGTAGCGCCCCTGGGCGATCAGCCTGAGGTATTCCGGCACATTCGTGTGGGCCGGACAGGCGTATTGGCAGTCTACGACCTTATGGTAGTTCTTCGGATTCGAGGCGTCGGTGTACCAGGACATGCCGGCTCATTTTGTCGGGTCCCGGAGATGTTGCAGGCTGGGGAGGGGTGACGCAAGACAAGGCAGAAAACCCAACGACGGAACGCAGAAGACGCAGGCTGCGCGATCGCAGAGCGACGCAGCAACGGCGGTTTGTAGTTACAGCGTCTTTCTGCGTTGGTGCTATCTGTGCCGCGTGCGAAGCGCGCACTGCGTTGCGTCGTTCCGTCGCTCTGCCCTACGCTAATCGCTTCCCTGCCATCACCTTGTCCAACGTGATCGGCAAATCCCGAACACGCACGCCCGTCGCGTTGTACACCGCGTTCGCCAGTGCCGCCGCCACACCCGTGATCCCGATCTCCCCGATCCCCTTCACGCCGATCGGATTGACGACCTTGTCGTCCTCATCCACGAAGCTCACATCGAGCTGCCCGATGTCCGCATTCACCGGCACGTGGTACTCGGCGAGATCGGCATTCAGATAGCGACCGGTGCGACGATCGACGATCGTCTCCTCCTCCAGCGCCATTCCCACCCCCCACACCACGCCGCCGACGAGCTGGCTGTGCGCCAGCTTCGCGTTGAGGATCCGCCCTGCCCCGTATGCACCGACGATCCGCGGCACACGAATCTCGCCGAGGTCGCGATCCACTCGCACTTCGGCGAACACCGCACCGAACGAGTGCATCGAGTACTGCTGACGCTCGGTGCCGGGCGCGGATTCCTTCGTCACCGTGAGTGGGTTCGACGCGAGACTCTTCCCACTCGCCACCTGCGCATCGAGCTGGCGACGCGCCTCCTTGCACACGTCGTTCACCGCCGACCCGGTCGACGCCGCGGTCATCGAGCCGCCACTCACTGGACTCGGCGGCATGCGTGAATCGCCAAGCTCGAAGCGCACCTGCTCTACCGGCAGCCCGAGCGCATCGGCAGCCACCTGCGTCATCACCGTGTACGTGCCGGTACCGATGTCCTGCGTCGCCGTCTGCACGAGCGCGTGAACCTTCCCATTCTGCTCGGTGAGATAGACGATCGCCGATGCCTTCTGCCGATTGGTTGGATACGTCGCGGTCGCCATGCCATAGCCGATCATGACGTTGCCATCGCGCATGGAGCCTGGCTTCGCGATCCGCGTCGACCACCCGAACTTCTCACTCGCCACACGGTAGCACTCGCGCAACGACTTGCTCGACCACGGATGTCCCGAGTCCGGATCCTTCTCCGCGTAGTTCTTCAATCGCAGTGCGAGTGGATCCATGTTCAGCGCGACGGCCAGCTCGTCCATCGCGCTCTCGAGCGCATACGTGCCCGTCGCATGACCTGGCGCGCGCTGGTAGGTCGGCGTGCCGACGTCGAGCTTCACGAGGCGATGCTTCGTCTCGATGTTCGGCGACTCGTAGAGGATGCGCGTCTGCATCGCCGCCGGCTCGAGGAAATCCTCGAACCGCGACGTATGCGACATACTCTCGTGGCGAATCGCCGTGAGCGTGCCATCGCGCATCGCGCCGAGCGCGATCGTCTGCTCCGTTTCGGGGCGAGCGCCGACGGGGCCGTACATCTGCCGGCGCGAGAGCACCAGCTTGACCGGACGCTGGACGACGCGCGCCGCCATCGCCGCAAGCGGCACGTGCGACCACGCCGATCCCTTGGAACCGAAACCGCCGCCGGTGAAGTAGCAGACGAGACGCACGTTCTCCGGCGGAAGACCGAGCGTCCTCGCGATAGTGTCGCGATCGCCGATGACGTACTGCGTCGCGTCGTACACCGTGAGCCTGTCCCCATCCGGGACCGCGACGGTGCTGTGCGGCTCCATCGGGTTGTGATTTTCGATCGGCGTCGAGTACGTGTGCTCGATGCTGACGTCCGCCTTCCCGAGACCAGCGACGACATCGCCCTTGAGCGAGTCCGCGCTGCGCCCCTGGCCCCCCTTCGGCGCATACGCCTCGCTCGCCTTCATCTCCGTGACCGGCTGTGTCGACGAATACGTCGCCTTCACGCGATGTGCCGCTTCCGTCGCGTGCTCGAGCGTGTCGGCGATCACGAGCGCGATCGGCTGGCCGTTGTAGCGGACGAGAGCGTCCTGCAGCAGCGTCAGGACACGTCCGCCAGGCGGCGTGACGTTCTGCAACTTCGGCGCGTTTTCGTGCGTGAGGATCTCGATGACGCCCGGCACAGCGCGCGCATTCCGCGTGTCGATCTTCGTGATGCGACCATTGGCGATCGTACTCTGCACGATCACCGCATGACTCATGTTTGCCGCCGGCATCTCGGCCGAATACTTCGCGGCGCCGGTGACCTTGAGTCGTCCATCGACTCGGTCCATCGGCTCGCCGACTGATTCGTTGCGCATGGAAGTCATCTCAAGCCATCTCGGCGACTGTCGTGAGCGCGCGCACGAGCGTGCGCTTCGCGAGCTCGATCTTGAATGCATTCTCTCCGTGCGGCACAGCACCATGCAGCGCGATCTCTGCTGCCGACCGGAAGACGTCGGACGTCGCACGCTTCCCAACGAGGTGTCGCTCGGCCTCCATCGATCGCCACGGCTTCGTCGCAATGCCGCCGAGCGCGATGCGTGCGTTACGAATGGTGCCGCCCTGGATGTCGAGCACGACTGCCGCCGACGCGAGCGCGAACGCGTAGGACGCCCGGTCGCGCACCTTGCGATAGTGCGAGCGCTGGCCGTACGCGAGAGCTGGAATGTCGACAGCGGTGATCAACTCGCCGTGACGAAGCACCGTCTCCTTCGCCGGATGCGCACCTGGCGTGACGTGAAAGTCCGTGAGCGGAATCGTTCGCTCGCCGCGTGCACCACGCACGCGGACGACGGCGCCGAGTGCCGCCATCGCGACGGGCATGTCACCGGGACTCGTGGCGATGCACTGGTTGCTGGTGCCGAGCACGGCGTGCATGCGGTTGTGGCCGGCGATGGCCGAGCAGCCGGAGCCAGGCTCGCGCTTGTTGCAGGGCATGGCGGTGTCGCGGAAATACCAGCAGCGCGTGCGCTGCAGAAGATTGCCGCCGACGGTGGCCATGTTGCGGATCTGTCCCGATGCGCCGGCGAGCAGCGCCTCGGAGAGCACGGGGAAGCGCGACTTGATCGTCGTGTTCCATGCCGTGTCGCTGTTGCGGACGAGTGCGCCGATGCGAACGCTGCCGTCGGGCATCTCGGTGATCTGCGCGAGCGTCGGTTCCCTCTCGGCAAGCATGTTGAGGTCGACGAGACGGCCTGGCGTCTCGACCTCGAGCTTCATGAGGTCGACGAGTGTCGTTCCGCCAGCGATGAAGCGTGCGTTCGGATCCGCGGCCACCATGCGCGCGGCGTCGGCGCTGGATGTCGCGGCGGTGTAGTCGAAGGGTCGCATGATCTCAGCCCCTCGACGTGGCGCGGACTTCCTGAATGGCGGCGACGATTCCCGGATACGCGCCGCATCGACAGATGTTGCCGCTCATGCATTCCTTGACGTCGGCGTCGGCGGTGCCGCATGGCTCTCGGAGCAATGCCGTGGCCGACATCAACTGACCCGGCGTGCAGTAGCCGCACTGGAAGCCGTCGTGCTTGATGAACGCGGCCTGCATCGGGTGCAGGGTGTCGCCACTCGCGAGACCTTCGACGGTGGTGATCTTCGCGTTGGCATGCATCACGGCGAAGGTGAGACAGCTGAGCTGTCGCCGGCCGTCGATGTGCACGGTGCAAGCACCACACTGGCCATGATCGCAGCCCTTCTTGGTCCCCGTGAGTCCGGCGTATTCGCGCAGCGCATCGAGCAGCGTGACGCGTGGCTCGATCGTCAGCGCGACCGCTCGGCCGTTCACATTGAGCGTCACGGGAATGGCGGCGACGTTCTTCGGCGCGAGCGCCTTGGAGACGGACTCGGCCTTCGAGACGGCCGACGTTGCGGCGAGTACCACGGCGGCGGCGAGCACCGTCGCGATGAACTGGCGCCGCGAGGGATTGAAGAGCAGGTCCCTCCCTCCGGTCGCAGCGTCATCTGTCGCCTCGAGCACGGCGAGCGCCCTGCTTTTCAGCGAGTCAGTGAGCGCATCGAGGTCCGACTGCGCGACCGCGCCGACATGACTCCACAGAATGACGCCGTCCGCATCGAGCACGAACACCGCGTGTTCGCCGAGCACGCCGAACCGCTCCGCGGCTTCGCCGAATGGATCGAGGTCGGCAAGCAGGGGCACCTTGGTGCTGATGCCCGGTGCTGCCGAGACCATCGCGTTGAAGTGGGCGAGCTGTTCCGCTCGCGCGGGATCCCAATGCTGCGGATAGAAGGCGAGAATCGCCGGCCGTCCACGAAGCTCGTCGCGAGTAACGCGCCGGCCATCCGCGTATACGAGCACGAAGTCGGGCGCGAGCGTGCCGATGCTCGCGCAGGTGAGAAGTTCGGGCATGCGCAGCGGTCGTGCATAAGCTGCACCAGCGATGCCCGAACTATCGTCGTCGAGTCGTGCGTGGTTTGGCCCGCCGCTGGGTGCCTCGCTCCTTGGCAATCTCCTCGCTTGGCGAACGTCCGCCGAGCCGCGCATTCGGCGCCAGCTCCCACTCGGCCTGTCGCACGACCAGCCGATCCCAGAGTTCCTTCGGCGCGCGATGCCCAAGCGCAATCTCCTCGTCGCGCCAGATGAGCCACTCGCGCTCGAGGAGCGAATACATGCTGGCTTCTGCGATGCCCTGCGTCTCTCCCCACGTGCCC
The DNA here is from genome assembly GCA_039915865.1 of Gemmatimonadaceae bacterium. Lineage (GTDB taxonomy): Bacteria > Gemmatimonadota > Gemmatimonadetes > Gemmatimonadales > Gemmatimonadaceae > AG11. Next base: position 6,186 of record JBDSML010000047.1, on the reverse strand, counting down.
AGTCCGGCGAGCTCATTGGACGGCAGCATCACGCGCGCATCGAGGTCGGAGAAGAACTCGCCCATCCAGTCCGCGAGCGCGTCGTTCTGCTGCCGGCCGGGAAATGAATCCCATCGTTCCTCGAATGAGTCCACGTCGGCGAGGATTGCCGCCGCCCATGGATACGTGAGTTGTTCGTTGGCGGCGAGATAGGCGAAGAACCGTTCGAGCGACGCACGAATTGCGTTGCCATGCTCCTTCGTCGTCATCGCCTTGCGCGGCAGCAAGTCGTAGAGAAAGGTGCGGAGGTCGAGCTCCGAGAGCGATGGAAGACGAACGCCCTGCACGCCGTGCATGAGTTGCACGAAGAAGTCGACGTCCTGCTCATCGCGCTTCGTGCGCTCGGCATTCGCTGGCGACGCCTTCATTGCCGCGACGAAGCGATCGACGGTCGCGGCATCTTCGGCGCCGTCCTCATCGGTCCCGGACCGTGCCGTCGCGTCGGCACGCGCTCCCTCGGCGAGAGAAGGCGAGAGAAGCTCGGGAACATCCCAGAGATAGTCTCCCTCATCGTCGATGAGGCGGGCGACCGTCCCGGAGATCTCGTCGGTCCATGACGTCGCCAACGTCTCCAGCAGCGCTTCGTCTTCGAGACTCGCGGCCTGGAATCTCGCCATGACCTCGAGTGTCATTGCCAGGTCGTTTGCGTACTCCTCCGACAACCCGCCGCCGATGGTGTTGAGCACCCAAACGCTCGGATATCCCTTGGGGCCCGCCACCTTCCACTTCGCGTCCGTGAACTCCTTGCGCATCGCCTTGGGGAGGTCAGCGCGCGCGTCGAAGAAGAGCGCGATCACCGGACTCTGCGTCTCGCTGAAGCCGATCTCCGGGCTGGGCGCGTGGACGAGACGGTCATAGTCGTCGATGCTCTCGTAGAGCACGAGACCGAACTCCTGCTCGTTGAATCCGATCACGACGGCGTTCCAGACAGCGCCGTTCGGCAACGCGAGCTCGATCGGCGATTCATCGCCGAAGTCCTGCCATGGCGCGACCGAGTAGTATGATGCTGCCGCTGAGAAAACTCGTTCGAGGGTTTCGGGAGCGAGCTCCCACGCCGCCCACGTCTGTGGTTGTGAGATCGGTGGGAGCGCGAGGCCAGATACCTGCTGTCGAAACGATCGGGCGAATTCATCGGCCATGGGAAGCACCGGCGTGTGCGAGACCGGCGTTTCTTCCATCAGCAGCCCTAGCGCGGTCGCGACTTCAGCGTGTCGCACAAGGACTCCCGCGGGTGCGACGCCTCCGCGCGCGAGCACTGTGCCGATGGCCTGCGCGAGGAGCTTCGCGACGCCAGCGGCATCCGACGGTGGATGGGCTTCTGCCTCGACGAGCAGGACAGCCTCGTTCGCGGCGATGATGACCGCGGCGGGTCGCCCCGTCGGCTCTGACTCGGTGGCGACAGGCATCGGCGTGACATCCGCCTCCCAGATAGCTGGCGTGCTGATCGCCTCCACGGCGAGTGCATCTATCTCACTGCGAGTGCCCTTGCCCACGATGCGCAGCAACGGGGCGGCCGCGGAATCGTGATCCGCGCAGCACTTCTTGTATTTCTTGCCCGAACCGCAGGGGCAGGGGTCGTTTCGTCCAGGAGGCATATCGATACGGCTTTTATGGTGGCGGGTGCCGCATAATGATGACGCAATTGGTAGCCGCCGGCACTATGCTCCTCTTCGTGTTGCAACGGGCTGGGCATTAGCTAGATTGAGTTAGCTAATAGCCCTCGACCATATGTCGATAATCAATATGCACGCTGCGAAGACACAACTCTCCGACCTCGTCAAGCGGGCGCGGGCCGGCGAGGAGATCATCATCGCGCGCGATGGAGAACCAGCCGTGAAGCTCGTTCCAGTGGACGCAGAAATGCCCGCGCCGACCTTCGGCGCCTTTGCGGGACGTATTCGCGTTCCGGCCTCGTTCTTCGACGAGCTGGCCGACGACGAGCTCTCGGCGTGGGGCGTGTAGCGAACAGCCGTGAAGCTGCTCCTCGATACCCATGCGTTGTTGTGGTGGCTCGCCGGCGATGCGCGGAATCTCTCGAAGCCCGCGCGCGAGGCCATCGGCGACGCCGACAATTCCGTCTACGTCAGCGCGGCTTCGGCGTGGGAGATCGCGACCAGGCAGCGAACCGGAAAGCTCGACGCCGGTGTGCTCTCGGGGCAGATGACGAGAGTCATCGCGCAGCAGACCTTCATTACACTCGACATCTCGATGGATCACGCCGAGCGCGCCGGGGCACTTGCCGGCGCGCAGAGGGATCCGTTCGACCGAATGCTCATCGCCCAGGCTCAGGCGGAGAATCTGACGTTGGTGTCGAACGAGAGCGTGTTCGACGGCTACGGTGTATCGCGTCTCTGGTAAGACGAGCTACGGCATCCGGACGATCTTCCCCATGAAGAGGATCGTCCCCGAGAGCCGCTCGCGGATGACGAAGATGAACGGCCGGTCCACGCGGAGCGATGGCGGCAGCGACGTCACCGAGATGCCGACGCTCGTCACCGCTGCGGCCTCGGTGCCTTCCTCGTTTATGTCGACGAAGGTCTTCTGCTTCACCTTGTCGATGAAGAGGTGTGTCCCCTGTGTCGACGACATGCGCGTGAAGTCCGCGCCATCGGGGATGAATGCGTTGCGCATCCCCATCGCCTTCAAGTCGTCATTCAGATCGCGCTGCCACTCGAGCTTGAGCCTCGGTAGCCAGATGGCGGTTTTGAGCTCCTGGAACTGGCCCATCCAGGTCGTCCACGCGCCCGACTGCAGCGACGCCGCGAGCTGATCGACCGTCGTTCCCGGATTCGGGAGCAGCACCGTCATCGCATACGCACTGTTGCCGTACGGCAGGTCCGCCGCAGTGAACTGCTGGTTGGACAAGAGGCGCAGCGTGCCGGCGCGATGCATGAGCTTCATCGGCTGATCGCCCGCGACGCCGTGAAACGTGTCGTCCTTCGTCTCTGCGGGATCGAACTTGTCACGCCAGCTGCCCTTGAAGTAGATGGCGTTGATGAGGAACATCACCTGATCGTTGTCGATCTTGTCGATGATCTTCGGAATCTTCGCCGCGGTCGCGGTGCTGACCCAGTCGTTGATCGACGTGACGGCGGATGGATTCGAGAAATCGAGTCCCGTGACCGTCGCGTCGAATGACGCCTTCGAGACGTCGACGAACGATTGCTCGAAGGGAAATCCGCTGCGATACCAGATCGAGTTCGCGACACGGAAGTCGACGCTGGGGTCGAGCGCTCGCAGCAGTGCAATGAGGCTCTTGTAGCTGGCATTGATGTCGGCATCGGAAGCGCTGCCGAAGCCCAGCGTCGATTTCATCTGGCTGTATGTCGAGCTCGCCGCACCGTTGAGGGTCATGCCGAGCGCCATGGACGCGCTCAAGGGCGAGGTGAAGGCGTTGGAGTCCTTGTTCGCTGCGGCGATCTGCCGGAAGATCCCAAAGGAGAAATCGTTGGCCGCACCGACGACGGTCTGCTCTCCGGCCGTGAGTTGACGCGGGAGGTTCTCCAGCGGGGCGGCCTGCGTGCCCGGGCCTGGCTCGGTGTTGGACGAGCAGGCGGCGATGAGCGCCACGCTGGCGGCGGCGAGGTTTCTAGTGAAGGACATGGCGCACACGGGCATGGGTTACTTGGCTCAACCTGCGCCAGTGGCATCTCGTCACCTCGACTGACGCGCCACCAATTCGCGCGCACGCGCGAGCCGCGCGTCGAACTCCGCCTCGAGCGGCGCACTGACGCCGCGCAGCCCGGCCACCACGCGCTCCGCCCAATCGAAGTACGCGAGCCGCCGCTCGTCCGACCACGTCGGCGGCGGCTCGTGCGCGATGTCGTAGACGTTGCACGTCTTGTCGGCGAGACGAATCAGCTTCGCCTTCGGCGACTTGAACGGCGCCTCGCGCTCCTGCGTCAACTTCCGCTCCACACTCGTCACATCCGGATCATCGGTCACCTCGGCCACCAAGCCCGCGATGACCGGCCCGAACAACCGCTCCAGCTCCTCGGGCGACGTATCCGTGTCCTCCACCGTGTCGTGCAGCAGCGCTGCGGCGAGAACCTCGGCGTCGGTCACTCCACCGGTCGTCGCGAGCAACGTCGTGACGCCGATGGGATGATTGATATACGGAACGTCCCGCCCGCCCTTGCGGCGGTGATGCTTGTGCTTCTCCGCAGCGAAACGGAGCGCGACGAAGACGCGTTCATCCACGGCGTGCCTTGCCTTGCGGACTGCGTCCCTTCATTGACGACTCCGCGACATAGAACGACTGCTTCAACGCCATCGGCGACATCTGCTGCTCGGCGTACTCCGAGACTTCGTCGCGGAGCGACTTCGCCAGTGCGAGCAGCTCGCGATCGGCGCCGGCATACTCCTCGATGTGCCGCGCCGTCCCAACCAACGCTCGACGCGCGCGATCGTAGTCGCCATGTCGATTCGCTTCCGTCGCCTCCGCGCGCGCGAGCGCCGCATACACTTTCGCCACCTCTCGATCGACCACCGCATCGCGCGGCTGCTCGTCGTTCGCACCGTGGCTCGCATAGGTGAACTCGATGCGCTCGGACGTTTCATCGCCGAGTGTCGCCGTCACCACGACGCTCTCGTCGAGCTCACCGAGTGGAAACTTCATTCGGATGACGACGTCGAGTTCCTGCGCCGAGACGAGATCGCCGAGCTCGATCGTGTTGCCGAGCCGGCCCTGCGACCGACGCGAGCGAAAGCGATTCAGCACCGTGGCCTCAGCGCCACGCGGCACGGTGATCGTCAACTCGGCGCGCCGCATCACGACTTCGAGCGCCTCGCCAAGTTCGCTCGTCACGAGATCGGGGATCTGATCGGCGCGCTGCACGAAGTAGAAGTTGCCGCCGCCCTCGGTGGCGATGTCGCGGAGGAGACGCTCGTCGAAATCCGCGCCGACGCCGAATGCGGATGTCGTGATGCCGCGTCGGCTGAGCTCTGCGGCGTGATGCGCGAGGACTTCGTGGTTCGTCTCGCCGGAGTTGGCTTGACCGTCCGTGAGCAGGAGTGCGCGCGAAATGACTCCGTCGGCGACGAACTCCGACAGCTGCTCGCAGCCGTGCATCCATCCGGCACAGAGATCGGTGCTCTGCCGCGGCTGTACCTGGTGCAGCGCACGCAACGCGCGCTTCTTCGCGTCAGCCGTCGCGATCGTGGACGACATCAACACGTCGACCTGGTCGTCGAACACCACGAGCGAGAAGCGGTCGGCGTTGCCCAGCAGCTCGAGCGCCTGCTCGACGGCGCTCACCGCGAGTGGAAACTTGTTCTCGCCCTGCATCGATCCCGAGCGATCCAGGATGAGAGAGATGTTGACCGGCATGCGATCCTTGCGCGGCGGTGCCGCGGGCGCCGAGATGGAGGCGAGCAGATAGCGTACGCTGCTGCCGCGGGCGCGGAGGAGCTGGCGGTCGGCACGAAGGCGGAGAGATGTCATTGATCCTCCTCGAGGAGATCGCGTGCGACGTCGATCAGGCGTTCCACCTTCTTGTTCATGCCGCGCGAAAGCGGGCGTCGAAGGTGGAGCTCGATGTCGGGTGCGAGGGTGATGCGCTCCCATTGGGAGCGGACGGGTTCTTCTGCCTGCTGCATCGGCGCCCGCGATGACGAGACCTGCATCTCGGCGCCTGGCTTGCCGAGCACGGAGCGGACGTAGTCGCGGGCGGAGCGTGGAACGGCCGCCTCGGCGGCGCCGCTCTGGATCGCCTTGCGTATCTCGGCGAGCGGTAAGTGCTCCTTCTGGAGCCGCTTGACCAGGAGGAGGCGGTCGAGGTGCTCTTCGGTATAGTGGGCGCCCGGTCCGCGTGCCTCGGGCTCGTGGAGGAGGCCCTGCTGGATGTAGTAGCGGACGGTCCGGATGGAGACGCCGGCCCTGTCGGCGAGCTCCGGGAGGTCGAGCGGAGTTGGGGAGGCGTCCATAGCGAGATATATTAACAGTGTGACGTGCCACTGTCAATACTAGGATGTCGTCTCGAGTGAGGCGCTCATGTCGGGACGACATGTTGTTCCAATTCTAGAGCCGAAACAGATAGCTCCCCTTCACGAAGAACGCATCTGCCGTCCGACGCAGGCGCTGGAACGCCAACGGATCCTCCTCGCTCAAGCTTCCACCGTAGCCGACGAAGAACACCGTACCCGGCG
>JBDSML010000032.1:0-40953 GCA_039915865.1 Gemmatimonadaceae bacterium | reverse complement strand
AGTTGCCGAAGTGGTTCGTACGCGCGATGCGCGACGGCCGGTGCGACGATCGGGCGATCGAAAACGTCGCCCGCGTGCACGACGATGTCGACGTCTCCGTCGAACGCCGGTTCGAGAGCAGCGCTGTAGTTGGCGAAGAAGTCGTGCCCGCGACGCCGGCGTTCGACGCGCGGACGCACGGGCAAGTCGAAGCCGAGGTGCGAATCTGCCAGGAGAAGGATCCGAAGGTCTGCGCTCACCCGCGGATACTACGTATGTCGGTGTTTGTTCGGTAGTGGACTGAAGACTGCATGTGCGATAAGCCAAGTCGACGCTCGCCTGCGGTCTGGACTTTGTTTCCGCGCCGCGGGAGGTTTGCCGTTGTTGCAACCCAGCAAATCAGTGATGCGCAAGTCGCGCGACGCGAATGGTGCTGCGGTGGACGCCGAAGTTCAGCAGACCCGGAAGCGGAAACCCAAGGGTAAATCCATGAGGCGGAACTTCGCGCGATCTGCGATTGTCGTCGCAATGGGCATGGTGGGAAGCGCGATGCCTGCCATTGCCCAGGTCAAAGCCAGCGAGATCGGCACGATATCCCAGGTCATCGATGGTACGACGATCACCATGAAGTACTCCAGACCTCGCGTGCGAGGAAGAAGTCCCCTCTTCGGCACGCCGGCTGTGCACTGGGGCGAGGTGTGGACGCCGGGTGCCAATTGGGCGACGACCCTGGAGACGGACAAGGCGATCACGCTCGACGGCCACGCGGTTCCCAAGGGCAAGTACTCCGTGTGGTTCGTCGTGCGGGAGTCCGGTGATTGGACAATGGTGCTCGACCCGAACTGGAAGCAGTTTCACCACACGCCGCCGGATTCGAATCCTTCGCAGGTCCGCTTTGCCGTTCATACGCGCAAAGCGCCCTTCGCTGAGGTCCTCACCTGGTCGATGCCCGACCTCCGTGTGGATGGCGGCACGCTGGCAATGAACTGGGACAGGACTGCCGTTTCGGTGAATGTAGGCGTGTCGCCGACGCTCACCACAACGATGCCACTCGCTGACGCGCAACAGTATCTCGGGCGTTGGGACTTCACGGAGCTCGATTCGAGCGGCAAGGCGACGACCACGTCGCCGCTGGTCCTCGACTACGAGAATGGCACGCTCAAGGGTCGGGTGGGGCTATGGAATAACTATTTGAAGCACTTTGCGATGGTCCGCGTGGCGCCGGACTGGTTCGTCCCCGCCGTGTATGACAAGCAAGGGGTGATCTACGAGGTACTGCGGCCGGATGTGACCATCGAGTTCACGCGGGAGAAGGGTCGCCCGATGACCTTCGAGTGGCGTGGCGAGGACGACAAGGTGTTCGCCAAGGGAACGCGGCGGCCGTAAGCCGAGCAACGCCGTGGAATACCCATCGCGCGTTTGCTGCCAGACGAGGTAGAATTCCGAGCCACTACGATACTCCCACCGCAGCACTGCGTTCGCACGCAACGCGCTGCAGAGGAGGGTCGACCGGCTCGACACGTCTCCCCCTGACAGCGTTCGCACCGGAAATCTTCGCGGCGCCAGCAAGGTCGCTCGCCCGATGCCGGTCACCTCAGCGACTCGCGACATCATCACCGGCGCGAGCCCGTGTTCGGCCACCAGGCCTGCGGTGGTGTCCAGGGTCCCCCTCCTCACCGATGCGCTGTTCGTCCGCACTGGGCGGCCGCTGACGACGTGACATCGCGCCGACAATCCACAACCTCGCGTTGCGCATGAGCTCGACTCGATGTGATCGTGGCGTCAGGTTCGCGCGCTAGCGTCCACCATTCCACACCCCGTGTCTGGCTGCATGCCCGAGGCCTCGAGCGTCGGCGTCGCCACACTTTGCAGCTCTCGCCAACCGCACAGTTGCGAAGGCCTCTCGGAATGAAAGGTTGTAACTTGCTCCGTCACACCTCCTGCGTATTGCTGCTCGGCGCAATGCCAGCTGTCTCGCTCATGGCGCAGTCCGTGGCACCCACCGATACCAGCCGCCGCGCCCAGACGCTTTTCACGCCCGCCGATGCCGTGCTCGCGGTGGGCTTCGTCGGGCTCACCTTCGCGATGTTTCCTGCGGACAAGTCGATTGCGCGGCGACTCGAGAACCAGGAATCCAAGGCCAACAAGTTCTTCGATCGCAGCGCGACCGGCCTCGAGCTCATCTCGACACCAGGTGCCTTCATCGTCGGACCCGCGCTCTATGCCTTCGGCCGATACGCGCATCATCCCGACATCGAGGACCTCGGCTGGCACGGCACGGAAGCGGTGGTGCTCGCCACTGGCGTGACGTCCCTCCTCAAGGGCCTTCTCGGCAGATCTCGTCCCTACGTTACGGCCGACACGAACCCGCGCGACTTCAAGTTCGGGACGGGCTTCTCCGGCGAAGATCGATCCTCGTTTCCGTCCGGGCACACCACAGTCGCTTTCGCAGCGGCGTCGAGCGTCACGAGTGAAGCGCAGCGGATCTGGCCTGGACACACATGGATCGTGGCGCCGGTCTTGTACGGCGGCGCGACGCTTGTCGGCCTGTCGCGCATGTACCACAACAAGCACTGGGCGAGCGACGTCGTGATTGGCGCCGGGATCGGCACGTTCAGCGGTATCAAGGTCGTGCGCTACTCCCATGCGCACCCGGACAACTTCATCGACCGCGTGATTCTGAAGACGAGCATCGCGCCGGACGGTCATGGCGGTGGCGTCATCGCTTGGAACGTGCCGCTTTCGCATTGAGCTGACGACGCGCGACCGCTCGATTCACCACAGTTGCGTGTGCATGAACGTTTCCTCTGTATACTGACCGGGACCGGCACCGACAACGCGGGACATACCGAGTGCGCATTCTCCTCGTCGAAGATGACGCTCACCTGAGTGACGTACTCGTGCGCGGCATGAAGGAACACGCGATCGAGGTCGTCCTCGCGCGTTCCGTCGCCGACGCCCGCGAGCGCGTCTTCTTTGCCGCGTACGAGGTCATCGTCCTCGACGTGATGTTGCCTGGAGGGACCGGCTTCGATCTGTGTACTCTGATTCGTGACCGCGGGATCACGACGCCGATACTCATGCTGACGGCGCGAGACGCAATCGCCGATCGCGTGCACGGTCTGACAGCCGGTGCCGACGACTACCTCATCAAGCCATTCGCGTTTGCCGAGCTGATCGCGCGCATCAGAGCCCTCGCCAGGCGAACGCCCGGTATCGTGCCGGAGCGTGTGCAGACCGCTGACCTGGTCGTCGACCTGGCGACCCAGCGCGTGAGTCGCAGCGGACACCCACTTGTCCTCACAGCGAAGGAGTTCACGCTGCTCGAGCTGTTCATCAGGAATGAGGGCGCCGTCGTCGACCGCAAGACAATCACGGCGCGCGTCTGGGACGACAATCATGACCCGTTCGCGAATGCGCTCGAGGCGCTCGTACGACGGCTGCGCGCGAAGATCGACGATGCGTTCGAGCCGAAGCTGATCCACACTGTTCGCGGGGCAGGCTATCGCTTTGGACTGCCTCACGGGCGGCGCGCGTGACTGGGTCTCTCGCGCGGCCATCTCCTGCTCGACTGGAACCGCTCGATCGCCTTCGACTCCGCCTTGCTGCATGGTATGTGGGGACATCCGTCGCCATCGTCCTTGCGCTCGGCACCGGTCTCTTCTTCGCCGTCGCGCAGCAGATCGGCCGTGAGCTCGATCACACGCTCGACGTCGCGCTTTCACACGTCATCGCGACGTCGCAGTCGGGCACTCCTTCGGAGCGCCTGCGCGTGCCGGGCCTGATGTTGTACGTGCTCGATTCGGCGGCACGTCCCATCATTCCTGACACGGCGAGTGAGCTCGTTCGCGTGCTGGCTCGAGCCGCCGTCGCGACAGGCAGCGCGAACGCCGAACGGCCCACGGCGAAAGAGCATCAACTTCGCATGCGTGCGCGAGCTTTTCGCACTGCGTCCGGCAACGTGCTCATCGCGGTAGCGGCAGCTGACCTCGAAGATCTCGAGGACCGCTACGGACGCCTCATCACGCTCTTCATTCTCGCCGCTGCACTCGCTCTGACGTTCGTTGCGATCGGAGGCGTACTGCTCGCCCGAAAGTCCGCGCATCCGGTAGAGGCGGCCGTCGAGCACATGCGCCAGTTCATGGCCGACGCCGCGCACGAGTTGCGGACTCCGGTGACCGTGTTGCGCACGGAAGCGGAGATTGCGCTCGAGCGCGCGCGCAGTCCGGAAGAGGACGATCGCGCCTTCACACGCGTTGCGCTGGAGTCTGCTCGATTGAGCAGTGTCGTCGACGATCTCTTCACACTCGCACGCGCCGACTCGGCAGAGCTTCCCATCGAGCGCTCCCTCGTCTTCCTCGACGATATCGTCTCTGATGCCGTCGCGGCAATCAGTCGGCGGGCATCCGCAAAGAGGATCGAGCTCGCGCTCGAGCACTACGAGGAGGCTCCAGTTCACGGCAGCGTCACCCTCCTGGCGCGTCTCGCCATCATTCTGCTGGACAACGCGGTGAAGTACACGCCTGCAGGTGGCCGAATCAACGTCGCCGTTCGCGGGGGTCCGTCGCGAGTCACACTCGAGGTCACCGATACCGGTGTTGGCATCGCACCCGACGCGTTGCCGCGGGTATTCGACCGATTCTTCAGGAGTGACGATGCTCGGGCCGGTACGCAGGGCGCCGGGCTTGGTCTCGCCATCGCGCAGTGGATTGCGCACGCGCATGACGGGCAACTCAGTCTCGCGTCGTCGCCTGATCGAGGAACGACGGCGCGATTCGAACTTCCTCGCTCCGACGTTCTTAGGTAAGTCTGTCCGGCCCGCCAGCATGTGATCCTGGCGTCAGGTTGGCGGGATATCCTGCACGCTCACCCTAGCTCCACGCGCTTGAGGATGGGTTGGAAGGCAAACACACGGCACCACAGCACGCTCTCCATGTGCGCCGGCTTGCTCCTCCTGCTGGCGCCGCAAACTGCGACGCTCGCACAGGGCGGGGCGCCGGCCGCTGTTGTGCGCGTCCTCGTCCGCACCGCCCTTGGCCCCGCGGCCCATGTCCTCGTGACGAATGGTAGCGTGAACGTGCAGACGGACGAAAGCGGGCGGGCCATGCTTCGCCTCGCCGTGGGCTCGATGACCCTTCGGCTGCGCCGGCTGGGTTTCGCGCCGGATTCCGTTCAGCTGACACTCCACGCCGGCGAGGACACGACGGTGGTTTTTCTCCTGCGCGAGGAGGCGTCGCTCAGTGCGCCAGTATTCGTCTCGTCGACACGCATCGAACGTCGGGTTGAGGAAGAGCCGCTTCGCGTCGAGGTATTGGCAGGAGAGGACGTCGGCGAAAAGACGCAAATGCACCCGGCCGATTTGCGCGTGCTCCTCACGGAGATGAGCGGCGTTCGTATACAGACCACATCGCCGTCACTCGGCGCGGCCGCCGTCCGCATTCAGGGTCTTCGCGGACGGTACACACAGATTCTCACTGACGGACTTCCGCTATATGGAGCACGGGCCGGCAGCTTCGGCCTTTTGCAGATCCCGCCACTCGAGCTGCGACAGGCGGAGGTGATCAAAGGGGCCGCGAGCGCGCTGTACGGACCGAATGCGCTCGGCGGCGTCCTGAATCTTGTCTCACGCCGCCCGCCGGACAGCTCCGAGGCCATCGTCAATCAAACAAGGCGCGCTGGCTCCGATCTCGTCATGTTCGGTTCGAAGTCGTTCAGCGAGCATGCCGGCGCGACGCTTCTCGCGGGCGCGCATACCCAGCGCGCCACTGATCTCGACGGCGACGGCTGGTCTGATCTTCCCGGTTTTCGCCGCATCGAGGTTCGGCCGCGCCTCCACCTCAGCGACGCCAGCGGACGCTCCCTCATGGTGACGATGGGCGCGTTCGCCGAGGACCGTGGCGGCGGCTCGGCTGAGAGAAGCTCTCCCGGCGCATTTCCCGAGAGCCTCACGACGCGTCACGCTGATGCTGGCGCAACAGGTCGCATGCAGCTGGCCGACGGCCTCACACTCGCCATGCACCTTGCCGCGAATGCGCAGACGCGAGATCGCCGCTTCGGATCACAACGTGAGCACGAGCGCGCGAGCACACTCTTTGGCGAACTCGCGGCCACGTACGTCGCCGCGGCGCAGACGTTGCTGGTGGGCGTCGCGGATCAGGAGGAACGATACCACAACGCCGACGTCCCGCAGTTCGACGAGTCGCGCTCGACGCCGGCGGTCTTCCTGCAGCACACCTATGCTGCCTCGGATTGGTTCTCGACGCAGCTCAATGGACGATGTGACGCGTCGAGCGCGTACGGTACCGTCTGCACACCACGTCTGTCAGTTCTGGCACATGCGAGCACGCTCCTCAGCGTCAGAGCCTCCGTGGGTGCCGGCTGGTCCGCGCCGTTACCATTGACCGAGGAGACCGAAGTCTTCGGCCTCACACGCCTGACCGGCCCGTTCGCGGTTTCGGCTGAACGCGCGCGCACGGTCTCCGTCGACGTGGGCTCCGTCCGCGGCCCATTGGAAGTGAGCGGAACGCTATTCACCTCTCGCGTGAAGGACCCCATCGGACTCCGTCGCGCCGGCAACGATACCATTGGGCGAGTGGCCTTCGTCAACGCCGCTGGCCCTTCCTTCGCGCACGGGGGAGAGCTGTTCGCTGTCTACCACGAAGAGCCCATCATCGTCACGGCCTTCTACGCCGCGACGCGAACGCAGGAGACATCGCCGGAGAGTGGGCGTCTGCGCGAGTCACCGTATGTGCCGCGCGAGAGTGCGGGCCTGGATGCGGCGTTCGAAGAAGACGAGTCAAGCACGCGCATTGGCGTGGAGCTTTTCTACACAGGTCCGCAAGCTGTCGACGAGAATCCGTATCGCTCCGTGGCACCTGCGTACACAACCGTCGGCATTCTCGCGTCGCAGCGTATCGGCCGCGCGAATGTCTATGTCAACCTGGACAATCTCACGAACGTTCGGCAAACGCGTTTCGATCCGCTCCTTCGTCCCACTCCCGGTGAGGGCGGCCGCCGAACGGTCGACGAATGGGCACCGCTCGAGGGACGCTCCATCAACATCGGCGTGCGTGTACGGTTGTGACGAGCCCCTCAATGCCGCCGGCGCGCCGTCAACGTAACATCGTCGAACTGGCGCGAGACTGGTTCGCCGTCGTGCTCTTCGCCGTCATCGCGGTGTCGGTGTTCGCCAAGGTTGGCGAGGATGTCTTTGCGCATGAGACGACCGCGTTCGACAATACCATGCAAACGTGGGTGCTCGCGCACCAGCAGCCCGCGATCACCGAATTCTTCCTGGTGGTGACTACGCTCGGTGGCATCGCCGGCATGTTCGTTCTTTCGGTGATCGGGGCTGAATTCCTCTGGACGCGTGATCGGCGACACGTTGCCTCGAGCGTTCTCATCGCTCCTGTTGTCGCCCTCGGACTGTTCAGCCTCATCAAACGCGCGTACGCGCGCCCACGTCCGTCGGGACTCGGTGGCATAGTCTCGAGTTCCTACTCATTTCCGTCCGGGCATGCGACAGCGTCCGCCGCCGTGTGCTGCACGCTTGCCTACGTGCTGTGGCGAGAAGGTTTCGTGCGACGCGCGTGGGCGATCGCGTTTGCCATCGTCGTTCCGCTGCTGACCGGATTCAGTCGTGTCTATCTGAACGTGCACTGGGCGACCGACGTGCTTGGTGGATGGAGCGCAGGTGTTCTGATCGCAGTGATCTGCGCCGTGTTGTACGACCATAGCCGACGGAGACGCCAAAGTGCCGTTTAGAGACGTATTGGCGAGTGAGTCGAATCGCCTTGACCTACCGGTTGTCACCATGAGGTGCAGCCTGGCGCTCCTCACCGTGCTCGTGTTCTGTCAACCGACGGAATCAGCCGGGCAGAGCACTGGTACCAATGAGCCGAGCGCCGTTGTGATCACTGGCCGGGACGTGGCGCTCTTTGGTGGCGCCACCGCGGCTACCGCGGCGTTGTCTGTCCTCGATGTCCGCATCGCGCGTTTTTGGGGAGACTCGTCGTTCCACGCTCGCCATCCAGACTTCACGACTGCGGCGAAGCGAGCGAGCTTGGTGACGGAGACGTCGCTGATGCTTGCAGGTGGAACCGTGTACGGCATCGCCAGACTGCGTCACGACGACGGAACGGCGGACGTCGCCTTCCACACCACCGAGTCCATCCTTTCGGCCGCACTCTTCATTCAGGTGATTCGCGGCGCACTCGGCCGCGCGCGACCGTATGTCATCGACGAGGTTGGCGAGCAGCGCGACGGCAATCCGTACGACTTCGAGCCGCTTCATGGGTTCACGAGCTTCAACTACCGCTCGTTCCCTTCCATGCACGCGATGGCCAGCTTCGCCGCCGCCACCGCGTTGACGCAGGAGATGCGCCTGCGTGACACGCCGCATCGCGCACTGCTCGCGCCGGCGCTCTACGTTGGCGCCGCAATGCCTGCGTTGGCTCGCATGTACCTCGATCAGCACTGGAGCAGCGACATTGCACTCGGCATCTACCTCGGCGTGTTCGCCGGACAGAAGGTGGTCCAGTACAGTCACGACCACCCGGACAATCGCGTCGACCGACGATTCCTCCGACCGAGCGTGAAGGCGACAGTTGTACACGACGCGAACGGGTTCTCGTTCGTCCTTTCGCCCTTTTGAGGAAGCCGACGATCCTTTGATTCGGATGGAGCGGAATGAGCATGACACCACACATCGTTCGCCTGGGCTGTCTCGAGACTTCATGCGTCCTCGCTCCATTTGTCGCAGCGGCGCAAGCTAAGGCCGAAAAGGCTTCTGCACGGCGCCTTCCGGTAGAGGGCTCGTCGACCTTCAGGTCTGCCGATGCGCACCTCGACAAGCGATAGGTCGCCCGAGCTCACCGCTTTCGAGACTGTGCTCACGTCGTATTTCGATCTGTGTGCGAAGCTGTACGACGAATCTCGGGATGCACGGACCGGCGCCCTGAAGTCCGCCGCTCGACCCGTCGTCCTTGCGGCAAAACAGGCGCAGCTCTCGGCACAAGAGCTCACGCAAGCATGTCGCTCGTGCTGGGCGAAAGCGATGCCGCGAACGCGCTTCCGCCGAGCAGACCCCGCATCGAAATGGAATTGATCGAAGAGGCGGCTCCGTAACGCTTTAACGCGATGCGGGGCCGCTTCGCGTTTGTAGGCTCGAGGGCATCCTTCATGTGATGACGCTCCGCCGTGTCCTTGCTGGTGACGCCCACACTATCATCGAGCAACGGCTAGCGTCGTCTCATCGGCCGAGCCGGTAGGACACCTTCAGGTAGAGCACGTTTCTTCCCGACACTTGCAACACGCGATCGAACCCCCGTTCGAGCGATGACTCCTCCGCCGTGGAATACCCATCGCGCGTTTGCTGCCAGACGAGGTAGAAGTCCGAGCCGCTACGATACTCCCACCGCAGCACCGCGTTTGCACGCAACGCGCGGCTCAGGAAGGTCGACTGGCTCGACACGTCTCCACCTGACAGCGTCCGCACCGGAAATGTTCGCGGCACCAGCAATTCCCGCTCGTCGCCGTAGCGGCCAGTCGACACGAAGGGCTGCACGAACACCTGGACACTCAGCGCGGGCGTCAGCGTCCAGTCCATTCGTCCACTGACCGTCAACGTCTGCTGGCGGAGCGTCGCGAAGAGGGAGCGAGAGGAGTCCGTGCGCACGTACTGCGCCTCGTCGTGCAGGAAGTCGAGCGTCGGAGCGATGGACAACTGCAGGGCTGGGGACGCGCGTATCGTGAGCGATGGAGTGAATGCGCGATCGGAACCGCCCTCGGGCTTTGCCTCGAGCGACGCACCAATGCGACCGACGAGCCGTCGCCGGAAATCGGTGGAGACGCTCCCCGACGCGCGCCATCGCGCGGGGATCTTTGCCAGCGGCCCTCCGCGTGCGAGACGATCGTCCAACACGGCAGGAAGCACGGAGCCGCGTGCGCTCACACTCCAGAATGACCGCAGATCCGCGCTGCTCGTGACGCCGACTTCGTCGTAAAACAAGTCACCGCCGAAATTCCATGCGGTGGTGGAATACGCGGTAATGCGCCCGCTGCTGATGATGCTCCCCGATCCGTTGCGCTCATGCACCGCGAAGTTGGTGATACATGTCATCGACAACCATCCGGCGTCTCGAGCTCGCGGCCCTCGCGTTCCTTCTGTGGACGACGTTCGGCCTGCTTTCCTCCGCACACTTCTTTCTCGGCAAGGAAGCGGGGGCGGGGGGCGCATCATATTCGGGTCTGGTCGCGCACATTCTGCTCTTCTATTGGATGTGGGTGGCACTGACGCCGCTGCTCCTCGTCGTCGCGCGGTATTCCCGCCCACTCGGCCCCCGGACCATCGCCATTGTCGCGGCGGCGGCGCCGCTGCTGGTCTTGATGCATGGCGTGCTGTATCTCCTCGCGGTCCGGTTCACCGGCGTCGAGCCGGCGGCGAATATCGGCCTTGCGGAGTTGGAGGATTACGCGATGCGACACGCCGGTGGCGATCTTGCGACGCTCGCCGCACTGTTTGGCGTTTACCTGTTGCTGGACGCAACACGGCGAGCGCGAGACCGTGAGATCCTGGCGGCCGGGCTCGAGGCGCGCCTGGCACGGGCCGACCTCGAAGTGCGGCGCGGCCAGTTGCAACCGCACTTCTTATTCAATGCGCTCAATACCGTCTCGACGCTTGTGCTCAAGGGCGATACCGCCGGCGCGGATCATGCCGTGTCCGCGATCTCGCGCTATCTGCGATCGGCGCTCGCGCAGCGGGCCGATCTCGTCGTCACGCTCGCTGAGGAGCTGATCCTCGTGCGCCAGTACGCGGCCATCGAAACGATCCGGTTCGGCTCGCTGCTCGACGTCGAGATCGACGCAACGGATGATGCACTCGCCATTCGGATCCCGTCGTCGATTCTTCAACCGCTCGTGGAGAACGCCATTCGGCACGGCGAGCTGGGACCGATTGCGATCGCGGCGGCGATCGCGAATTCACGGCTGCGCGTGAACGTCACCAACGTCTGCGCTGATGATGCCCGGTCGCCTGGCGTCGGTTTCGGCCTGAGCTACGTTCGCCAGCGACTCGCGCACTGCTACGGGAATGATGCACACGTCGAGGTCGCGGTCGGCGATGCTACCCGGAGCACCGTCGTGTCGCTCGACCTGCCGGTGACCGCGTGACCGCCGAGCTGCGCGTCTTCATTGTCGATGATGAAGCGGCTGCCCGCGAAGGGTTGCGGCTTCGGCTCGAGCGCGAGACCGGCGTGCTGATCGCCGGAGAATACGGTGATGCGGCGGACGCGATCGCCGCGCTCGAGGACGAGCGACCGCATCTGCTGTTCCTCGACATCGAGATGCCGCGCATCGATGGCTTCGCGCTGTTGGAGCGAATCAGCCACGACCCGACGCCGATGATCGTCTTCGTCACCGCGCACGATCGGCACGCCGTGCGTGCGTTTGGCGCCCGGGTTCTCGACTATCTGCTGAAGCCGGTGGAGCAGGAGCGTCTTCGCGAGACGCTCGCACGCGCGCGTGAGCAACGTGCGCTCATGCGCGACGGCAGGCTGGCGGAGCAGGTGCGAGGACTGCTCGGACGGGAGACGCTGCCGCCAGCATTGGCTGGCAGCGCCCGGCCGCGCCACGTCGAGCGGATTGCCGTCAACCGCGATGGCGTCATTCAATTCGTCAATGCCAGCGACGTGGACTGGATCGACGCGGCTGGCGACGAGATCATTCTCAACGTCGGGACGGTGAAGCACGTCGTGCGCACGACGATGGGCGAGATCCTGTCGACGCTCGATCCTGCACGGTTTGCCCGCATCCACCGGTCGACCATGGTGAATGTCGGAAAAATCACCGAACTGCAGCCGTACTTTCACGGCGAGTACATGGTCGTACTGCAGGGCGGCATGAAGCTCAAGCTCAGCCGCGGCTACCGCGACGCGGTCTCACGACTTCTCGGTCTTCGTTCCATATGAAGACCCTGCCAGAAGCCTTCAGCCATGGTAGACTCCTTGATCATAGGTAGCCGGTTCTGGACCAAATTATTGTCATTCGGTGACGAGATGCGACGTCTGCCCGCGCACGCCCTGTTCATTCTCGTCACCGTGGGCGCTGTGTCACGCCCGCTCGACGCCCAACAGAACGCACAACCCACCGCGCCACCGGCGATGCCCGCGAAGCTCGCGCCGTCCGGGCCCGTCGGTCCGAACCCTGCCTGGGAAAAGAAATTCCAGGACGAGGTGAAGGCGCTCGACGGCTACAAGGTCACGCTGTTCGCCGAATCGCCCTTCGCGGAATATCCGACGTGCGTCGCGGCGACGCTCGATGGCGTCGTGTTCGTCGGCACGGATCCGAATCTCGCGCAGGACTTCGTGAAGGGACGTGGACGCGTCGTTCGCCTCGTGGACGAGAATGGCGACGGACGAGCGGATCGATACACCGTGTTCGCCGACGTCGATAGCCCGCGCGGGCTCGTCTGGGATGGCATGGTGCTCTACGTCCTGCACCCACCAAACCTCACGGCGTACTACGACGACAACGGAGACGGCATCGCCGATCGCTCGGTCGATCTCGTCAAGGGAATCAGCGCAGCAAGTCTCGACTTCCGCAGCGCCGATCACAGCACCAACGGCATCACGCTCGGCATCGATGGCTGGATCTATGTCGCCGTCGGCGACTACGGTTTCGTGAAAGCCGTCGGACGCGATGGCATCGAGCTCGCGCATCATGGCGGCGGCGTCGCTCGCGTTCGCACGGACGGCTCTGGCCTGGAGATGTATGCGACCGGAACGCGCAACATCTACGATCTCGGTATCGATCCCTTTCTGCATATCTTCGCTCGCGACAACACGAACGACGGCGGCGGATGGGACACGCGCATGCACTATCTCCCGGCCGGTGCGGACATGGGCTATCCGTCGCTGTTTCAGCACTTCGCGTCGGAGCACATGCCGTCGATCTTCGATTACGGGCCGGGCGCGGGAACGGCCGGACTCTGGCTGCAGGATCCAGGATTTCCCGCCGACGCAAACGACATGTTCTACTCCGGCGACTGGACGCTGAATCGCATCTATCGGCATCCGATGGAGCGCAAGGGCGCGTCGTTCACGCCGAAGCAGCAGGACTTCCTCACCGTGCCGCACCCCACCGACGTCGCAATGGACGGTCGTTCGAACATGTACGTCTCCAGCCTCTCGGGCGGCGTGTTCCGCTACATCGGCGACTCCGTGGGTTACATCGTCCGCGTGAGCTACCCGGGAAAGCCCGCTGCGACAGCGCCGCGCATCACCGGCGCGGCCGAGGGGGAGCTGCTTACGCTGCTGTCGTCGGCGGATGCGGAGCATCGTCTCCAGGCGCAGCGCGAGTTGTGGCGTCGAGGACGGTCGGGGACGGCGACGCGCGCACTCGAGCTGCAGATCGCCGATACCAGGCAGCCGGCGTACGCTCGCGTCGCAGCGATGTTCACGCTGGCGCAGCTCGACGGCACTGCATCACACGCCGCGCTGCAGCGCGCCGCGCAGACACCAGCGCTGCGTGCGTGGGCGCTCCGTGCGCTCACGGATCGTCGTGACCAGGTGGCCGGACTTTCGCCGGCGATCTTCGTGACGGCTCTGGCCGACGCGGATCCAGACGTCAAGGTGCAAGCCATCACCAGCCTCGTACGACTCGGCGCCACCAGCTCGGCGGACGCCATTGCGCCGTTCATGGGCAGTGCCGATCCCGTGATCGCGCACCTCGCGACGAATGCGCTCGTCTCGCTCGACGCACGCGAGGCCGCGCTCAAGGCGCTCGACACCGGTGCGCCCGCGGTGAGGACTGGCGCACTCCACGCCCTCGAGCGGATGCACAGTCCGCAAACGGTGGCGGCGTTGATGCTGCGCGCAGGCAGGACGACGAACGGCGATGCACGCCGTCCGCTGCTCGTCGCGCTCGCACGGTTGTACAACGTGGAAGCCATCTGGCTCGGCGATTGGTGGACGACGCATCCCTCGACGGTGGGGCCGTACTACGCACCGCAGGGTTGGTCAGAGAGCCTCAGGATTCGGCCCGTGCTCGCGGATGCGCTCATCGCTGCATCCGGTCCGGCGTTCACCGCGCTTGCCGATGATCTCGCGCTGAATGGCGTGCTCCCCGCCGGCTCGGCGCAGCTGCTCGCGGCGCTGACGACGGAACGCAGCGCGCAACGTGCTGCCGTGATCCAGGCGCTGACGGGGCGTCAACAGGTAGATGAGGAGCTCGTCGCGACGCTCGCCTCGCTCGACGGACAGAGTGCGGGTCTGCATGCTGGTGTCGCCGAGTTGGTGAGCGCGCAGTCGACGCTGCCGGCATCGGCGTTGCCGTTGCTGCGTCGCGCGTCGCTCGACAACGCCCTGGCCGGTGCCACGCGCGCGAAAGCGGTTGCGTCGGTCGCTCGGCTCACTGCGCCTGGTGATTTCCCCGTTGTGGTCGACGTGATGTCACAGGTGAATCCAGTGGCTGGCTCGAATCCGGAGGTCGAGGCGGCATGGCGCCGCTACGTCGGCGATCGCGCTCGCGGTCAGCAGCTCGATCAATTCATCGAGCTGTCTCACAGCGCTGATGACGACAAGCGCGTGCTGGCGTTTGCCGTGCTCGCACAAATGAATCGCGCGGCGCGCGGCGGACGTGGGGGCAATCCAGCCGCGGTGCAGAAGCTCACCACGGCCATCGATGCCGGCTGGGCGGATCCGTCGTCCGCACGGAGCCTCGTGCGCGCGATCGCGATCATGAAGCTCGAGTCGGCGTACACCGACAAGCTGGCGGAGCATCAGGAAAAGAAGTGACGGCTTACCCGGAGCGATGCGCATGACCAAGTGGACTGACGCCGAGGACGTGAATCTGCGGCGCGCGCTCAGCGAGTAGGCCGTCTCCGGCACGCGTCATTCGTGGCGTGGTGAGGATCGATGCTCCAACAGCCCGCGCCGGCGGTGCTATACGCCGGCGCCAGTGCCGCGCCAATCGGTATGGCGGATGGTGTTCTTGCCAGGCTCGTGCACCTCGGTGATCTCGGCGTGACGTTGCCTGGTCCGCCGCTGGAACGGAATGGGCGCCACGGCAAGAAGCGCAAGGGCCAGGCACGCCACTGCGGCGATGAGACGGGGACTTTGTGCAGGGTGATCGCTGGGTGAAGGTGCACCACTCACAGAGCGCCTGAAAGAGAGCCAGCCTGACGGCAGACCGATAGTGGCGCGGGCCCGCATGCCGTGAGGAGCCTCTTGTCTCCTTCGATGCACTCGACATTGGCGAGGGCGTGCGCGACACACGAGCGCGTGCGCGGCAGCACCGCCGCAATCCGTGTGATACCTGCTTTACAAAACACAGACAATTCGCAAACCAGATACCGCGTGACTGTATCCAATGCTCGAGGGTGTTAACGAGCAAGCCACGGTTTCGTTGGCGTTTCTCGAACGGAGGCAGTCACCATGAGCAGTGGATTTCGCCGACTTGTCGTCGGCGCCGCGATCGCGTTTGTCTCAGCGCCGGCCATCGCGCAGAGCACGGGCACCATCAGCGGCACAGTGACGGACCGCCAGTCCCAGCGCCCGCTCGCGAGCGTTCAGGTGCGTGTCGTGGGAAGCAGCCGCGGCGCGCAGACCGACGAGTCCGGTGCCTATCGCATCTCTAACGTGCCATCCGGCACGGTGCAGATCGCGGTGCAGCGCATCGGTTATGGCCCGATGAGCAAGGCTGCCACCATCGGCACCGGCGGTAACGCCACCGTGGATTTCGCGCTCGCCGTCACCGCAACGACGCTCGACGTCGTAACCGTGACCGCGACAGGGCAGACGGAGCGACGCCGCGAAAACGGCGCGCCCACCGCCACCATCGACAGCTCGGCCATCATCAAATCGGCGATCAGCACGTTCTCGGATGCGCTGAGCTCGCGTATTCCCGGCGTCGTCGTGCAGACGGCCGCCGGCGAAACGGGTGCCGGCTCGCGAATCCGCATTCGTGGATCGAACTCCATCTCGCTGTCGAACGATCCGCTGCTCATCGTCGACGGCGTTCGCGCCGACAACTCGTCGCAGTCGTCGGCGCAGGGCACCGGCGGTCAGCTGCCGTCGCGCTTCAACGACATCAATCCCGAAGAGATCGAGAGCATCGAGATCATCAAGGGTCCGGCGGCTGCTGCGCTCTACGGCACCGCCGCGTCGAACGGCGTCATCCAGGTCACGACGAAGCGCGGCCGCGCCGGGAAGACGCGTTGGGATGCGTTCGGTGAGCTCGGCTCGCTCGAGGACGTCAACGACTATCCGCTCAACACACGGTCGTACGGACACACGGCGGCCGGCGCACTCGTCACCAACTGCAACCTCTTCCGCCGCACCTCCGGCTTGTCGAGCGCATGCACGGCCGTCGATTCCATCGCGTCCAACAATCCGCTGCGGTCGTCGGGCATCGAGGGTACGGGCAATCGCCGCCTCACGGGACTCAGCGTCGCCGGTGGCTCTGATGTCGCGACGTACTTCGTGTCCGGTGAGTATCAGAAGGAACAGAACGTCATCGCGCTGAACGGACAGCAGCGGCTGAACGTCCGCACGAACCTGCGCAGCCAGCTGACGAAGTCGCTCGACATGCAACTCAACGTCGGCTACGTGAACAGCGACCTGCGGCGCCCGCAGAACGACAACAACTCGTATGGTGTCATTTCGGGATCGCTGCTGGGTCGCGCGGCGGACTGCAGCCCCACGGGCACACGATTGCATCCCGGCCTGTGCTCCGCCGGATCGGACACCGTGAGTCACGGCTACTACAACGCCGGCGTCGCTCCGACCGACTTCTTCAACATCAACACGCGGCAGGGAGTCCAGCGGCTGATCGGCGGCGTCACGAGCAACTGGACACCCACCAGCTGGTTCCTCCTCAACGGCACACTCGGCGCGGACATCAACCACCGCAACGACAACGAGACGCTTCCGCCCGCGCTGCTCCTCGTCGACCAGAACTCGACCGAAGGCTACCGCAATGTCTTCCGCGCCATCGTCAGCAACTACACCGCGAGCGTCAATGCGTCCGGCACCTACGAGTACTCGCCGGCGCTGAAGTTCGTCACGACGCTCGGCTCGCAGTACACCGACGTCGGCTTTACGCGGACCGACGCGACGGGGGCCAAGCTGCTCGCCGGCACCACGTCGCTCGCGGGCACTACCGCGCGCTTCACGGTGAGCGAGGCGAACAACTACGTGCGCACCCTCGGCTTCATCGGCCGCGAGCAGCTCGCGTGGTCCGACCGGGTGTTCCTCACGGCGTCGTTCCGCACTGACCGCAACAGCGCGTTCGGTGTGAACTTCCAGCGCATCTACTATCCGTCGGTGAGCGCATCGTGGGTCGTGAGCGAAGAGAGCTACTTCCCGAAGATCCGTGCTGTCTCGTCGCTACGGCTGCGCGCCGCGGCCGGCTCCGCGGGGCAGAACCCGGGCTATCTGGCCGCCGAGCAATTCTACAATCCCGTCGCGGTGGTCGTGAACGGCGTAAACGTGCCTGCCTTCACCGTCGGCGGCGCCGGCAACCCCAACCTCAAGCCCGAGAAGTCGAGTGAAGCGGAAGGCGGATTCGATCTCGGCCTCTTCAATGACCGCCTCAATATCGAATACACGCACTTCAACAAGCTCACGAACGACGCACTCGTGAACGTCAACCTCGCGCCGTCGCTCGGATCCGCGACGAACCGCTTCCAGAATCTCGGGCGCGTGCGCAACCTCGGTGACGAAGCCGTCGCACACGCCGTGCTCCTCGACCGCGACCAGGTGAAGCTCGATCTCACGGTGAACGGCTCGTGGACGAAGAACAACCTCGACGATCTCGGCAAGGACGAGAACGGCATTGCGATTCCGCAGTTCACGGGCGGCTTCGACAACACGCAGATCTTCAAGACCGGCCTGCCGCTGGGCGCGTACTATGACCGCGCCATCACGTCGATCACCGATGCGAACAAGGACGGATTGATCGCGTGCCCAGGCGGCCCCGGGAGCAGCGGCTGTGAGTACACGCTCGCGGACTCCGCGTCGTTCCTCGGATCTCCATTCCCGACACGCGAGATCAACATCTCGCCGTCCTTGCAGCTCGGAAAGATCGTCCGCGTGTCGGCCACGCTCGATCATCGCGGCGGACAGAAGATCTACAATCTCACCGGCGTCTATCGTAACGCGATCTTCCTCAATGGCGCGGCGGTGCAGTCGCCGACGGCGGGGAATCTCGAGCAGCAGGCCGCGGCGCAGGCGTCGAGCAACGGGTTCAACGGCGGATATATCGAGGACGCGTCGTTCACGAAGCTGCGCGAGCTCGCTGTGCTCTTCAACCTGCCACAACGTCTCGCCATGCGCGCGGGTGCCGCCTCTGCAACGCTGACACTCGCGGGCCGCAACCTCCACACATGGACGAAGTACAGCGGACTCGATCCGGAGCTCAACGCGGGCGCGCAGGCGAACTTCGCCACGGCCGACTTCCTCACCGCGCCCCAGGTGCGGTACTTCACCGCACGCCTCGCTTTCACCTTCTAAGGGGACGACGTCATGACGACTTCAACGCTCAAGTCGCGCCAAGGCGCCCGCGTCGCCGTCCTCGTAGCGGTTGCCGTGCTCGGCGCGTGCAACCAGGACAAGCTGCTCACCGTGCCGACGCCCGACGTCGTGCTTCCGCAGAACATCACCGGCGCGGCCGCGCTGCCGAGCGCCTTTGCGTCGGCACTTGGCGACTTTCAGGTCGGCTACGCTGGAGGCTACGGCAATGGCCTCGATCTCAACGAAGGAATCGCGCAGATGTCCGGCCTCCTGAGCGATGAGCTCGTGAACGCCGAGACGTTCAACACGCGCATCGAGGTGGATCGTCGCGCGACGAAGGAGATCAACAGTACAACGCTGCAGACGTTCCAGGATCTGCAGCGTGCGCGCGCCAGCGCCGACCTCGTGGCGAGACGTTATCGCCAGTTTGACCCAACGAATCCGCTGGGCGCTGAAGTTCAGGCGATCGCCGCATTCGCCTATGTGCTGCTCGCCGAGAATTATTGCAATGGCGTGCCGACGAGCCAGTTCGACGACGCCGGGAATCCGCAGTACGGAGCGCCGCAGACCGGCACCGCGCTGTTGACGATCGCCGTCGCCAAGTTCGACTCGGCGATCGCGCTCGCAACGGCGAACAACGGCGCCGCAGCGTTGAGTCTCGCCAGGATCGGAAAGGGCCGCGCGCTGCTCGACCTGAATCAGCCGGCGCAAGCGGCGCTGACGGTCGCGGCGGTGCCGTCGTCGTTCAATTACAGCATTCTGCACAACGACAATACCGGTCGGCAGAACAACGCGATCTACAGCTTCAACTACGTGGAGTCGCGCTTCAGCGTGGGCGACCGCGAGGGGGGGAATGGTCTTCCGTTCGTCTCGCTGAGCGATCCGCGGCTGCCGACGATCGATGCGGGCGCTGGCTTCGATGGCGAGACGCCATTGCTGCTCACCACCAAGTACGGCGACCGTGCGTCGCCGACCCCGTTGGCACTCGGCGTCGAAGCGCGGTACATCCAGGCGGAAGCGGCACTGCGCGCCGGCGATCTGGCGACGTTCCGCACGATGCTCAATGCCGCGCGCGCCAATGCACCGACGTACTCGGGTGATGGGTCCACCACCAGTCCGCCGCTGTCGTCACCGCCGCCGTTTGCGGCGAGCGACATTCCCGCGACGGCCGCGGGCCAACAAAACCTCCTCTTTCAGGAGCGCGGCGTGTCGCTGTTCCTCACGGCGCATCGCGTCGGCGACCTGCGTCGCCTTATCTCGCAGTACGGACGGGATGCGGAATCGGTCTTTCCGAAGGGGCCGTACGAGCCGGACAATACGTCCAAAGCGGGTACGAACTACGGCACGGACGTCAATCTGCCGATTCCCGCCGAAGAGTCGAACAATCCGCAGTATCTGAAGGCGCCGGCGTGCATCAACCGCTCCGCGGCGTTCAACTAAGGTCTGTCGTCCCAGCGAGTGTCGGGAGTTAGCGTCTTCATTGTGGCAATCCATGTGCAATGGGCGGTCTGGTAACTCCCGACGCTGCTACATCCGCGGGCCGCAGGGATCGTCATCGAGCTGGCGGAACAGATCGGCTAACCGACCGCGGCAGATAGTCCCCTACTGCACGCCGAAGGGAACCGAAGTGTCCCTGTGCGCGGGGACAATGCGCGTTCGCCTGATATCGATACGACGCGCGCGGCCGACTTTACCCCGGGCTCCCGTATCCGGGTCGCGGCCGTCACTTGCAGATCGGCAAGTATTCGCGCCGAACCGCAGCGACGCGATTGGCACTCTGAGACGGTTCGTGGCCATCTTGCATCAGCCACGCCGAGGAGAGCTCAGCGGCAGTCTGTAGTCTCGCACTCATCCATCCTACGGCAGCGACACCCTGAAGCGATCAGTCGAGGTGCATCCTTGATGGATATCATCGCATGTCTTCGCCGCTCCGAATTGTTCGCCGAGCTATCGGAGCAGGATCTGGCACGCCTCGCCGAGCGGTGCGTCCCGCGGCGGTTCGGGGCCGGCCACCTCCTGTTTCGCGCAGGCGACCCTGGGTCCGGGCTCTACATCGTGAGCGCCGGGAGCGTGCGTGTCTTCCGCACGAGTGACGTGGGGCGCGAACAGGTGCTGCGCACGCAAGGCCCGGGGCAGCTCCTCGGGGAAGTTGCCCCTGTTCGATGGCGGCCCGTACCCCGCCTCCGCCGTGACGCGGGAAGCCTCGGAGCTGGTCTATCTCGCGCGCACCGATTGCGAGTATCAATACCGTGCGCCGCCTCGTCCTCCTGACCGAGACGATCGCCTTTCGGGACGTTGCGGCACGATTGGCACTGCTGCTTGCCGATTACGCCGAGCGACAAGGCACGCCGACGGCCGACGTAATCGCACTACGGCTCAATCGGACACAGGAAGAGCTGTCGCTCGAACTGGGAACCGCACGTGAGTCGGTCGGTCGCGCGCTCAAGCAATTGCGGGCGCGCGGTCTCATCCGGTCTGGCGGACGAGAGACATTGCTGATTGCCGATTTGTCAAAGCTTCGGGCCGTAGCGCATGGTGAGTAGGTCATCGCCGACTCTGCACCGTCGTCGCGTCCCGCACAGTCGCTGCTCGGTGTCGTCAGGTTTTCTCGTACAGATGCACGGCGATGCCTGAGACATCCGTCACGCTCGCGCGCCACACGGGCTGAGATACTTCACGGTGATCATTTCTTCCCCGGCCATCGACGTATCCTCTACCGAGTGATGGAGATGTCGTCACTCCGGAGATGACCGCACCTGGCCGCGCCAACAGTGGCGCGCGGCGGCGGGAGGCCAGACTCACCGTAAGCAGGAGGGACGTCATGACATATCCAGCGGCGACGGACGTCGGGAGCCATGCGCGCATCATCCCCGCGGATACGGGGGTGGTGCTGGTCGCGATGAAGCCGGATGGCGATGGCGACGCGGCGCTCGCGATGGGACAATGGCTCGCCGAGCACGAACGAAGTGAGCTGCGGATCGTGAGCGTGATGGAGACCACGCCCATCATTTCTGCCTCGGCCGCCGGCGCTCCGGCGCTGCCACCGTTCGTCGACGACGACGAGCGCGAGCATGTGATCCGGCGATTGCGCGAAATCATTGGAGACAATGGTCACAATTCGCGTGCGAGTCGCATCGACCTTCGGCAGGGCAGTCCGGCAGCGACGATCACGCGGTTCGCACGGGAGCACGGCGCTGGGTTGATCGTCATCGGCACCGGCTCACACGGCAGGATTGGTCACCTGATCTACGGAGAGCGCGTAGCTGAAATCGTGGGCAACAGCGAGACGCCGGTGCTCATCGTGCCGCCCGATGCCGCGTCGCCAATCGAGCGGGCGATGGTCGCCGTCGATTTCAGTCTGGCGAGCGAGCGAGCGGCCGCCTCTGCGCATCGGATGCTGGGACGCGGCGGACGGCTGACACTCGTGCACGTGAAACGGGCGCCGGGCGCCGATGCCGGAGGCGCGGGGAAGTGGGACGAGTCGTTCGGCCCACGAACGTCGGCTGCCCTCGCGCGCTTTGCGCGCACGCTCGGGAAGACTCCGGGCGTGAGAGTGGACGTCGACGTGCTTCACGGCGAGCCCACGGAGGTCCTGACGACGTACGCGCTCGAGCATGGGATGCAACTGCTCGCGTGTGGCGTCCGTCATCACGGTGTTCTCGAGCAAGTGTTGTCGCGCAGCGTGACGACTGGTCTCATACGGGGAGCGCATTGTGCCGTGCTTGTGGCGCCAGCGCCGCGCGTGGACGACGATGCGGCGTGACTTGCACGCTCAACGACGAGGTACGACATGGTGGTCACCAAACGCATTTACGAACCATACGCTGCCTCGGATGGATTCCGGGTCCTGATCGGCCGGTTGTGGCCGCGCGGCATATCCAAAGTGAAGGCGCACGTCGACCTTTGGTCGAAAGACATCGCGCCATCAACCGAGCTTCGCGAATGGTACGAGCATGATCCCGACAAATGGCCAGAGTTCCGCAAGCGGTATCGACAGGAGTTGAGGGCCCGGGTTGCTGCTACCGTGCTGGATGATCTCGCACGGAGAGCGCAGCGTGGTCGAGTCACGCTGGTGTATGCGTCGACTGCGGGCGACATCAGCAATGCCGCCGTGCTCGGGCCCGCTCTCAACCGGCGTGTCAAGCGCGCGAACAGTTCGTGATAGTGGACGCGGGAGAACCCGCGATAGACGGGCTCATAGACCGGCTCTTAGGTTGACACTCGAGCAACGTCTTGCTAATATTGGTGAGGGAGTCGCGTCCCGATACTTCTGGTGATGACCGTGCGCTTACGCGCCGATCAGAACTGGGCGAGCCAAGGGTGCTCGCCGTGAAGATCGGTGGCGCGACTTTTTTACAGCTGTCAGTATTCCTCGACCACCTGCTCATGACGACGACCTTCAGGCACCTGATGGCATTGTCGAATTTCGCTCGACGCGCGACGCATCGCGTGTCGACTGATCGTGCAGCGTCCTGGACTGGACGGGCGATTACGTCGCTCGCCACCGACAGCCATCGACTCGCCGTACGGACGGCCGACTCGCACAAGACACGTGTGTCTGAAATGCGAGATGGGGTCACCCGTGCTGGCCGACGCGCACCTGGTGCAGCGTCGGTCCGGCCGGGTCGCACCCAGTCATTGCGCAGCGGGAAGTGCGGACGGTCGCGAAGTCGCGGCTAGCCTCGGGCCCCGTTCGGGGCCACCGCGGCGAGCTGTTCTCGCCGATTGACCGCCCTATCTGCGCAGATCGCAGATAGGGCGGTTCGTGTTTACAGGGCAGCGCCGCGCGCCACACATGATCGGCCAACAAAAACGCGACTCCTTCGGCCGATCATGACCTCGCGCTGCGTGCCCTCGCACCCAGTTTCCCGGAGGGCAGAATCACTCGAGACACCTGAGCACACAAACAACGTGCATGCGAATCGGCGCCGCGGCTCATCCGCGGCTGCTGATTCGCCAGCGTCGGCGCATGCTCGCACTCGGCGAACGCCGCTGGCGCAAATCACCCGGTACTCGGAGAAAGCGATGATCAACGTAATCGGCGACGGAGGCGATCGACGGCACTCCCTGGAAAACGCTGACGGCGCAAAGGTAGGATGGATTCGCGGCAATGTGATCGGCTTCTCGGCGTTGCAAAGCGAGGCACGCGCGGTGAGCG
Organism: Gemmatimonadaceae bacterium; assembly: GCA_039915865.1. Lineage (GTDB taxonomy): Bacteria > Gemmatimonadota > Gemmatimonadetes > Gemmatimonadales > Gemmatimonadaceae > AG11. The sequence continues at coordinate 17,307 of JBDSML010000032.1, read as the reverse complement.
CCGCGCTCGCGGCGTGGCGCGCGCTGGAGCGCGCGTTTGGACGCCACTACTTCGGATGGAAGCCGCAACCGGCCAAGCTCGATCGCGTGCGTTTCGTTCACGATGGTGCGTACGAGTGGGTGGCGGCTGGCGACACTCCGCTGGCTCGCCTCTATCGACCGCCGGCCGACGCCCGAACCGAGTCGTACGCGATCGAGATCGTGCTTCCCTCCTACGCGAGTGAGGCAGCTACGATTTCGGTCGCCCAGATTCTCGGCAAGGTCGTCGAGCCACACCGCTTCACGCCGAACGTCAGGCACCCAGCGAGCCTCGCTCCCCTTTGAGTGCCCTTTCGGCAACGCAGTTCACGTAACGCGGAGGTAACGTCCTGTGTTCACCAGAATCGTGGTCGGCATTGATTTCAGTGCACGCTCGCTCGCTGCCGCCCGGTGGGCCGCACAGCAGTTGGCGCCGCGCGCGCGCATCAACTTTGTCCATGTGCTGCCGGATCCGGTTGAGCCGTCCTTCATGCGGCTTCAGTTGACGGAGATTCGCGCACTCATGTCGGACGTTGCCGAGGCGCTGGAGGGCGGGCTGAAGAACGTCGGCGCGCTTCTCGCGCCCGGCCGGTCGACGGTGACGGTGCGGCGTGGTGAAGTGTCGGAGCAGCTCGCGCTCGCCGCTGAGGACGACGATGCCGAGGTAATCTGTCTTGGCAGACGCCGATCACGGCGTGGGGGTGCGCGGTTTGGAGCGACGACCGCGCATCGCCTGCTCACGCGCAGCCGAACGGCGGTGCTCATCATCCCGGCGACGCATGATGCAGCGCCGTCGCGCATGATCGTCGCGCTCGACGATCATGCCGGTCGACACGCGGTGCTCGGCACGGCCATGCATGCGGCGCGCACGTGGAACGCGGACGTGCATGCGCTGCACGTGTTGTCGCCGGGACTGCGGGACCTCGTGCGAAGCCTCCGGGAGGCCGATCGCTCGCTCGGCGACGGTTCGGACGCGCCCGAGCGCGTCGACCTGATATCGGATGAGCAAGCGCTGTTTGGGGTGACGCAAAAGTGGCTGACGGATCAGCTCGAGGCGGCGCGCCCGGATGGCGTCCGCACTCGAGTGCATGTCGGCGTTGGCGATCCGGGACAGGAGATCGTCGCACATGCACACGCATCGCGCGCGGGTCTCATCGTGCTCGGGCGCGCGAGCGCGCCACTCGACGTCGCTGTGCCGAAGCATCCCTTTCCACTCGGCAGCACGACACGACTCGTCACGTGGGCGGCGCCGTGCGCAGTGTTGGTGGTGCCATCGGTTCCCGTTACGGCACCAGTGCCGAAACCGACGCGCTATACCGGCGCGCGCCGGCGCTTCGCGGGCGTGACCGCGGCCTGAGCGTGGCGTGATCCTGAAGCTATTGAAGTGCCGTTCGTCCGTTCGCGGGACAGCATACTCAATCAAAGGGAGGAAGTGACCATGGTACTATCGATGAAGGCATCCAAGCGCGGGCAACCGGGATTCGACCTGCTGACGGGTGGCGTGGAAGTTGGCTGGTTGCGCGCGGGCATTGTCGGTTTCCTCGGGTTCGCGACCCACCAACAGGCCGAGCGGGCAGGGGAGGTCGCAGCGGATACGCTGGCGCAATGGTACTCCACGCGCTGGTACAGCGTCCCCATTCCATGGCAGGACGATGAACCGTGCAAACGTCCGATCAAGAAGAATCAGGCGGTGATCGGTCGCATTCTTGCGCCTCACGAGGTCCATGCCGACACGACATCGCACGGCATCGAACTCCGCATCCCGCGCGAGACGTGGAGCGCGGTGATGCTGGAACTCGCGCAACGCACGTACACGGCGTTGACTACGGCAGGACTCACGACACATACGGCGAGGCTATCGACCTGACGTCACCGCGGCCGTGACTGATCGACTGCCTCGTGGAAGGTCCGGAGTTCACGGACGAGATCGACGAGCGGGTAGCTTCCGTTGGCGCCGCTCGGGCTTGGAAGAAGCCATACGTGTGCGCCGGCCAACGGCTCGTGCTGAAGGCCGACACGCGCGCCGCGTTGGTCAAACGCGATGCGGTACGCGCCAACACCGAGCACCGCGACCCAGTGTGGGCGATAGATCCGCACTGTGCGCCCGAGCCTGCGACCGCCGATCACGAGTTCCGCGGCCGTCACCTCTCGAGCGGTCGCCGTCGCGCGGTGTACCAGGCTCGTGATCCCACATCCTTCGTCGAGGATCTCGTGGTTTTCATACGGTGCCAGAAGCCGCTTGGTGAATCCAGCCATCTGCAGCGCCGGCCAGAAACGGTTGCCCGGTCGAGCGAAGTGACGACCGGTCGCTGCTGAGTACAGCCCGGGGTTGACACCGCAGAAGAGAACGTCGAGCCCAAGCGCGACGACGTCGGGAATCCGTCGTCCCGCGGCAGCACGAAGTTCGGCCGCTGTCGGCGTTCGCATACCCGTTGGAAACGTCATGACGAAAGACTCACTGTCCTCTTGTCGGCGATTGAGCCATCATTCCCGCCCGCCGCGAGATCGGTGGCCGCTCGTCCCACCGACAAGGCCGGAGCGCGCTTGGTGTTCCCGGCGTCCAGGGGTACAGGAGAATCAGCATGGATCAGTCAGACGTGAGCCGAGAGGCGGGTGTCGATGCACGGCAGAGCCCCTTCTATGAGTGGCTGGATCATGCGGCAATCCGGGAGCTCGTGCATCGAAGTCTCACGCTCTCCGCAGGCGAACGTCTCATCTTGATCAAGGGGCTGGTGCCTGGGCTCGTCGAGGCCATGGGACTTGGCGAGTTCGACGCGTTTCTGTCAGAGCTTGCGATCAAGGCGCATCGCTTCCAGGAGGCGACCGACCATCCTGGTCAGGGGCGGGCGTCACGAGTCACCCCAGGCGAGGAACTCGGTGGTCCGATTCCGACAGGTCACAAACACATCCCCATCGCGCGCGACCCGGATCAACCGGGAGGGCGGGAATTCGAGCGCGCGCTCGAAGGCGAGCTGTGGGATGGGGCGGAACGCGTCAAACCTTCACCATGACCGCCAGCTCGCAAGTGAGCCCATCGCGTTCTGGTATCTGGATATGAGATCCTCCCTCGTGGCTGGCACTTGCATGCACGCTAGCCAGTCTCCCGTGCGTTGTCGCTGGTACGTCCGTCGAGCGGCGTGGTACACCTGATTCATTGCCGCATCGACCGCCAATGCGCGAGGATACGATCGAGCCGATCGCGTGGCTCAGCTCCTACACTGAGAGGCCACCGTGACCATGTCCGACATCATGTCCTGTCCAACGATGGGCGCCCACGACTCGCGGCGGGAGGGCGTCAGGTTGGGGTTGATCGTTGCCACGGCGACGTGGCTCTGGGTCGCCGCGCTCGATGCTGCATCCGGACGACCCTTCCACACGTTTCACGCGTTGGGCGGAGTGGTGGGGTTCACCGCGATACACTATGCGCTCTGCATGACGTACGGCGTCGTCCTCGTCACCGCCGTTCACGGTGCAGCGCGAGAGCCAAGCCTCGTTCTCGCGCTGATCTTCGGCGGCATTCTCTTTCAGGTTGCGTTCGCGATGCTGACAGCGCTGCTCGCCGCGACCGCAGTCGGAAACGTTGCGTGGCCGGGGATCTTCGGCGGCAGTCTCATTGGTGCCTCGATCGCGTTCGTTCTGCTCACGCAAACACATCCGGTCGCTGTCTATCTACGGCGCGCCGAATCGGAAACATGAACGGCAATTCACGTGATGCGCTGGCGCTGCGGGCTCGACAATTACTCGATCAGGCCACGCCGTTGCGCGTGAGTGACTGCTTCGAGACGGTTATGCGTGCGGAGCTTGCGATTGATGTGATGCAGGTGGTTGCGAAGCGTTTGCGGTGAGATGGTGAGCCGACGCGCAATCGCTGCAGGATTACTGCCTTCAGCGAACAGGGAGAGGATTCTCCGTTCCTGGTCGGAGAGCAGCTCAACAGGCGCGTGATCGGAGACTTCGTCCGTGAGCGCCACGACGTCGCGTGCGAGCGCCAGCATCTCAGTGAAAAGTCGCTCCTTGCGACGCCGGTGCGTCATGTCGCGCGCGAGCCTGACGAACAGCCGGCGTCCGGTTCGCGGGTTGTCGAACACGATCGTGGAGATATTGACCCAGATCCGATCGCCTGACCGGGTCGTCAACTCCAGGTCGAAGTTCGGGATACCGCCAGACGCTCCATCCCATTGTCGAGTTGCCGCCTCGAGTCCCCCGGAGAGCGCCTCGGTGCCGAGGGAATCACGTGCGTCGAACAAGTCATCGACGTTGCGGTGGAGCACCTCTTCCGCCGGATAGCCGAGGAGGTGCGTTGCTGCTCCGTTCCACGAGCAGATCTCGCCGTCGCCGGTAACAGTGTACGCGGCGTCTGCTGTCTGTTCGAGCAGCCCAAACAGTTCCGTTTCGAGCATCGCGCTCCTCGCGGGCATGGTCGAGACTCGCGCGCCACCTGGGGTCGGCACGCGCTGCTGCGGTTTCATCGGGACGACTATCCCGTCGCGTGGTACAAACGCCTCATTGTGACGCCGAATACGACACGGTATTCATCCGGGTGAAACATAGTGACGCAAACCATGGGAGGTTACAATGACGGAGTCCAGCAAGAACCTGTCGGGAGACGCCTCGCCGACCTCTGCCTCGGCCCAATCCAGCGACGTCGCACCCGAAGTCCTGCTCGGTGATGGGTTTGCTGCCGGTGAACAGATCCGGCTGCGGGCGTACCAGCTGTATCGTGAACGAGGTGGAAAAATCGGAGACGATATGGGTGACTGGCTGCAGGCGGAGCGCGAGTATTTCGAGCTCCCCCGGACGGCACAGACCAGCAATCGCGAGCCACAAAGGGCGTCGGACCGAACGCTTTAGGCGAGTCAGTCCTGACAGAAAACGACGTGCCCGGGTACTCGGGTCGATTGGACGACATCGAGATCCGATCGCCGGTTCCTGCAAGATCAATCGCGGACATCACATTCGTCACAATGCGGAAGACGACCATCGTATCGAACGGGGGTGCTTCTGATGTGCAATGAGCTGTGTCTGCGCGATGCCGGTGCGTGATGGCTTACGACCCTCCACCACAAAGCGCTGAAGCCGCCGGCTGGCCCGGACATGATCCGCGATGGACGTCCAGCGCGAAGAGCGGAATCGGCACGGCGCTCAGCGCTCAGAGTCGTGTGTGGTTCACGATCTCGCATGGAATTGTCAACGAGGTGTACTATCCCCGCGTCGATCTCGCGAACATTCGCGATCTCGGATTGATCGTGACGGATGGCGTTGCGTTCTTCTCCGAGGAGAAGCGACACACCACCAGTGTCGTTGTCCAGCTTGCGCCTGGCGTGCCCGGATACCGCCTGACGAACACCTGTGTCGACGGCAGATACCGAATCGTGAAGACGATCATCACTGATCCACTGCGCGACGTCCTGCTCCAGGATATCCGATTCGAACCGCTCGTTGGCGAACTTGCGGACTATCGCTTGTTCGCGCTCCTCGCGCCGCACATCGGGAATCAAGGCCGGGGAAACGACGGCTGGACCGGAGGCTACAAGGGAGTGCCGATGTTGTTTGCCCAGCGTGGCGGCTGCGCACTCGCGCTGGCGTCGTCGGCCGGATACGCGGCGGTGAGCTGCGGCTACGTCGGCTCGAGCGACGGATGGCAGGATCTCGCCGCGAACAAGCGACTGACACAGCGCCATACCGAAGCACGAAACGGCAACATTGCGCTGACAGGTGAGGTTGACCTCACGGCGTGTGGAGGTCACTTCGTGCTCGCCCTCGCGTTCGGGCGCGACGACACAGAGGCAGGCCAGGATGCCAGGGGGGCGTTGCTCGAGGACTTCGACGACGTCGCGGCGGCGTTCCACCGAGGATGGGTCGACTATCAGCGAAGCTGCGCTGTGCTCGGGACGCATGGGGATCGCGATTCTGCTGAAAACGCAAGGAGCATCGCCGTGCTGAAGACCCAGGAAGACAAGGGGCATCCGGGAGGAATCATCGCGAGCCTCTCGATTCCGTGGGGTAGCCACAAGGGCGATCATGACATGGGTGGCTACCATCTCGTCTGGCCGCGCGACCTCGTCGAATGCGCCGGTGGGCTGCTCGCGGCCGGTGACAGCGAGAGTGCGCGACGCACGCTGAGTTTCCTCATGTGCACGCAGGAAGCCGATGGCCACTGGGCACAGAACATGTGGCTGGACGGAACGCCGTACTGGACCGGCATCCAGATGGATGAGACGGGTTTGCCGATCCTTCTCGCAGACCTGTTGCGACGAACGAGCGCGCTGGGCACTGTCAGGCCGTGGCCAATGGTCCGCTTGGCAGCGTCGTATCTCCTTCGTAACGGACCCGTGACGCCGCAGGACCGATGGGAGGAAGAGAGTGGCAACTCTCCATTTACGCTCGCGGTTGAAATCGCCGCACTCCTCGCGGCGGCCGACTTCGCGGATGACGCGGGCGAAGCTCGGGTGGCGACGTATCTCCGCGACGCTGCCGACGACTGGAATGATCACATCGAGAAATGGACCTATGTGACCAACTCTCCATTGGCGAACCGCATCGGCGTTGCTGGCTACTATGCTCGAATCGGCCCGCCCGATGTCGCCGATGCAGGCTCACCCGCATCAGGGTTCGTCCCAATCAAGAACCGGCCAGTCGGCACCAGTCGCGGCGGTTACGAGGCACTGGTGAGTCCGGATGCGCTGGCGCTCGTCCGCTTCGGACTGCGCGCACCGGACGATCAACGAATCGTGAACACGATCGCAGTCATCGATGCCGAGCTGAAACGGGAGACGCGAACCGGGCCGGTGTGGCACCGCTACAACGGCGACGTCTACGGAGAACACGACGATGGCTCTCCCTTCGATGGGACGGGAACGGGCCGGGGATGGCCGCTGCTCGCCGGGGAGCGTGCCCACTATGAGATCGCCGCGGGGCGCCTCGACATAGCGCGGAGGCTGCAGGATGTCATGCGCGCGCAGACGAGTCCCGGAGGTCTCATCCCGGAGCAGATCTGGGATGCCCCGGACCTCGCCGCGAAGGGTCTGCTCAACGGAGGGCCGTCCGGCTCTGCCATGCCGCTGGCGTGGGCGCACGCCGAGTACGTGAAGTTGAGTCGGTCACTTCAGGACGCAACGGTATTCGATATGCCGCCGCAGACGGTACAACGGTACCTGCGCGAACGACGCACATCCGATTACGCCATCTGGTACTTCAATAACAAGCCTCGCTCGATGGCCGGGGGACAAACGCTGCGGTTGTCGCTGCGCGTGCCTGCGCTCGTGCACTGGAGCGGTGACGGTTGGCAATCCACGCACGACGTTGCAGGCTCGGATAGCGGGTTGGGGGTGTGGTATGCCGACCTCGCGACCGGTGCGCTTCCTGCGGGATCGGTCGTTCATTTCACTGTGTTCTGGCTCGGCGCACAGCGGTGGGAAGGAAGCGACTTCGCCGTGAACGTCGTCGCGCGGTGACGATCAGGACAGTCTGCGCGCTGGAGGGCGCTCATCCCATGGTACAAGCGTGTCATTGCTGCCGGTCGCGACAAGTCCTATCCATTCGTGAGCAGGCGGGTTCGAATGACGGATATTCCATCGACCGAGGCCAGGCAGATGTCTGCAAGCGAAAAGAACGTCGCGGGTGACGGTGACGATGTAGACCGTGCATCGGAAGACAGCTTCCCCGCCAGCGATCCGCCGCCGTGGAACGGCGTCATTCTCGGGTCACCGCGTGGTATAAGCGATGCCCGCGGGACTCGAGGCGATGATCCCGACGGCGAGACTGCGTCTGGTAAGCGGCCGGCTGAATCGCGCGATCGCAAATGACCTGTGGTCGGAGATCACCCTGAGGCGGAATGTGGGCGCAAAGACGCTCTCCTTGGGCCGTCCGGTAGCGACGGGCGATTCGCGATCATTCTGGTGGGGCGTCACACCGCTCGCGATCATCGTGCTGGCGCTACTGGGTTCCGTGGTCGTCCCGGCGCGCCAGACGATGCTCATCACCGAACTACTCCGCCATAACACCGACGTGCTGGCGCCGGCTCGCCTGTTCGAGTCGGAGCTCCGCTCGGGACTCGCCGAGGAGATGGGCGCGCTGCAAGGCTATGCGCTCTCTGCGGACACGACGTTGCTCGTTCGGTATCGGGCGATAGCGGCGGAGGACGAGCGGCGCCTGACGAGTCTGGACGCACTGTCAGTGCGCCTGACCTCTGCCTCGGTAGTCGATGTGGCGACCGTTCGCCGGCGGACCGACGATTGGCGGCAGCGCGCAAACGCGTCGCTGGAGCGGCGCGGGTCGCCCGCCGCCCTGGCGGCCGCGGTCACGGCAGCGGAACCGCATTACGACGCGACATTGAGGGCGATCGACGATCTGTCGTCGGCGCTCGCTGCCGAAGCCAACACACGAGACGACCGTGTCCGCATGCTCGAGCAATCGAGCCTCCTGTGGAATTCGGCGCTGGTGCTCGCCGCGCTCGCCGCGCTGTACGGCGCCGTGCTCTTGACGCGGCGGGAACGGCGACTCGCTGCAACGCTCCGCCATCGCGTCGACGAGGAATCCGCGTTGCGTCAACTCGCGCGGGCGCTCAGTGGCGCGGTCACGCTCGACGAGGCGATGCAGAGTACCGTAGTGGGCGCGCTGGCCACCACGCTCGCCTTCGGCGCGTACGTCGAGTGGACGGTCGCGGAAGAGGACCAGATCGATGTCGTCGTGGGATTCAGTGACAGGCCGGCAACTCCGCGCATGCGGGTGTCGAACTCCGGCTCGCTGACCGAGTCGATCGCGAGGCTGGGGACAGCGGACGGCTTGATCGAGTTGGCTGCGATCGGCGAGGGCCTTCGGATCCACAGTGACGAGACATGTCGTCAGTGCTTTGGCCTGGTTGCCCCGCTCGTGGCGTCGGACGGAACGTTCGGTGCGCTCGCGCTCATGCGCGAGGCGGGAGCACCGGCGTTCGGGAAGGACGAACGCCGACAGATCCAGCTCATCGGTGATCTCGCGTCGGCGACGTTGCGCCGCATGGATGGAATGGCGACCGAGCGACGGGCGCTGGATACCGCTCGCCGCCGCGCGCGGCAGGAGGTCGCCCTCCGGGAAGCATCCGAGGCACTGGCCGGCGCTTTCACGATGGATGCGGTGACCGACGAAATTGCGCACGCGGCGCTCGAAGCGATCGAGGGGCAGGGCGCATTCGTCGAAGCAATCGTTGCCCCGCCGGATGGGGCAAGTCCCGTTGTCACCGTCCGGGCGGCGGCGGGCGCGCGACTGCCGCCGTTCGAAAGCACGTTCCCATTCGCCGGTTCAGTGACCGAGCAGGTGTTGCTCAGTGGGGCTCCCATGCTCATTCCGGATCTCAAGGAGCCGGGCCATTCCGGTGCGGTCGGCGCGTTCCGGGAAGGCGGCGGGGCGGCGATCGTCGTTCCACTCGGCACGCTCGCGGCGCCGGTCGGTGCCCTGTTCGTCCTGAGCGCCGCGCGGGGGCATTTTCGCGTCGATGACGTCGCGCGAGCCGCCATCTTCGGCCACCTTGCGGCGCTGGCATACGAGAAGCTCAGAATTCTCGATGAGGCATACGACGGACGACGAAAGCTCGAGCGCGTGCTGCAGAGTCGCTCACGCCTGATGCGTGGGTTCAGCCACGATGTAAAAAACCCGATTGGCGCGGCGGACGGATACGCGGCGTTGTTGAGCGAAGGACTGTATGGCGATCTCTCCGCCGACCAGTGCGAGAGCATTCGGCGCATCCGTCGCTGCATACGGGAGGCGCTTTCGCTGATCGACGACCTCCACGAGCTCGCGCGCGCCGAGACGGGGCACATCGCGCCGTCGTTGGAGGCGGTAGATCTTGCCTCGCTGGTGGGCAGCATCGGCGAAGAATATCAGGCCACCGCACGAGCCGGTGGCCTGTCGCTCCTCGTGGTGGTGGAACCGGGTCTTCCGATCGTCCGAACCAACGGAGCCAGGGTGCGGCAAATCATCTCCAACCTGTTGTCAAACGCCATCAAGTACACCGAGCGCGGCAGGGTGACGATGCGGGCGATCTCGCGTGCGGAGGGTCCATTCGGAACCGCCGATCACTGGGAACTCGTCGAGATCAACGACACTGGCATCGGCATCCCCGTCAACAAGCAGGATTTCATCTTCGAGGAATTCAGTCGAATCGAAGGAAGCGAGAAGCCGGGCGCCGGTCTTGGCCTGGCGATAAGCAAGTTGCTTGCTGAAGCGCTCGGTGGACACATCTCTGTCGTCAGCGAGCTGGGGGAAGGATCGACGTTCACACTGTGGCTCCCGGTTCAGGAGTCCGAGGGATGATTCAGCGAGAACACGTCGCGGACGTCGCGCAACACCGATGCGACGCCGATGCGGGCACGCTCGCTGCCGCGGCGAATGATCGCGAGCGTCTCGGCGGGTGCACGCTCGAGCATCAGGCGCCGCGTACGGATCGGCTCCAGCAGCGCGATCAGCACATCCTCGAGGCGGCGCTTGAGCAGGGCGTCGCCCAGCCCGCCGTGCCGATACTGCGCTTTCAGCGCGTCGACCGCATCGCGATCAGGATCGAATGCGTCGAGATACGCGAAGACCACATGGCCCTCGACGTGGCCCGGATCGCTCGCGCGAACATGCAGCGGATCGGTGAACATCGCGCGCACCTTGGCTCGAATCTCGTCGGACGAGGCAGCGAGGGGGATCGCATTGCCGAGCGACTTGCTGGCTTTCCGGCCGTCGACGCCAGGAAGACGCGGCGTATCGGAGAGCAGTGCGCGGCATTCCGGCACGATCGCGTGGCCGCCGAGATGCGCGAGGCGCCGAACGATCTCGTTGGTTTGCTCGATCATCGGCAGTTGGTCGCTTCCGACGGGCACGAGCGTCGCACGGAAGCCAGTGATATCGGCCGCTTGGCTCGCCGGGTAGGCGAGGAAGCCGGCGGGAATGTCCCGGGCAAACCCGCGCAGCTCGATTTCGGCGCGTACCGTCGGATTGCGCTCGAGGCGCGCGACCGTAACGAGGTTGAGATACAGGACCGTCAGCTCGGCGAGTTCGGGAATTGCCGACTGGAGCGCGATCGTCGTGACGCTGGGATCGATGCCCACGGCGAGGTAATCGAGCGCCACCTCGATCACGTTGTCGCGCACGTCACGTGGTCGGCCCGCATGGTCGGTGAGCGCCTGCATGTCGGCAATGAGCAGCGTTTGCGCATTGCCATGTTGCAGCGTCACTCGGCTGCGCAGAGACCCGACGTAGTGACCCAGATGCAGCCGGCCGGTCGGGCGGTCGCCGGTCAGGATCGTTTCGCCACGAGGCGCGAGTTGGTCATCCATCAATGCACGATATCCGGGCGTCACCAACGCTGCCAGCTTCGGAGTGCGCCGTTGACGCCATTCCACGGTACAGGGTTGATATGATTGGCCTCGCCGACATCGAAGCGGCGCGTGAGCGCATTGCCGCGGTCACCGTGCGGACGCCGGCTGTCCCCGCGCTCGCGCTTCGCGACAGACTGACCGGTCCGCTGCACATGAAGCTCGAGAGCCTGCAGCGGACCGGCTCGTTCAAGGACCGCGGCGCGCTCAACCGGCTGCTGGCGCTGAACGCCGAAGAGCGCGCGCGCGGCGTGGTGACGGCGAGCGCCGGCAATCACGCGCAGGCGGTGGCATATCACGGCTCGCGGCTTGGCATTCCGGTGACGGTCGTGATGCCCGAGCACACGCCGCTCATCAAGGTGCTGAATACGCGACGCTTTGGGGCGGAGGTACACTTTCGCGGCACGACACTGTTCGAAGCGATGATCGAAGCGCAGCGCATCGAGCAGGACGAAGGCAGTGTCCTCGTGCACGCCTTCGACGACGAGCGCGTGATCGCGGGCCAGGGCACGATCGGACTCGAGCTGCTGGAGCAGCTTCCGGAGCTCACGGCGGTCATCGTGCCGATTGGTGGCGGTGGACTGATTTCCGGGATCGCCATCGCGCTCAAGGCGCACCGTCCCGACATCAGGGTCTTCGGCGTCGAGGCGGCCGTCGCGGCCTCGGCGCTCGCGTCGCGCCAGGCAGGCGAGATCGTGAAGATCGAGACGTCGGAAACGATCGCCGACGGCATCGCCGTCAAGCGAGTCGGCGAGCGGACCTTTCCGATCATCGAGCGCTACGTGGATGACATCGTCGCCGTGAGCGAGGAGGAAATCGCGCACGCCGTGCACCTGCTGCTCGAGAACGAGAAGGTGCTCGCCGAGGGCGCCGGCGCCGCGCCGCTCGCCGCGATGCTTGCGGGCCGACTCCCGCTACGCCCAGATGACGTGACCGTGATGGTGCTCTCCGGCGGCAACATCGACCTGAACCTCGTCGAGCGCATCATCGACCGCGGACTCGTGACTGACGGACGGCTCGTTCGGCTCGCGATCACCGTGCCCGACCGGCCGGGCAACCTCGCGAAGCTCACCCGTGTCGTGGCCGACGCGGGCGCGAACGTGCTGGAAACCACGCACCGCCGATCGTACGCCGACATCTCCGTGCGCGACGTCGAGATCGTCTTCCATCTCGAGACACGCGGGCGTGATCACGTGACGGCGATCATCGCCGAGCTCGATGCCCACGGTGCGCTGGTGCGGGAAGAGACCTGAGTCCGCGCGCCACCGCTCGTCGCTTCTTCCGGTGGATTTGATCGAGCGAAAGTGGCGTCCTATAGGTGATCAATCCGCACACGCCACACCTCAGGGCCTTCCACCTCATACGTCCACGTGAACGCGTCTGGCCGCTCGACGGCGAACTGATAGCGGAGCGGCCGCGGATCGTGATCGTTGACGATGACCAGCGATGCGCCGCTGGCCAGGCTGTCAAAGGCGCGGAAGATCGAGGGATGCTTGTCGCGCGGCGGAATGACTCGGACGTCGAGCTCGATCGCGTTGTCTGACATTTTGGAAGACTCTCTTGTCAAGGGGGTGAAGCTGCAGTGAAGCAGAAGTGTCCGTGCAACGGCAGCGCATCAATGCCAGTGCCAGATCCGGACGGACACAGCATCGGCGCGTGACTCATCGACCTCGCACGCGAACCCACGCTCGGCGAGCATGGGGAAAAGCAACTGCGGGACGCGGCTGTTCACCTGAACCAACACATGCCCATCGGGGAGCGTCTCGAGCGCCGCCAAGGTGCGTATCAGGGGCTCTGGCGGTTCCAACCCACGCACGTCGAGCCATCTCGTTGTGTCGTCGCGGGGACTGCCGATCGAAGCCTGCGACCCGCGCGGCGTGGGCGTCGTGTCCGCAGTGGACTCTGCGCTCGCGGTCGGGGCGACGAGATCGCGCTCAGGTGCGGCGGATCGCCAGAACCACGCTCGCCAATCGTCGGGCGCGTTCTGTCGCGATTCATGCGAGAAGCCGCGCTTCGCCAATACCGCGAAGAGTGGGACCGGTTCGAAGATGGTGCGGAGCAGCAGGACGTCGCCGTCGCGTAGCGCGCGAACGGCGGCCAGGATCGTCGAAAACGGCTCGCGTCCGAGGCGAAGGTCGCCCCGCACGTCGAGCTCGACGACGCTCGCATTCGCGGGATGGGTCGGCGCGGGCGCATGTGAGCTGTCTCCGGCCGGCGAGGGCACACGGTCGACGTCTGCAGGATTTGTAGGAATCCCCAGTGCTTCGTTCAGGTCGTGAATGAGCCGCTCAGTCGGCACATGTGCCGTCCGCGCCGCTTGCTCCACCGTCACGAGCCGCGCCATGACGCGCCTCAAGGCTCGGTTCCGCAACTTCTCGAAGTGCGGCGCGTGTCTCACGAACACGTCCACCAGAGACTCGCTCCGCGCGAGCACGTCGCTCACCCTGTCGGCGGCCGTGACGGGCACCAACGATGCTCGATCATTCATGCATGTTCTCCAGCGCGTCCACCGAAGGCGACGCGCATGATTTGGCTGGCGAACAGCAGCACGCCGGCCAGGTAGAGTGCCGCGCCGGCGTAGGCTCCGCGCGACGAACCGCTGCCGATCGCCAACGCGAGCACGCCGAGGGCCGTGCCCATCGTCCCGAGCTGCACCAGCGCGATTCGCGAGGAGAACATATCGGCGATCGTGGGCACTTCCCGCCTTCCCATACGATCGCGGTAACGCACGGTCCACGCGAGCAGCGGGACGATCTTGTAAAAGAACCCAACGACGAAGAGGACCACTCCGCCCAGCAAGCCAAGCAGCACGTACACGGTCGCGAGGCGCGGAGCGTCGGCGCCGGCCGCCAGCACCGCCGGTCCAAGCACCGCGGCGATGGCGAGGAAGAGCAACGCCGTCGCGGCGAACCGCATCCCGACGTCAATGCGCTTGCGCACCCGGGCACGATAGAAGCTGCGTGCCTGAAGTAGAAAGCACGCGACTCCGAGTTCGAGCAACACAACGGCAATCCATGCCGCCGCGTGGAAGCGCGTCTCGAGTCCCACCGCCAGTACGGGAATTCCGAGGGCAAGAAACGTCAGCGCGCGCTTCGTCCACCTCGTGTCGGCGCCGTGTGCGAGCAGAAACATTGGCAGGAGCCGGTGTGAGACGCCTACCATCATGATCAGCGCCCAGCCAACGAGTGCCACATGGAGATGCGTCGCGAGGACGCGCACACGAGCGCCGGCGAGGAAGCCGGTGTGCAGGTTGTGGAGCAGCACGACCCCGAGGGCAAGCGTCGAAACAAGGAAGGTCGCGGCGAGCGCGATGGCGGCCCACGTCACGTCGCGTCTCGGCGCGCGGTGGAGCGACGACGTGAGATTGATCATCGCGAGCACGATGCCCGCCGTGACGAGCGCGAGACCGGTGTGGTGCAGCGGCGTTGAGCTTTCGGCAACGCCGCACGCGAACAGCCCAACGCCTGGCGCAAAGGTCCAGAAGCTCGCGTGGCCAATGCGTGGCCAGCGAATCGGCGCGCCGAGTGCCACGGGGAGAAGCTGATAGAGCGCGCCGAAGATGGTGGTCGTGAGCCAGCCGAGCGTAAAGAGATGGGTAATGCCGGCGGCATGCGGCGACAGGTACATGCCGGCGGCAAGTTCTGGCGCGATCCACACGAGCCCAAGTGCCCCGGCGATCAGATAGATCGTAGCGGCCGCGAAGTGTTCGGCAGCAAGACGGATGGAACCGCTTGCCGGCGTGACGACTCCAGGACTCACGCCGGCAGGCACCGTTGCTGGATGAACGACCAGAGGTGGATTGGTCGCCGCTGCCGGCGTCACCCGTGCGCCTCCGTCACGAGCGGCAACCAGCCGAGCGCTCGCGCCACACCACCAGCGACTTGTTCGAACGCGATTCCCGTGGCGCTCGCTGGCCGCGAAATCATCGTCGGCACGCCGGCATCGCCTTCTTCCACGACTGCCCCGTCGAACGGAATCTCCCCGAGAAATGGAATGCCGAGCTCCGCCGCCACCGCGCGTCCCGCTCCGCGCCCAAACGGGCCGCTCATGTTCTCGACGATGCCGAGCACTGGCACGTCGAGCGCCTTGAACATCGCCGCGGCCTTGCGCGCTTCAGCGGCGGCGACGCGGGACGGCTGCGTCACGACCACGGCGCCGGACAGCGCGACGGCCTGTGCGAGACTGAGCGGCACGTCGCCCGTACCTGGTGGCAGATCGACGATGAGCATATCGAGATCGGGCCACGCTACGCCGCGCGCGAACTGCTTGACCGCCTTCGACACCATGGGGCCGCGCCAAACCGCCGGGGCTCCTTCACCGAGGAAGAAGCCGAAGCTGATGATTGGCAGGCCGTGCGCCTCGAGCGGCTGGATGTGCTTCTCGGGTGACATGCGCACTCGCGACGCGCCGTCCTCGATCCCGAGCAGGATCGGAAGGCTCGGTCCATAGATGTCAGCATCGAGGAGCGCCGTGCGCACGCCGTCGCGCGCCAGTGCGAGGGCGAGATTCATCGCGACCGTGCTCTTGCCGACGCCGCCCTTGCCCGCACCGACTGCGACAACGTGTCGCACGCTCGACAGACGCACTTGCGCGGACCACGGGTCGGACGACGCGCGCGCCGACGGACGTGGCCTCGGTGCCGGCTCGACGATCTCGACCGCGACCGAGATTGCGCCGAGTGGCCGCAGGACATCGCTCACCGCCGCCTCGAGCCGCGACGGGATGTTCGCGTCTCGAGTATGGAGCGCAAGCTGAACCTTGACACGCCGATCGCACACGCTCACGTGATGCACCATGCCGAACGACACGAGGTCGCGCGTGAGGCCAGGGTACGCGACATGTCCAAGCGCCTCGGTCACGAGCGCCACCGTCAACTGTTGCACCTCGGCGTGAACACCACTGACACTCGTCATTCCGAACTCTGGCAATAGCGCGGACCGGGCGGTGTGACGGATGTCTCAGGCCATCGCCATCGACCGTACCGCGAGCTCGAAGCGATGTGACGCTACGCTACGCGCCGCTCGAACCGGCGACCGGCAACAATGCGCGAAGACGTGAGAGATCTGGCACGAGCAACTGGTTCCGGCCAAGCGATTGCACCAGGCCTTTTCGGCGGAGCAGCTTCATGGCGCGCGACACCGATTCACGAGCGGCGCCGATTTCGATCGCGAGCTCTTCCTGCGTCCGGTCGAGCTCGAGCTGGATGCCCGCTGACGTGACGGTGCCTGTGCGCTCAGCGTAGTCAACGAGGAGTAACGCGAGCCGAGCCGCGACGTCACGGAATGCCAGCGTTTCCGTCAGCCGCACGAGATGCCGAAGTCTGCGTCCGATTGCACGAATGATCGCGTGCGCTATATCAGGCTGGGTGCGGTAGAGGTGCTCGAACGCACCGCGCGACAGAAAAACGAGTCGCGACTCCTCGATCGTCTCGGCCGACGCGGGATACGGTCCGCCATCGAAGAGCGGAAGCTCGGCGACCGTGCAACCCGGGCCGTCGATGTGAATCACCTGTTCGCGTCCCTCCGGATTCGTTCGATATATGCGGACGCGTCCGGACTCGATCATGTACAACCCGCGGCACTCTTCCCCGGTCGTGAACAGGACAGTGCCTGCCGCGACCGACTTTGCCACGCAGCGCTCGGCAAGCTGGCGCAGTGCCTCGTCATTCAGCTCCGCGAACAGCGAGATCTGCCGCAACAGTGGAAGCAGGGAGGTTGGCGGTGACGGGGCGGTGGTCATGGGGGAAAATTACGGCGCCGACCGTGATCGGCCAACCGGGCCATCTGATGCCCGCCGTGACATCAGTCACGCGGCGGCGCCGTGCATTTCGTGACCTTTATGGTGTACGTCCCGAAAAACTCCCGACTGGTCGCCTCGATGAAGCCGACGCACGACACCCTCGACCCCGCGCCAGCGCCGACCACCGACGCCATCTGGACTGCGCTCGCGACCGT
>JBDSML010000281.1:0-4838 GCA_039915865.1 Gemmatimonadaceae bacterium | reverse complement strand
CGTGCCGAATCCGGCATACTGGCGCATGGTCCAGAGGCGGCCGCGATACATGGTGGGCTGGATGCCGCGCGTGTAGGGATACGCGCCGGGGTCGCCGAGGTCGTTCTCGTAGTCGATCGGCGCGTCGTCGGGGCGGTAGACGGCGTTGACGGGAAGACCGGATGGGGAGACGATTTCGTCAGGCATGCGGATGAAACTAAGGCGTGATACGGCCGGTCGCGCCATTGCGCCGCATACAGGAAAGGGAGCCCGTGAAGCAGCAAGAACGAACAGAAGGGCAAGACCAGGCATTGGCCTGATCCTGCCCTTTCAGTTTTCCTCCGCCTTTTCCCTACGACCGCTGTTTCTTCACCCAGTGAGTGGCGCAGTTCGGACGATATCAGGCGCCGATCAACTCCGAATGATGGGCGAACGTCTGCACCGCGAGATCCACGTCGCGCTTGGAGCCGATGTACAAGGGAATGCGCTGATGCAGATCCGTGGGCACGACGTCCAGAATGCGCGTCGTGCCGTCGCTCGCTGCACCACCCGCCTGTTCGCAGATGAACGCCAGCGGATTCGCCTCGTACATCAGGCGCAGCTTGCCCACCGACGCCTTCTTGTTCGACGGATAGCAGAACACGCCGCCGCCCAGCAGGTTGCGATGGATGTCCGCCACGAGCGAGCCCACATACCGCACGTTGAGCGGCGTGCGTCCACCCTCGAGCCCGCGATACTTCCGCATCAGCTGCTTCGTCGGCTCGTCCCACTGCGCTTCGTAGGAATCGTTCACCGAGAGATATCGTCCCTCGTCGGGGATGCGGATGTTCGGGTGCGACAACAGGAACTCGCCGATGGACGGATCGAGCGTGAAGCCGTGTGCGCCCTGCCCGGTCGTGTACACGAGCATCGTGCTCGACCCATAGATGACGTAGCCCGCCGCCACCTGACGACGTCCAGGCTGGAGCATGTCCTCCATCTCGCCCTGCCGGCCGCGGGTGATCTTCTGCACGACGCTGAAGATCGTGCCCACGGGGACATTGACGTCGATGTTCGACGAGCCGTCGAGTGGATCGAACAGCAGGCAGTACTTGCCGCAGCGAAAGCCTTCGGGAATCGGGATGATGTCCGGCTCCTCCTCCGACGCCATGGCGCAGAGCCGGCCGCCATGGTCCATCGCCTTGATGATCGTGTCGTTGGCGAAGACATCGAGCTTCTGCTGGATCTCGCCCTGCACGTTGGAGTATTCCGTCGCGCCGAGGATGTCGGCCAGGCCCGCTCGGCGCACCTTGTTGGCGATCATCTTCGCCGCCAGCGCCATGTCGTACAGGATGCCGGAGAGCTCACCCGTCGCCTCGGGGTGCATGCGCTCCTGCTCGATGATGAATCGCTCGATCGTGACGACCGACGTCGCAGTGTGCTGGACCACAGTGCCCCTACGCGGTTGGGTGAGCGCCGGCGAGCCGGCGCGCCGCGAACGCGCGCGCATCGGCCTCGTACGGATTGTCGGTATACCCGTGCCGCACGCTGCGCCACACATAGAGCAGCGGGAAGAGCGGGTCCGCTTCAAACTGATGGACGTGCCGGAGTTCGTGCAAGAGCAATTCGGGATCGAGTGGAGCGTGGTGCGCGAGAAAGATCGTACGCCAGCACGTGATTCCGGAAACGGTCGCACGACCGATACACCAGCCACCGATGCGCAGCGCAATGCCGCCGCGCCGCCACCGCGCAGTCGCGAGCTCGGGATACCGCTCGATCAACGGCGCCGGCAGCATCAACGGCGCACCAATTAGCCAAGCGAATGGAGACATGCTGCCTACCCGCCTATCTCGAAATGATCCACGATTCGCCTCGCGCCCGTACTTCGATTCCCTCGCGCAGGAATCGCAGCACGACCGTACCCAACCGGTCGGTCCGCAATGTAGCCACATCCGCGGCGCGGAGGGCGTCCATCACTTCTGCATCGGGATGACCGTAGCTGTTGTGTGCGCCGACACTCACGAGCGCGACACGCGGCCGCACGGCCGCAAGAAATTGCGACGTTGTGCTGGTCGCGCTGCCGTGATGCGCGACCTTCAGCACGTCCGCGTGCAACGCATCGGGATAGTGCTCGAGGAGCCATTCCTCTTCCTCGGCCTCCGCATCGCCGGTGAAGAGGATGCGCACATCGCCGATGCGCGCCATCAGTACGGCGCTCGCGAGGTTCGCGTCGTTGAGGCGGGACGTCCAGACAGAGTCAGGCGCGAGCGCGGTGAGGACGATGTCGTCGACCAGGAGTGAATCGCCGGGATGCACGCGCTGCCACGGAATGCCCTCGCGCCTGGCCTCCGACAGCGCGTCGCGATACGGTGTCGACGCACCCGCATAGCCCGGATCGAGAAACCGTCGCGGATGCAGCATCGCGAAGAGCGACGCCGCACCGCCGACGTGATCGGCATGCGGATGCGAGAGCACGAACAGCGCAACGTCGCCGCCGAGATGCGCAAGGTAGGGCGCGACGGTATTGCGTCCGGCGTCTCCGCCAATCCAGCTGCGACCCGCGTCGACGACGATCCATCGCCCACGGGAGGTGCGCAGCGCCAGCGCATCGCCCTGCCCCACATCGATCATGTGCAATTCGCTCGGCGCTCGCGCCCTGGGCAACACCGGCTCGACGACGAGCACCGCGACGCACAGCGCACCGACGATCGACGCGCGCGACGGTCGGCGCGACACGCAGGCGACGATCAGGGCAATCGAACACGCTCCGGAGGCGACGGCGCCGAGCACTGTCGGGAGCACGAGCGGTGCGCCGCCGGGAATCCTCGCCGCTCCACGCGCAATGCCGTCGAATGCCGCGAGCAGTGCGTGCGCCGCGTCGGCGACGAACGCTTCGACGCCGCGAAGTGGAATCGCCATGGCGACGAACAGCAGCGGCTGCAGGAGGCCCATGACGGGATCGGCGAGCAGGTTGGTGACCGGCCCGAGCAGCGCCACTCGTCCGAACGCCCACGCCGAGAGTGGCGCCGTCACCGCCGTCGCGACGATGCTGACGACACCGCCGGTCGCCAACGCGCGGCGCTTGCCGCCCCACGTTTTCGGGATGATTCGCTTTGCCAATGCCCCGCCGGCGATGAGGGCTGCCGTTCCGGCGACGCTCAGCTGCCAACCGAGATCGAGCGCCGTTGGTGGATCCCATAGCGGCGCCGCCGCACCAAGTGCGAGAATCGCCCACGGCGACGTCGGGCGCTGGAGGAGGCGCGTCATCAGGAGGGCGCCCAGCATGACCGCGGCACGCACCGCGGGCGCTGGTGCGCCAATCGCGGCGACGTACGCGCTGAGCATCAGCAGCGTGGCGATGCGCGCCGGCGTGCGCGGCAATCGAAGCACGGACGCGAGCAGCTCGAGCGCCAACGCGATGATGCCGACATGCAGCCCGGACACGCTCAACATGTGGACGAGCCCCGCGCGCGCGTACCGATCGCGTTGCTCGGCGGGAATCGCGCTCATGTCGGCGATGACGAGCGCGCGAACCATCGGTGCATCGTCGCCGAAGACACGATCGATACGCGCTCCGGCCGCGGCACGCGCGCGCAGCAACAGCGGTCCGCGGACCGCGGAGTCGAGCTGGACGTCCTCGATGAAGAGGCCGCGATCATCGGCAGTGCCGCGGCCGCGCACACGCACGCGATCTCCTGCGTGCGCGGAACCGCGTGACACGAGCAGCGTGGCGCGCGAAGCGCAGTTGCTCGCCTGCACGCGCACGTGCGTGACGTCTCCCTCGTTCACGTCGGTCTCGAGCTCCGCGTGCCACTCGTTCACGGACGCGAGCGACGCGAGGCAGTGCGATTCACCGACGGCGATGGCCGACGCGATGAGCACGGCTCCCGCAGCGATGGCGCAGATCATCGCGGCCACTCGGCGGCCGGTGGCGGTAAAGACCACAGCGAGGAGCAACGCGAGTGCTCCCACGGCGAGCCGCTGCGGGGCCCGGCCGCTCAGGGCAACGATGAGCGCCGCAGAATAGCCGAGCACGGACCAGGCGACGAGGGGCATTCCCCAGTGTCGCGACGCGTGGAGGCGCCAGCATCACCCTTTCGCCGCGCGCCGTATCACTCGTCCGCGCCGCGGCTGTCCGGAACGAGTGGACTCTGTCAGCCGGCCATCGGCAATGGCTGACGTTCGCGAACGATGCTGCCCGTAAAGGTCGATCCGGTCGTTCCCGTGAGCTCGACGGTCAGGTACTGACCAAGCATGCTGCCGTCGCCCGGCACGAGCACCGTCTTGAAGTCGCGCGTGCGCGCCATGAGCATCGACTCACCGCGCTTGGCCTCGCGCTCCACCAGCACCTCGTGCCGCGTGCCGAGCAAGCCGAGGTTCCGCTGGCGAGACGCCGAGCGAACCGTCTCCACCAGGCGTTGCAATCGCTCACTCGCCACCTCGGCCGGCACCGCCCATTCTGGCGGCAGTCGCGTGGCCGGCGTGCCGTCACGTGGCGAGAAGATGAACGTGTACGCATCGGCGAAGCCGACGTCGCGCACGGCGCTCAACGTCTCCTCGAACTCGTCGTCCGTCTCGCCGGGGAAGCCGACGATGATGTCCGTCGTCAATGACACGCCAGGAATCGCGCGACGAATGCGATCCACGCACTCCAAGTAGCCTTCGCGCGTGTAGCGCCTGAGCATGCGCTTGAGCATGCGCGACGACCCGCTCTGCATCGGCAGGTGGACGTGCTCACACACCGTCGGCACTTCGGCCATCGCGGTGATCACGCGGTCGCTAAAATCGTTCGGATGCGGGCTCGTATATCGCACTCGTCGCACGCCCGGCACCGTACCCACCGCGCGCAGCAGGTCGGCGAAATCGTGCGTGCCGTCGTT
>JBDSML010000272.1:0-38078 GCA_039915865.1 Gemmatimonadaceae bacterium | reverse complement strand
TCGAAGCGCTTGATCTGTGACGGCGAGACGTAGATGTCGTCGGGGCTGTAGAGGTAGTTCCAATCCTGGCTGCGCAGGAAGCCGTAGCCCTCGGGCAGCACCTCGAGCACCCCTTCGCCGACGAGCGTCTCCGATTGATCGAGCAGCTTCTGCTCGATGCGAAAGATCAGCGTCTGCCGATCGAGCACGTCGTGTGGCGCCAGTTCGAGACTGTCGGCGTAATCGTGCAGCTCGGGGATCGATTTCCGCTTGAGCTCAGCGATGTTCACGAGGGAGTCGAGCGCGGAAGGATGGCGCGGCGATCAGCGAGCACGCAGGGCGCGGGCGGCGGAGCGATCGGCGATCGGCAACGAGAGCCGGGCCGCACTGTCGTCAGGCAGTGGGCGAAGGAAGGGCTGGCCCCGTGCGGCATGCGCAAGCTAGGAGTGGCAGATACGAGGGTCAAGAGCGAGCGACGGTCAGAACTTGAGATAGCGAAGCGGATGCTTCTTGATGTCGGCGAACAGGAGTGACATCTGTCGCTCGGCGTCGGTGACGGCGTTGGTGAGAGCACTATCATGGAGCACGCGGCCGGCGGTGCCGCGTGACTCGTCGACCTGTGCGCGGATGATCGAGAGCTCGTTGCGGATGTCGCCGACATCGTTCAGGAGCGTGCTGTCGCGACGGAAGCGGCCATACGACGTGTTGTCCGACGCGAGGAGTGCGCGTACGGAATCAACGCGTGCCATGATCAGGTCGCTGCGATGTGTGAGTTGGCCCTGCATGAATGCGCCCACGGTGCCACCGCCGCTCTCGACACGATCGGCGAGTCGGGTGGCTTCCATTCGTGCGCGCTTGAGCTGATTCACGCCTGGACCGCCGGGCGTGTGGAGAAGTGCGCCGACGGTGCCTCCTGTGCCCTGGAGTTGGGACGCAAGCAGCTTGACGTTGTTGATGATGACGGGGAATTCGCGCGTCGCAGCTCCGAACTGGCCGGTCGTGCCCTCGACGTCGGCCTGCGGGTGCGTGCTCAGGGTGTCGCCGTCGCGGATCTCGGCCGTCTGGCCGCTGCCGGGCGACAAGTACATCACGGGAGCGCCGATGATCGTACCGCCATTCCGAATCTGCGCGATCGCATCGCGATGGATGGCCGCGCGGTATCTGGCGAGGACTTCCATCTTGATCTCGATGCGTGCCGAGGTGTCGGCGACATCGGGGGAGAGGAAGCGGATGTCGTTGATCTTTCCGATCTTCTGGCCGCTGAGCCACACTTCGGAGCCGACGAGGACTCCGCGCGCCTCGCCGACGTTGGCGTACAGGATCAGCGTGTCGCCATGGAGTGCGCCAACGCGCGAGTACTTCATGACGACGAAGACGATGGCGGCCATCGCGATGCATGCGATGATTCCGCCTCGGACATCAGACCAGGAGAGCCGGCGCGCCATCAGGCGAGAGGAGGGGGATCGAGAGGCAACGGGTGGGGACGCTCGCGGACTATGGAGGCAAAGCCCGGACCAGCGCGCTTCAGGGTGGTACGGCGTCGGGCGCACGATCGCTGGGGTACAGCTTCGCGGTGCGTCGAATACGAGCAAAGCCCCGGTCGCCTAACTGACGATGGGGCTTTGCTTTATAGTGCGCGCGGAGGGAGTCGAACCCACGACCTCTTCCTTCGGAGGGAAGCGCTCTATCCAGCTGAGCTACGCACGCAGATGGATCATGTCCTACCCGTCGCGAAATGCCGGTCCGAACGGTGAAGTTTAACCGTCCGGGGTGTCGCTTACAAGCGAAGCGGATGTGACGTTTTCAGCAGGCAGGCTAGTTGTTGAGGATAGACATGACTGACCGCGCAATCATCCAACAGGTTCTGGCTGGCGACGTCGAGGCGTTTTCGCGCCTCGTCGATCGGCACTATGACCGGTGCGCGCGGATCGCGATGCGGATTCTTGGCAATCGGGAAGATGCCGAGGAGGCCATACAGGACGCCTTCCTGCGCGCCTTTCGTGCGTTGGGCAGCTATGAGGACCGCGAGCGATTCTCGGCGTGGCTCAGCCGCATCCTGATCAACCAGTGCCGGACGATTCGCGCTCGCGTGCAACGGCGCGAGGAGGTATTCAGCCACCTCGATCTCAGCGACGCGGAGCTGTTCGCCGATGCCGAGGGTGTGGAGAGTGCGTGGCCAGATCTGGAGCGTGCGCTGGCGCAGCTGCCGGCGGATCAGCGCGAGGCGGTGGTGCTGCGGTATGCGGACGACCTGACGTACGAAGAGATGGCTCGAATTACCGGCGCCGGCGAGTCGGCGCTCAAGATGCGGGTGCAACGTGCGTTCGCGCGGCTGCGCACTCTCCTGCAGGAGGTGTCGAATGTCTGAGATTGATTTCGAGCGCCGCGTCGAGCGGGCGCTGCGAGCACCGGTGCCCACGAGCGCGCGGGCGAAGCTCGCGATCATGGAGGGTGTTCGCCGAGCGGCGCGTGAGGGTACGCCGCATCGCTCGCTGGTGTTTCCGAGCGGCAAGACGGCGCGGCATTCGATCATCGGCATCGCGCTCGCGGCGGGCATCGGTTCGATCACGACGATGTCGTCGTTCGCGCCGACGGTGCCGGATGCGCGACCGATGGGAGTGGTGACGAGTGCGATCATCGGCGACTCGGTGGTCGATCGGTTCCGCGACACCCTGCGCCTGGTGCGACTGATGTTCGATGCACCGGACGCGCGGCGCGTGGCGGTCGTCGGTGACTTCAACGGCTGGAAGAGCGAGGCGACGCACATGCAACGCGATGCGCGCTCGGGAAAGTGGGCGGTGACGCTCGCGCTGAAGGACGGCGAGCATCGCTATGCCATCGTCGTCGACAACACGCGGCAGACAGGGCTTCTTCACGTGACGCGCGCGCAGAACTGAACTTCACGAGCGTCTCTGCGGCGACTTGCTTCGGTACAACTCACAACAGGATCGCTGGTGCGACCAGACACTTTCGCGCCGGCTCGACGCGGGCACCTGGTGCTCGCGGTCGCGGCCGCTGCCTTGTCCATTGGATACGCCGACCTCATTCGCGGCGGCATCACGGTTGGCCCGGTGCTGATCGTGATCGGCTACGCGGTGCTTGTGCCGGCAGCGATTCTCACATGGCGATGAGACGCCCGGCCAAGGAAGCGCACGACGCGCCGGCGCCGTCGTATGGCATTGCGGCGCTCGTCGGCCTGGGTGTCTTCGCGCTGTATGTCGCGACGCTCGCACCGACCACCGCGATGTGGGACGCCAGCGAGTACATCACGGCGGCATACACGCTCGGCATTCCACATCCGCCGGGCAATCCGCTTTTCGTGTTGCTGGGGCGCGTTGCGTCGCTCCTTCCCTTCGGGTCGGTCGCCGTTCGCGTGAACCTGCTTGCGGCCCTGTGCAGCGCGATCTCGGCAGGGATCTGGTTTCTCGTCGCGGAACGCGTGTTGGCCGCGTGGTCGCCACTGCGCTGGACACGGATACTCGCGGCGGTGACGGCGGCGGTATTGAGCGCGACTGTGTTCACGGTATGGAACCAGAGCGTGGTCAACGAGAAGGTCTACACCGTGTCGCTGGCGTTCTTTGCGATCGTGTCGTGGCTGACGGTGCTGTGGTGCGACGATCCGGACGGCACGTTCGCCGATCGACTGCTGGTGATCATCGCGTACCTGATCGGGCTCGGTTACACGAACCACCCGGCGGGATTGCTCGTCGGTCCGGCGGTGACGCTCGCCGTCATCATTCGACGTCCCGCAACGATCTACCGGTGGAAGCTCATCGTGGCCGGTGGACTCGCGTTCGCGTTGGGGCTCACGCCATTCGCCGTCGAGCCGATTCGCGCCGCGTGGCATCCGGCGATGAACGAGGGCGAGCCGACGGGTTGTGCCGACAAGATCGGCTTCAAGTGCACGTTCTCCGAAACGACCCGCACGCGGCTGATGTCGAACATCAATCGCGATCAATACGGCAAGCCGGACCTTGCCGAGCGACAGGCGCCGTTCACGGCGCAGGTAGGAATGTGGTGGCTGTACTTCAAGTGGCAGTGGCTGCGCGATTCGCATGGCGTGCAGCCAGCCGTACAGACGATGCTGGCGGTCGCGTTCTTCCTGCTCGGCGTGCTCGGAGGGTTCACGCACTGGAGATACGAGCGCGCGTCGTTCTGGTTCTTCGGGCCGCTGGTGGTCACGGTGACGCTCGCGCTGGTGTACTACATGAACTTCAAGTACGGCGCATCGCAGGCGCCGGAGCTCACCGACGTGGCTCGAGAAGTTCGAGACCGCGACTACTTCTACCTGTGGAGCTACTCTACCTGGAGTGTGTGGGCCGCGCTCGGGCTGGCGACGATGTGGCGTACGCTCGCCGCCCGCGCTGAGTTCCACCCGCGGCGATGGATGGCGTCGGCGCCAATCCTGCTGATCGGCCTCATTCCGCTGGTGGGCAACTGGCGTGATGCGTCGCGCGCGAAGGAGACTGCGACGCGCGAGTGGGCGCACGACCTCCTCAACTCCATCGAGCCGTACGGCGTGCTCGTCACGCTCGGCGACAACGACACCTTTCCGCTCTGGTATGCGCAGGAGGTCGAAGGCGTGCGTCCCGACGTGACGATCGCGGTGACGTCGTTGCTGAACACCGACTGGTATCCGCGCGGCCTCAAGCGCCGAACGATTCCGGCGTACGATGCGGCGAAGGGTCCGGAGGTCTATCGACACCTGACGGCGGCACAGCCGGCGACGCCGGTATTCTCGCTCACGTATGCGCAGCTGGACTCGATCCCCGAATACGTGAACGTGCGCACGCCGCAGCTCTTTCAAACGGGTGCCATGCGAGCGATCGTCGATCCGCAACGGCTGGAGTACGGGGTGCCGACGCGAGGCGACCTGATGGTGCTGCAACTGCTGAAGGACAACCTCGGCGTGCGGCCTGTCTACATCGCGAGAACATCCGGCAATTACGTGCAGGCGCTCGGCCTGGAGCCATACGCGCTGGTGCAGGGTCTCGCAGTGAAGATCGAGCCTGCGGCGATCGTCGCGACGAAGGACACACTGGCGGCCGCCGGCACAGGGCATATCGACGTCGTGCGGTCGCGCGCGCTGTGGAACGGCTACGGCGCTCCGAAGGCGATGATCCGCCGCGGCGACTGGGTCGATCGTCCGTCGGTAGGGATTCCGCTGCTGTATGTCGGCACCGCGTTCATGCTCGCCCAGGTCGCGGAGTCGCGCGGGGAGGTGAAGGAGGCGGAGCGCATGCGTCAGGCGGCGGTCGATCTTGCGGAAGGCACTCGGACGATCGAGTACTTCGTGCCGTCGGCGGAGCGACGGGCGCGGGCCGCGAGCGGCGATACGCGGCAACAACGCAGTGTGCCGGTGAAGCCGTAAGGTATTTTTACGGGTTGAAAGCGTTTGCGGCAACGCTGGGTGGTCCGCATGTTACTTTCATGCGGAACGGCCCTTCCCACCCAGCGCTCACTTCGTGCTCCGTCTCCTGACGCTGGGAGGGCTCAGCCTGGTCGACGACGGTGCGCCGGTGACGGGCGCGGCCTCCCAGCGCAGCCGGTTGGCGCTGCTCGCGCTGCTCGCGGCCGCGGGGCCGGCCGGTGTCGCACGCGAGAAGTTGCTGGCGTGTCTCTGGCCTGAGAGCGGCGACGAGCGCGCTCGGCACGCACTCAAGCAGTCGGTGTACGCACTGCGTCGCGACCTCGGCAACGAGAATGCGATCGCGGGCACCGCAGTGCTGACGCTCGATCCGACGCTGGTGGCGAGCGACATCCGCGAATTCGAGGAGGCGCTCGCGCGCGGCGACGACGCAGCTGCGGTCGCGCTGTACGCTGGGCCATTTCTCGACGGCGTGTTCGTGAAGGCCGCGCCCGAGTTCGATCAGTGGGCAGGCAGCGAGCGTTCGCGCCTCGAGCGCGCGCATCTCGACGCCATCGCGCGGTTGGCGCGCGCGTCCGACGCGGAGGGCGACTTGATCGCGTCGGTGCACTGGTGGCGTCGTGCGGCGGCGGCGGAACCCCTCA
Source organism: Gemmatimonadaceae bacterium (assembly GCA_039915865.1). GTDB lineage: Bacteria > Gemmatimonadota > Gemmatimonadetes > Gemmatimonadales > Gemmatimonadaceae > AG11. The sequence continues at coordinate 32,087 of JBDSML010000272.1, read as the reverse complement.
GTGGCCGCGTTGCCCTCTCGCTCATGCGGGCGCTCGCCGAGTCGAGCGACGTGAGCGCGGCGATCCAGCATGCGCGCGTGCACGATGCCATGGTGCACGGCGAGCTGGACTCCCCGGCCGACGACGCGGTGTTGACCTTTGCCGAAGAATTGAGGAGCGGCAGCTGGACGCCGCCGGTGCGTGCGTCAGTCGGTAGCACGACGGCGCCAGTCGTCGAGGAGCACGTCGCTCCCGACGCTCCGCCATCGTCAGCACCGCCGGTACGGACGGGCGTGCGGGTGAACACACGGGCCAAGGCCGCGCGTCGCCGAGCGCCGTGGATCATCGCCGCGGTTGCGATCATTGCAATTGCGATTGGCGCGGCGATCGCGCCGGACACGCGCGAGCGAATCCTCGCGATGGTTGGAAGGCCGCACGGCCCGCCGTCGTCGCGACGCATCGTCGTCGCTGCGTTCACCAACCAGACGGGTGACAAGTCGCTCGATCCACTCGGGGAGCTTGCCGCCGATTGGCTGGCGCGCGTGTTGCTCGAGGCGGATTTCGAGGTGGTCGATTACAGGACGTCCTCCATCGCCGCACGCGCCATCGCGAGAGGAGGCACGCCGCACGATCGCGCTGCCGCACTGGCGACGCAGACCGGTGCAGCCACGGTCGTCACGGGGAGCTATTACCGGCAGGGTGACACGTTGCAGTTCGAGGCGAACGTCCTCGATCCGGCGAAGCAGGTGACGCTCCACGCCGTGGGTCCGCTGTTCGGCCCAGCGTCGGATGCGTCCGCGCTCCTCGGCAGGTTGGCAAACCGCGTCACCGCTGCGATGGCCGCCTCTGCCGACTCCGCGGCTGGCGCGAGTACTGCGGCGCTCGTCGAGCCACCGTCGGTGGAAGCGTTCGAGCACACGAGTCGTGCGTGGGAGATGTTTTTTGCGCGGCCCGCGGATACCGCTGCGGTATTCGCGGAGCTGGCGCGTGCGTCGGCGATCGATACGGCGTACACGGCGCCTTTGCTCATGCGCGCCTACGTGCTCGACGTGAAGGAGCGCTGGTCCGACCTCGCGGCGGCGGTCGCGACCCTCGAGCCACGGCGTGCGCGAATGGGTCGAATCGAACGCGAGGCGCTCGCACTGTTCGAGGCGGATCTTCGCGGGGACCTGCTCGGCCGGTTACGCGCGTCGCGCGAGCTGCTCCGCCTGAGTCCAGGTTCCGCCGACATGGCGTTGCTCGTCGCCGTGTCGTCGAGCTATCTCAATCGGCCAACTGAGGCACTGGCCGTGCTGAGGGCCACGAGTCCGGATCGCGGGATCAACATCGTCTCGCCGATGTATTGGGCATGGTGGTCGGAGGCCGAGCACTCGCTCGGACGTTTCGACGAGGAGCGCGCCTCGGCGACAGTGATGGCGGTGCGCTTCCCAGCGCAGCTGTACGGCGCGATGGCACTGGCTCGCGCGCACGCGGCGAGTGGTGACACCGCGTCGCTCAATGCGCTGCTGGTCAAGGCAGGGATGGGAGCTGCCGTGCCGAACGCAAGTGCGCGAACGGTCGCATCGATCGCCGCACGCGAATTGCGTGCGCACGGCAAGCCTCGCGAAGCCGCGGCGATCTTCGCGCGCGTCGCGGCCATCACACCAGCCGCTGATGCGTCGCGGGATGAGCGCTCGAAGCACGCGCTCGCGCTTTACGAGGTCGCCGACTACCCGAAGGCCAAGGCGGTGTACTCTGCGCTACTCGCCTCCGACGCCGCGGACCTCGACGCCCTTGGGCGGCTGGGTGCGATCGCGGCGCGCACTGGCGATTCGTCGGAGGTGCGGCGCATCGATCGGCAGTTGGCGCAATCGAACGTGGCGTACTCGCTGGGACGGCCGACCTACTGGCGAGCGCACATCGCGGCACTCACGGGCCGGGGAAGCGAAGCGGTGTCACTGTTGCATAGTGCGTTGGCGCAGGGCTTTCGTCCGGTGGATCTGAACATCGTGACACTGCACGAAGATCCGGATTTTCTCTCGCTCGCGAATGACGCGGCGTTCCGCGACCTCGTGCGTCCGCGAGACGGTCCTGTCGTCCTGCCGTAAGCGGCCCCTTACACGAAACTGACAATGCGCACTCTCGCAATCGCCTCGCTCCTCGTCGTCATTGCGGTCCGCACGCAGGCGCAGCAGACCGCCCGACCGACCGGCCACAGCCTCGCCGGCTTTCCCGCACTGAACTTCGACGCCGACGAAGGGTTCGGCTACGGAGCACAGTTGCAGTACTACGAGTACGGCGATGGAAGCGCCGCTCCATACAAGTACAGCATCCAGCCGACCATCTTCTTCACGACGCGCGGCCGTCGCGACTTGACGCTCTTCCTCGACGCGCCACACCTGTTGCCCGACGGATGGCGCATGGGCTTCCAGCTCGCGCGCGAACAGCAGCGCGCCGCGCCGTACTACGGCGTTGGCAACAACTCGGTCGCGCTCGACATCCCCGAGAACAGCCCGAACCCGTACTTCTACCGGTTCGAGCGCACCGTGCTGCGATCGAACGTCGACCTCCAACATCCATTCTTCATTCCTGCATTGCGCGGACTGCTCGGCATCGGAACACGGACAGCCGACGTCAACACGGTGCCGTACGACTCGGGCACGACACTCCTAAGGCAGCAGACCGGCCGCGCCACGCTTCCCACGATCGGCACGCGATACGCACGCGTGGGGCTCGTCTTCGATACGCGCGACAGCGAGATCGGACCGCACACCGGAAACTGGTCGGACATCCTCGTTCAGCGCGCAGGCAAAGTGCTCGGCGGCGATCAGGTTTTCACCCGCATCACGGGGACGGTGCGACAGTACTTTCCGTTCGGTCCGGATGTCACACTCGCCGAGCGTGTGGTGATGCAGACGGTACACGGTGATCCGGCGGTGTCGGAGATCTTCTCGCTCCAGAACTCCTATCGCGATGACGAGTTTCTCGGCGGTGCGACGTCCATCCGCGGGATTCCGAAGAATCGCTACGTCGGAAAGGGCGCGGCGTTCGCGAACTCGGAGCTCCGTTGGTCGGCAGCGAAGTTCGCACTGCGCGGCCGTCCGACGCGCCTGATCCTGAGTGGATTCGTCGATGCGGGCCGGGTGTGGGTCGACGGCCTGGATGTGTCGGAGATCTTCACCGACCTGCACGCCGGCTACGGCGGCGGCGTTCGTCTCGCGGTCGGTCCGACATTCGTCCTCGCTGGCGACGTCGGGCATTCGTCCCAGTCGACCGCGGCGATCTACGTCGGCTTCGGGTATGTGTATTAGCGGTGGCTCGCACCGGCCAGTTCGGCTAGCTTGGCCGATGCACATTCATCACGTACGGGCCGCTCTCCTCTGCGGACTGATCGCCGGAAGCTCCGCCAGCGCACAAACCACGCAGACCGCTCGACCGCTGGTGTTCGTCGTGGGGACGGGCGGAACGATCGGCTCCGCGGGCGATTACTGGACGGGCAACACCACCCGCGTACCGATCGCGGAGCTCGTTCGCGCAGCCGGGATGGACTCCGTTGCCACGGTGGAGTCGGAGCAGTTCTTCAACGTCCCATCGAGCTCGATCGGTCCAGCGCGATGGCTCGAGCTCTCGCGGCACATCGCGGACATCTTTCGCACTCGGCCCGAGGTGCGGGGGATCGTCGTGACGCACGGCACGGATACGATGGAAGAGACCGCCTACTTTCTCGACCTCACGGTGGGCGGCGAGCGGCCGGTGGTGGTGACGGGCTCGATGCGTCCTTCAAACATGGTCGGCGCGGATGGGCCGGCGAACCTGACGAACGCCGTGCGCGCCGCCGCGGACACGGCCGCCCGCGGGCGAGGAACCATGGTGCTGATGGACGACCGGCTCTTCTCGGCGCGCGACGTGACGAAGACGAACAGCACGCGCGTCGAGACCTTCCAGGCTCCCGACCGCGGCCCACTGGCAATCGTCGACCCCGAGGGTGCGTTCTATAGAAGCCGCTCAGCGGGCCGATCGACCGCGCAATTCGACATCACCGGCGTGAAGGATCTGCCGCGCGTCGACGTCATCTATTCATATGCGGGTGCAGACAGCGTGGCGATCGATGCCGTCGTTGCGGCCGGCGCGAAGGGGTTGGTGATTGCCGGTGTTGGACGCGGAGGAATGACGGGTTCGCAGAGCGGCGCGGTTCGTCGCGCTGTGGCGCAGGGAGTGGTGGTCGTCGCGTCGACACGCACCGGATCCGGGCGCGTGCCCGTGGGTACGACGGGGAACACGATCGGCTCGGGCGACTTGAATCCGCAGAAGGCCCGCGTCCTGCTTGCTCTCGCGCTGACCCGCACGAGCGAACCGGCTCAGATACGAAAGATCTTCAACGAGAATCAGTGACCACCTCCGTCAAAATGAAGCAAACGGAAGTACTGCGACGCTTGCCGCCGTACGTCTTCGCCGAATTGGACCGATTGAAGGCAGCCGCGCGTGCGCGTGGGGCGACGCTCGTCGATCTCGGCATCGGCAGCCCCGACATTCCGGTGGCGCCACAGATCATCGACGCGCTTGCGCAGGCGGCGCGCGATTCGTCGTCACACGGCTATCCGCCCTTTCGGGGCGTGCCACGGTTCTTCGAGTCGATCGGCAAGTACATGCAGTCGCGATTCGACGTCACCATCGATCCATGGCGCGACGTCCTTGCGCTGAGCGGCGCGAAGGAAGGGCTCGCCCAACTCGTGATGTCGCTCTGCGAGCCAGGCGACGCCGTGCTCGTCCCCGAGATCTACTATCCGGTCTACGCACGCTCGGCGTGGCTGGCCGGTGCTGACGTCAGTTGGGTGCCGATGCGCGCGCGCGATGGATTCGTGCTCGATCTCGATGCGATCCCGGACGAAGATGCACGACGGGCACGCGTGCTCATCGTCAACTATCCGAACAATCCGACTGGCGCGCGCGTCGAACTCGAGTTCTACGAGCGCGCGGTGGCGTTTGCGCGCCAGCATGATCTGTTGCTCGTCAGCGACCTTGCCTACAGCGAGCTGACGTTCGGCGGAACCGCGGCGCCGAGTGCGCTGGAAGTCGATGGTGCGAGTGACGTGACGATCGAATTTCATTCGTTCTCGAAGACGTTCAGCATGGCGGGACTTCGCATCGGCTTTGCCGTGGGCAATACCGAGGCGATCGAAGCGCTCGCTGCATACCGAACGAACACGGGATATGGAACGCCGACGGCAGTGCAGCATGCGGCAGCGTTCGCGCTGGACAACCGGCTCGAGCTCGTGCCGCCGAAGGTGGCGGCGTATCGTGCACGTCGGGACGCGATGGCGGCGGCGTTTGCCGCGGCGGGATGGACGGTCCCCATTCCTGGTGCGTCGATGTATCTGTGGCTTCCCGTGCCCGAGGGAGTGGACGACTGGACCTGGGTGCAGACGCTGATGGACGAAGACGGTGTCGTCGTCACGCCCGGGGTGGCGTTCGGTGGCGGCGGTAAAGGCTTCTTTCGCATCTCCCTGGTGCGTGATGCGGAAACGCTCACCCAGGCGGCGTCGCTGATCGCGGCGCGGCGGGGCAGAATGACGGTCTGAGAATTCCGGTGGGCTGAGGCGGTCATCCGACGAACAAATGGAGCTGATCACGTACGAGGCCGACGCTGTCCTGACCTATCTCGAGAATGCTGCCGTGGACAGGCTCAACGTCTCCGCGTCGGGTTGCACGCTGCTCGACGTCGACTGCGGGACGGGGCGGCGCCTTCGCGGAGCGGGTGCCGACGTTGCGGTTGGCGTGGATCTCACTTCCGAGCTACTGGCGAAGGGTCGGGGCGAATTGCATTTCGCTGCCGGCGACGTTCGAGCACTTCCATTCTCGGCGCTCACCTTCGACATCGTGTGGTGCCGGCTCATGTTGGGTCAGGTGCGCGAGATGGAGGCAGCGTATGGTGAACTGTCGCGCGTCTGCTGCATGGGCGGCCTGGTTGTCGTCAGTGACATGAGCGCAGAAATGGTGACGGCGGGCCACACGCGCACGTTTCGCGATGCGGAGAGGACGATGCATGCGCTCGCGCACTTTGCGCATTCGATCGAGCGACAGGCGGTCGCCGCGTACGACGTAGGTCTGCGGCTGGAGCGACGGCAGGATGGCATCGTCGACCCGACCGTGAGGCCACTCTACGTGGATGCTGGGCGAGAGGCCGCGTACGAGGCGCAGCTCGGAATGACGATGGTGCGGGCGTTGTTGTGGCGGAAGAACGCGGCATGACATGACGTCGCGGCCACTCGCCGAGCGGCGTCAGCGAACGCTCACATGAATGGCCAGCCGATCCACGGCGACGTTTCGGTGCTCGCATCCACGGCGCGCGTCACGATGTAGCGACGCCGGCGATTGGCGATGACGAGCCATCCGTCATCGCGCCATCCGATGCATTCGTCGATCAGGTAGACGCGTGCACCGGCGACTCCCCAGTACACCGTCATGCGATCGCCAACCCGTGGTGCGCTCGAAGACTTCCGTTCGGTCTCTCGCTCAGTCTCCATGTCGCGCTCCCGCGAGGTACGTGCACAACCGCTCATGAATCATTTTCTGTTCATGATGTCGGCCTACAGTACTTCTTCCAGTCAGTTGTGTAAAGGCGTGAATGGCATCGCGCCAGCAGTGCGGAACGCGTAGCTTCGGTCGTGAGAGAGTTCACCTTTTCTTCACTGTGCTCATGATTTGCCCCCGACAGGTTCGACTCACCGGCATCGCAGTCGTCCTGCTGGCGTGCACCGCGCCGATCGCACGTGCGCAGGCGCCACTGCACTCGACGGTATTTCCAGCGGACAGCGCGCGCTCACGCCGAAGCACGCCGGCGAACACGCAGCGATCCATCGTCGACACGCTCACCGCGACGCTCGCGAAGCTCGAGATGCACGAGACGACGGTACCTGCCGGCGGAGCTCCCCACGCACCACATCGACACATGCACGAGGAGCTGTTGGTCATTCGCACCGGAGAGATGGAAGTGCTTCAGGGCACCGTCACCAGAATCGCCAAGGCGGGCGCCGTCGTGTTCATGGCGTCGAACGAGTGGCACGGCTTGAAGAATCCCGGCACGATCCCGGCGACGTACCTCGTCATCCGCATCGATCCGCATGACATTCCGCCAAACGGGACGTCGTCGGCGGTGCCACCGGCAGCGGCGGCCGCACACCAGTGACGGTCGCGCTCTTCGCGCCCTGTTACGTGGACCAGCTGTATCCGCAGGTCGCGATCGCGGCGCTCCTTGTGTTGGAGCAACTCGGTGTCGATGTCGATGTTCCGTCGGGCGCTGTCTGCTGCGGCCAACCGCCGTCCAACGCGGGCTTCGCGACGATCGGCGACAAGGCGTTAGGCACATTCGTACAGACGTTCGCCGACTACGATCGCACGATCGTGCTGTCGGGCAGCTGCGCGCTCCACGTGCGGGCGCATGCGACGCATGCGGGCACCGCGGGCGCGCACGTCGCCGGTCACACGATGGAGTTCTGCTCCTATCTCCACGACGTCATCGGCGTCGAGCGCATCGCGGCACTCGGCGCATCCTATCCACGGCGAGTCGCAGTGCACATCGGGTGTCACGGCCTGCGCGGCCTGGGACTCGCGTCGCCGAGTGAGCTGCAGATCGGCCGCTATGACAAGGTGCGCGCACTGCTCGGCACGGTGAGCGGGCTCACCTTCGCCGAGCTGACACGACCGGACGAGTGCTGCGGCTTCGGCGGGTCGTTCGCTGTCGGCGAGCCGGCGGTGTCGGTGAAGATGGGCCGCGATCGTCTCGAGGACTACGAATCGGGCCGTGCCGATGCGGTCGTTTCCACCGACGTCTCGTGCCTGATGCACCTCCAGGGACTGGCGCGCCGTGACGGCAGCGCGTTGCCGATGATGCACGTAGCTCAGGTGCTCGCGGGAACGGCACTGGAACAGGAGGTCCCTCTCTTCGCTCGGGGCGACGCAAGAGCATGACGTCAACGACGCGTTCGCTCCCGGTCCTCGATCACACCGTCGTCGATCACGCGGCCGCGGCGGCTGTGTTCAATGCCGACGAGGCGCGCGTCGACTGGCACGACGACTCACTGTGGTTCGTGCGCGAGAAGCGCGATCGCGCGGTCGAGCTCGTGCCGGAGTGGGAGGCGCTCCGCGAGCTCGCGTCCGGCATCAAGGAGCATACGCTCTCGCGACTCGATGAATACCTGGTTGCCTTCGAGACCGCCGCGACGGCGAACGGCGCCACGGTGCATTGGGCACGGGACGCGGAGGAGCACAACCGGATCGTCCACGCGATCCTCGCCAGGGGAAATGTTCGGCACCTCGTGAAGAGCAAGTCGATGCTGACCGAGGAGTGCGGGCTCAACGCCTACCTCGAATCGTGCGGCATCGACGTCGTCGACACGGATCTCGGCGAACGCATCGTGCAGCTTCGCCGAGAACATCCGAGTCACATCGTGATGCCCGCCATTCACCTCAAGAAGGAGGAGATCGGCGACACATTTGCGGAGCATCTTGGCACCGCGCCCGGGCTGAGCGACCCCATCGCGCTCACGGCGGCGGCGCGTGTGCACCTGCGCGAGCGCTTTCTCGCCGCACATGCTGCATTGACCGGAGTGAACTTCGCGCTCGCGGAGACGGGCGGCATCGTCGTCTGCACCAACGAGGGCAACGCCGACCTGGGCATGGCCCTGGCGCCGATCCACATTGCGTCGATGGGCATCGAGAAGCTGATCCCCGGTGCACGCGAGCTGGCCGTCTTCCTTCGTCTGCTCGCCCGCAGCGCGACGGGGCAGCGCATGACGGTCTACACGTCGCACGTCCATCGGCCCGCCGAGGGACAGGAGCTGCACATCATTCTCGTCGACAACGGGCGCAGCACGCAGCTTGGCCGAGCGGATTTCTGGCGTTCGCTCAAGTGCATTCGCTGCGGTGCGTGCATGAATACCTGTCCGGTGTATCGTCGCTCCGGGGGACACAGCTACGGTGCGACCATTCCCGGGCCAATCGGCTCTGTGCTCACGCCAGGGATCGATCTTCACAAGTACGGCGCGCTGCCGTTCGCGTCGACGCTGTGCGGGTCGTGCACGGCGGTCTGTCCGGTGAAGATCGACCTCGACGGACAGCTCTACCGCTGGCGACAGCTCGTCGTCGCCGCTGGTGAGGTGAGTGCGACGAAGAAAGCGGTGGCGAGCGTTGGTGCGCGCGTGCTCGCGAGCCCGAGGATGGTGTCGGTTGGCGGGTCGCTGATGCGCCTGGCATTGCGAGTGCTTCCCGCCGGCGTGATGCGGACGCTCGCGGGCCCATGGGGCCGCGAACGCGACCTTCCCATTCCGCCACGCGAGAGCTTCACGGCCTGGTACAAGGCCCGGGGGAAACGCGGCGGGAGCAAGCAATGACGTCGCGTGACACGATCCTCGCTGCGGTACGTGCGGCTCGTCCCGCGCGCGTCGCGCGTCCCGATGTCCGTGCGCCACTGTCGAGCTCTGCGTCCGCGGCGGATGATGCGCGCGAGTTCATCATCGCGACGGAGGCGGCTGGCGCACGCGTCGTCAGTGGGGCGCGTACCGACCTGACAGCGCTGATCGCGTCCGTGTATCCCGAGCGGGGGCGTCAGGTGTCCGTCCTCGACCTGCTCGACGCGAATGCCGAGCGCATGCTGCCCCATTCGTTCGCGGACACGGAGTCGTTCGTGTGCGAGGCTGTGCTTGGTGTGGCCGAGAATGGCGCAGTGTGGCTGCCACTGTCGCGGCTGCGGCACCGGTCGGCGCTCTTCCTCGCGATCAACGTGATCGTCGTGCTTCAACGCGAGAAGATCGTGCATGATCTTCATGCCGCCTACGAGGTGATCGATCCGTCGGCTGAAGGATTTGGCGTGTTCGTCGCTGGTCCGTCGAAGACCGCGGACATCGAACAGTCACTCGTGATTGGCGCGCACGGCGCAAAGAGCGTGACTGTTCTGCTCGTCGAATAGCGTGGCGACCCGTGGGGATGACAGGCCCAATCGGAGAAAGTGATGAGACGCATCATGCATATCAGCTCGCTCGCCGCGGGCATCGCATCGACGGTCGCGCTGGCGACACCACTGCCGGCGCAGTCGAACGGGCTCACCGGCAACTGGGCCGTCGAGGCGCAATTCTACTTTCGCATCACGGAAGGCGTCGGTACCGTCGGCATGGGCAAACGCGGTGCGGCGACAGATGTCTGGACGTCGCAGCGCGTCGATACATCGTTGCCAGAGTACGAAACAAGTGTGCCGTCGCATGGGGTAGTCATGCTTCGCGTCGCGCGTTGAAGCGCGAATCACGGCCAGTCGAGATCGGAGACATGATGGAGCGACACTGACGGATTGGACGGACACAAACGGAGATCGCAGACCATCAGCTCGATGGCAGCCGCAGCTTTGTTCCTTGTCCGTCAATTCCGTGACTGTCAGTTTTGTAAAATCTCCGATGCCTGCCCGAGGTCGTTGTTCCTTGGAAGCGACTAGACATGCTCCAGGAACCGCTGCTTGGTGAGCGCGAGTACGTCATCAAGAGGTATCCCCCAAATCGCCTCGTTGAAGATCTCGACTTCGATCGGTCCCTTGTATCCCGCCCGCTCGACTGCACCACGGATCCGACGCAGCTCGATCACACCGTCGCCCATCATCCCTCGACCGAGCAACACGTCGCGTGCCGGAACGAGCCAGTCGTTCACGTGATACCCCGCGATTCGATCGCCCAGCAGGGCGATCTCCGCATCACGCTCCGGATCCCACCACACGTGATAGACGTCGACGACCACACCAACCGTCGCCGCATCGAACCGCTCTGACAGCAGCCGCGCCTCGCGCAGCGTCGTGATGCACGACCGGTCCCCCGCGAACGCTGGATGCAATGGCTCGATACCAAGTCGCACGCCAGACGTCGCAGCATGCGGCGCAATTGCCGCGATGCCCTCGGCCACCTGATCTCGCGCCGCCGAGATATCGCGGTCCGACGACGGACCACACACCAACACGAGCACCTCCGCACCGACGGCTGCCGCCTCGTCGATCGCCCGGCGGTTGTCGTCGATGCGCTCGAGCCGCGCTGCGTCGGAACCCGCTGGAAACATTCCGCCCCGACACACACTCGAGACAAAAATGCCAGCGTCACGCACCAGCTTCGCCGCCGCGACGACACCCAACTCGGCGAGCTTGTGTCGCCAGAGACCGATACCGGGCACGCCATTCCGCGCACACCCATCCACCACCTCGCGCAGACTCGCCTTCTCGGCCGTCGCCTGATTGAAGCTGAGGCGCCGAACGTCGTTCAGGGGGGAAACGCCGGTCATGAGACTCCCGCCACCGCCAAGACGGCGCGCGCGCGCGCAACGGCGCGCGATGGGTCGTTCAACAGGCCAGCCGCATCGGCCAGTCGCACGACCTCCGCGAGGTGCACCGCCGACCGCGCACCCTCGGCACCGCCGAGCATCCGGAAATGATCCTGATGCCCATTGAGATACGCGAGGAAGACGATGCCCGTCTTGTACGCATGCGTCGGATGACGAAAGATGTGCCGAGAGAGCGGAACCGTTGGCTCGAGGATCGCGCGAAAGCGCGCGACGTCCCCGGCATCGAGTGCCTGCAACGCCGCTGACGCCGCGGGTGCGATGCCGTCGAAGATGCCGAGCAACGCGTCGCTATGCCGATCCGCGTCGCCGAGTATGAGCTCGGCGTAGTTGAAGTCGTCGCCGGTGTACATGCGGACGCCATCCGGCAGGCGACGACGCATGTCGATCTCACGCTGCGCGTCGAGCAGCGAGATCTTGATCCCATCCACCTTCGCGCTGTGCTCCTCGAGGATCGCGAGGCACGTGTCCATCGCCTGGTCGACGTCAGACGTCCCCCAGTATCCAGCGAGCGCCGGGTCGAACATGTCGCCGAGCCAGTGGAGGATCACTGGCTTGCTCACCTGGCGGAGGATGTTGCCGTACACGCGCGCATAGTCGTCCGCGCTGCGCGCGGCACGCGCGAGCGCGCGACTCGCCATGAGGATTACCTGACCGCCCTGACCTTCGACGTAGCTCACCTGTTCGGCATACGCGCGTTCGACATCATCGATCGTGACGGTCGGCCCGGGGATCAGGTGATCGGTGCCCGCGCCACACGCCATCATGCCGCCTTCCGCCCGACTGTCGGCGAGCGCCTTCGCGATCAGCTCCTGTGCCGCCGGCCACGACAGCCCACGGCCGCGCTGCGCGGTGTCCATCGCCTCTGCGATCGCGAAGCCATGCTTCCACAGATGGCGGCGATACGCGAGCGTCGCGTCCCAATCGATTGGTGCGCTGTTCGATGCGTCGAAGTCGCAGAGGGGATCGACGACGACGTGCGCCGCAGCGAAGGCGACGCGCTCCTGAAATGGACCAGAGGGCAACGGCCAACTCGTCGCCTCGCGCAAGGTGAATGGCGCGAGCGTTCCGTCGGCGTTCGGCAGGGTGAGCGTATGCGGCATCGACGTCTAGGCGCGGGGCAGGGCAGGGACGTCGAGCCAGCGCCGTTCCACCCACGACTGCAACGCCAGCTCAGAGAGTTGCACGCCCTTCGCACCCTCGTAGAAGTCGCCGGAATACGGCGCATCGACAGCGACGTATCGCAGGAACGCCTCCCATTGAATCTTGAACGCGTTGTCGAACTCCATGTTGTCCGGCACTTCCTGCCAGTCGGCGTGGAAGTCGAACGGATTCGGGATGTCGGGATTCCACGTCGGACGCGGCATGTTCGCGCGATGCTGCGTCTTGCAGCCGCGCAGCCCGGCGACCGCGCTGCCGTGCGTTCCGTCGACGTGAATCTCGAGGAGCTCGTCGCGATTGACGCGCACCGCCCACGACGAGTTGAACTGCGCGATGATCTCGTCGTCGCCACGCTGGAGACGAAAGGTGCCATACGCCGAGTCGTCGGCGGTTGCCTTGTAGGTTGTACCCTGCTCGTCGACGCGCGTGGGGATGTGCGTCGCGCCCGTACACACGAGGGACGTCACCTCGCCGAACGTGTGGTCGAGCACGTAGCGCCAATGCGCGAACATGTCGGAGATGATGCCGCCGCCGTCCTCGACGCGATAGTTCCACGACGGACGCTGCGCGGCCTGGCCACCCCAATCGCCCTCGAACACCCAGTACCCGAATTCGCCGCGCACGCTGAGGATGCGGCCGAAGAAGCCCGAATCGACGAGCCGCTTGAGCTTGCGGATGCCGGGAAGAAACAGCTTGTCCTGCACGACGCCGTGCTTCACGCCGGCCTTGTCGGCAAGACGCGCCAGATCGAGTGCCTCCTCGGTCGAGATCGCGAGTGGCTTCTCGCAGTAGACGTGCTTTCCCTTCGCGATGGCCTTTCGCACGTTCGCCGCGCGAAGGTTCGTCAGCGTCGCGTCGAAGTAGATGGTGTCGTCCGGATTGTCGAGCGCCGTGTCGAGGCTCGTCGACACACGCGTGATGCCGTACTTGTCGGCAAGTGCGCGCAGCTTCTCCTCGTTGCGTCCGACGAGAATCGGGTCGGGCATGACGATGTCGCCATCCGGCAGCGTCACGCCGCCCTGCGCGCGAATCGCGACGATGGAGCGAATGAGGTGCTGATTCATGCCCATTCGTCCGGTGACGCCATTCATGATGATGCCGAACGATCTCGTTGCCATGCGTTCCTCGCAGTCTGTTCTGAAAGTGGTCAGGCTCGCTCGGGCACCATCGCGAGATCGGGCGGTCGCGAACTTCGTGATGGCAACAGTGCGATCGCGATCGCGCCGGCAATCGCAAAGCCGATCAAGAGCGAGAAGCCCGTCACGTAGTTGCCCGAAACGTCACGCAGACGACCGACCGCCACCGGTGCAAGCGCCTCCGCAACGCCGTCCCCAGCGAGAATCAAACCCATCGCCCGGCCGAGCACGCGCACGCCGAACAACTCGGCCGCCATCAACGGGATGACCATGTATTCGCCGCCGAGCCCGATGCCGAACAGAATAGCGTAGAAGACAATCGCGCCCTTCGTCGTCGCCAGCAGTGGAATGGGGAGCGCCGCAGCGACGAGCAGGTAGATCAACAGCATGACGCGCTTTTTCGGCCAGCGGTCGGCGAGCCATCCCATCAACAGCCTGCCAACGAGGCTCGCGCCGAGCGTGAGCGACGCGATCTCCGCGGCCGCCTGTTGCGAGTATGAGTGGTCGATGCTGAGATAGAGCTTGAGATGCTGATTCGCTCCGCCGACCGCGGCAATCGAGCACATGCTACCGAACATCAGGAGGTAGAACGCCGGCTGTCGAACGACGTCGCCGATGGGAGCCTTGGAGCCGGCTGCCTTCGTCGCGGCGGGAGTGCCCGTGGCCGGCGGCGCTTCTTTCACGAAGAGCGCGAATGGCAACGCGATGGCGATGATCGCGACGCCGAGGATGCGCAACGTGTCGTGCCACCCAAACGCGGCGACGAGACGTACAGCGACGAGCGGCACCAATGCGCCACCAGCACCGATGCCAAGATAGGCGAAACCCATGGCGCGGCCGCGCGCCTTCGTGAACCAGCGCGAGAGCAGCACCTGGTTCGGCAGCGGGCCGCCGCAGAGATAGCCGACGGCGTTGAACAGGTAGAAGACGTAGAAGCCAGCGAGCGTGGTGATGGAGCCGAGTCCGATCAGCGCTGTTCCCGCCATCAGGATGCCGGCGATCATCAGCCGGCGCGGCCCGAAGCGGTCGACGATCCATCCGGCCGCGAAGCCGAGCAGTGGTCCGACGACGAGCTTGCTCAGCGCGTTGCCCGACGTGACCTGCGCGCGCGACCACCCGAAGTCGCGCACCATGAAGTCGTAGAAAAACGGGAGCCCGTAGAGTGCGATGCCAACGATCGAGAACAGCGACAGGAACGACGTCGTCGCGACTTGAAGTTGGGCTCGTTCGAGTGGTGGGGCCGGCGTCAGGTCGGCGTTCTTCGCCATGGCGCGTCGAGGTGGGAGTCGAAGAGCGCTCATTGACGGCGCCGGGTTAGACGATATAGTGACGCTCGTCGCCATTGTCCATGTTTGGAACAAATTCCAGTGCGGGGCGCTCCGCTCCCCGTCATTTCACGTGGCGCAGCCAGGCGTAACGATGGAACCGAATCGCGTCATCGACGCTCACGTGCACTTCTGGGATCCGCGAGCGCTGCACTACCCGTGGCTCCGCTCGGTTTCGGCACTCCGTCGCCCATTTCTTCCCGCGGACCTGGAGTCTCTCGTCGCGCGCACTGTGGATGGCGTGCTGTTCGTCGAGTCCAATTGTCGTCCCTCGGAATCCGGGCGCGAACTCGACTTCGTCGACGGACTCGCCGAGCATGAGCCGCGGATCCTGGGTGCCGTGGCGTACGTCGACCTCTCTGACGCAGCGACGCGCGACCGCGCGCTCGAACAAATGCGGAAGCGATCGCGCGTCGTCGGCGTGCGGCACAACATCCAGGGGAACTCGCGCGGGTTCTGCCTGCAACCGGAGTTCGTCAACGGTGTGCAAGCCGTTGGGGCGAACGATCTCGTGTTCGATCTCTGCATCACCGCCGATCAACTGCTCGACGCCACGGAGCTGGTGCGCCGGTGTCCCGACACGAGCTTCGTCCTCGACCACTGTGGCAAGCCGTCCATTCGCGCCGACGCCTTCGAGCCGTGGGCGACTGATCTCGCGCGTCTCGCCGAGCATGCGAACGTGGCGTGCAAGCTTTCCGGATTGGCGTCCGAGTCACGCCCAGAGCAGCGGAGTCATGAGGGCCTGTTCCGATATGCCCGTCACGCCATGTACTGCTTCGGCGCCAATCGGCTGATGTATGGAAGCGACTGGCCCGTCGTGACCACCGCGGGTGGTGAGCCGGCATGGCGCAAGCTCGTCGAGGGGTTTACTTCCGACTGGACGACAGCTGGCCGAGAGGCGTTCTTCTCTGGCAATGCCATCCGACTCTACGGCCTCCGCGAGCATGCCAACCACTGACGATCGCGCCGGATCTCGCCCATTCGATGGACGGACCGCCGTCGTGACCGGTGGCGGATCCGGCATCGGCCAGGCGATCGCCCTTCTCTTCGCCCGGCGCGGCGCACGAGTCGCCGTGCTCGATCTCGCGGCTGAGGGCACGATCCGGCAGATCGTCGACGGAGGCGGCGTCGCGATGCACATCGAATGCGACGTGTCGAAGCAATCCGCCGTCATCGGCGCATTCGACGCGGCGTCGTCCGCCTACGGTGACGTCGACATTCTCGTCAACAGCGCGGGCATCGCCCATGTCGGCACAGTGGAGACGACGTCCGAAGAGGACCTCGACCGCATCTACGCCGTGAACGTGAAGGGCGTGTACAACAGCCTGCGCGCTGGCGTCCAGGCCATGAAGGGTCGCGGCGGCGTGATCCTCAACATCGCGTCGGTGGCGTCGATCGTCGGCATCCCTGACCGCTTCGCCTACTCGATGAGCAAGGGCGCCGTGCTCACGATGACCTACTCAGTGGCAGCCGACTACGTTGGAGAGGGCATTCGCTGCAACGCGATTTCTCCGGCGCGGGTTCACACGCCGTTCGTCGACGGCTTTCTCGCGAAGAACTATCCTGGCGCGGAGAAGGAGATGTTCGACAAGCTGTCGCGCACCCAGCCGATCGGGCGCATGGGTCAGCCGGTGGAGATCGCCGAGCTGGCCGCCTTTCTCTGCTCGGACGCGGCGTCATTCATTACCGGAAGCAACTACGCCATCGACGGCGGATTCGTCTCACTCAAGCTCTAAGGCATGAAGCTCATTCGATTCGGTCAACCAGGTGCGGAGCGCTCGGGCTACCTCCTTCCCGGCAACAAGCGCGTCGATGCCTCGGCATTCGGCAGCGACTACGACGAGACGTTCTTCGGAGGCGATGGACTGGCGCGTCTCGCAGAGTGGGCGGCGACCGAAGGCAGGAACGCGCCGTCGGTGAGTGACGACGAGCGACTTGGCCCACCGCTTTGCCGGCCGAGCAAGATCATCTGCATCGGCCTGAACTTCCGGGATCACGCCCAGGAATCTGGTGCCGCCGTGCCGACGGAACCGGTCGTCTTCATGAAGGCAACGAGCGCGATGGTCGGGCCGAACGACGACGTCATCATCCCGCGCAACAGTGTGAAGACCGACTGGGAGGTCGAGCTCGCGATCGTCATCGGGAAGAAGGCGAGCTACGTCGATGAAGGAAATGCGCTGGATCACGTGGCGGGCTACGTGCTCCACAACGACTATTCCGAGCGCACCTTCCAGCTCGAGCGCGGCGGGCAGTGGGTCAAGGGAAAGAGCTGTGACACCTTCGCGCCACTCGGCCCCTTCATCGCGACGCCCGACGAGATCCCCGATGTCGGCGATCTCTCGATGTGGCTGACGGTGAATGGGGAACGAAAGCAGAACGGCAACACACGCAACCTCATCTTCGGGGTGCCGACGATCATCAGCTACGTCAGCCAGTTCATGACGCTCCTGCCCGGCGATGTGATCTCCACCGGCACGCCGGCCGGTGTGGCGATGGGCCACAAGCCGCCGCGCTTTCTCCAGGAAGGCGACGTCGTCGCACTGGGCATCGATGGACTCGGCGAATCGCGCCAGCGGCTGCGCGCGTATCGCTGATGCGTCTTGCGGGAATGGCAGCGTTGAGCGCGTCGCGCCGAATCATCGCGATGGATGTGTACGACGTTCGCTTCCCGACGTCCGAGCACCAGGACGGCTCCGACGCGATGTTTCCCGATCCTGACTACTCGGCCGCGTATGTCGTGCTGCGCACAGACGCCGGCGATGCCCTCGAAGGTCATGGTCTGACCTTCACCATCGGCCGCGGCAACGAGCTGTGCGTCGCGGCCGCAGAGGCGCTGAGGCCACTGATCGTCGGCCTGACGTTAGGCGACATCACCACCGACATGGGGGCGTTCTGGCGGCGCATCGTCGGCGACTCACAACTGCGGTGGGTGGGCCCCGAGAAGGGCGTGCTGCATCTCGCGACGGCGGCGGTCGTGAACGCGGTGTGGGATCTGTGGGCCAAGGTCGACGGGAAGCCCTTGTGGAAGCTCCTTGCCGAGATGAGTCCCGAGGCGTTGGTCCGCTGCATCGACTTCCGCTACATCACCGACGCGATCACGCCGGACGAGGCAATCGAGCTGTTGCGCCGCAACGTGAATACACGTGCGTCGCGCGAGGCTGAGCTCATTCGCGACGGTTATCCCGCGTACACCACGTCGGCCGGCTGGCTCGGCTACTCCGACGAGAAAGTCAGGAGGCTGTGCCGAGAGGGCATTGCCGACGGGTGGTCGCACTTCAAGATCAAGGTCGGGCGTGACCTTGCGGACGACATTCGCCGCGCCGGCATCATCCGCGAGGAGATCGGCCCCGATCGCAAGCTGATGATGGACGCGAATCAGGTGTGGGACGTCGGCGAAGCGATCACCAGCATGCGCGCACTCGCGCGCTTCGATCCGTGGTGGATCGAGGAGCCCACGAGCCCCGACGACGTGCTCGGCCACGCCGCCATTGCGCGCGCCATCGCACCGATCGGTGTCGCCACGGGAGAGCACTGTCAGAATCGCATCGTGTTCAAGCAGTTCATGCAGGCTGGCGCGATTCGCTTCTGTCAGGTCGACAGCTGTCGGCTCGGCGGCGTCAATGAAGTTCTCGCGGTACTGTTGCTCGCCGCGAAATTCGGGATTCCCGTCTGTCCGCACGCCGGCGGCGTTGGACTCTGCGAGTACGTCCAGCATCTTTCGATCTTCGATTACATCTGTGTCAGCGCATCGCTCGAGAATCGGATCGTCGAATATGTCGACCACCTGCACGAGCACTTCGTCGATCCGGTGATCGTTCGGGACGGACGCTACGTTCCGCCCACGGCTCCCGGCTACAGCATCACGATGCGTCCGGACAGCCTGCGCGACTTCAGCTACCCCGAGGGTCCTGTGTGGACAGCGCGTCTCGGCCGGGCAAGAGGCTAATGGCCACCATGCGTGCCGCGGTACTCGTCGACGTCGGTCGCATCGAGGTGATGGACGTGCCGCGTGTCGACCCATCGCCCACCGAGGTGCTCGTCCGCGTGGAGGCGGTTGGTCTCTGCGGCACGGATGTGCAGATCGTCGCGGGCCACGGCAACTACAACCTCGACTCGCGTGGTCGGCCGATTTCTCTTGTCGAGCATCCGCAGATTCTCGGTCATGAGATCGCCGGCGTCGTCGAGGAGGTCGGCCGCGACGTGCGCGACCTCGTCGCCGGTGAGCGCGTCATCATCGATCAGGGACGCACCTGCATCAGCGAGCATCGCACACCGGTCTGCGAGTACTGCGTCACCGGCGACTCCCATCAGTGCGAGGACTATCGCGAGCATGGTATCACAGGTCTACCGGGGGGCTTCGCGGAGTTCGTCACCGTCAGCGCACTGAATGCGGTTCCGCTTCACTCCGCATTGATTCCGGAGCACGCGGCACTCACCGAGCCACTCGCCTGCATCATCCGCTCGCTGGCGTTGCTGGGTCGTTCCGCCTCGCGCTATCGACTCGACGCCGCATCGGGCGATCGAGTCGCGCGCACCATCCTCATCTGCGGTGGCGGGCCGGCGGGGCAGTTGTTCCTGCAGCACCTGCGATCGGTCTCGAACTTCGATGGCCTCATCCTGCTGAGTGAGCCGAACGCCCTCAAGCGCTCGCTGGCCGAGCGGTGGGGCGCGGTGGCGATCGATCCATCGGCGGGGGACATCACGGAGCAGGTGATGGAACGCACGTCGGGCCGAGGCGCCGAGGTCCTCATCGAAGCGTCGGGGTCAGGTAGGCTGTTTCTCGACATCCCGGGGTTGATACGCAAGCAGGCGACGGTGCTGCTCTACGGACACGGGCATTCCGGGGTCGAGCTGGGCGTGATGAACGCGGTGCAGTTCCGTGAGCCGACGCTGGTGGCGCCGGCAGGTGCGTCAGGTGGTCACGATACCGATGGGCGTCCGGTGACGTATCGCCATGCACTGCGCTTGCTCGAGGAGGGCGTCATCGACGTCGCGCCGATGATCACGCACCGGTATTCGTCGCTCGATGATGTGGGGCGAGCGTTCGCGGGCGAGCACCGGCGAGCGGACTACGTCAAGGGCGTGCTGCTGCCGACAGCGTAGATCCGCTCCTCCAGCGAAGCGACGACACGCCCAGTCTCCCCGGACACCGCCGGCGCTCGGCCCGTCGCGACGGCCTCCATGAACTCCTGGATGAGCGGAGCATGGATGTTCGTCGCTGGCGGCAACGACTCGACGCGCTCGACACCATCCACGCGCACCCGCACCTCACCGGCATTCAGCGGCGCGATGTGAATCGAGCCCGCCGTCCCGTAGATATCCAGCGAGTCCGCGGGCTCGTTCGACGCATGCGTCACGGCAAGCGTCGCATAGCTGCCCTTCTCGAATGAGAGAACCGCAATCGCCGTGTCCTCCACGTCGCGCTCGAAGGGCGCGACATTCCCCACCATGCTCGTGACGTCGCGCACGGCCCCGAAGATGTTGACGAGAATCTCCAGCCGATGACACCCGAAGTCGAACATCGGACCACCACCCGCCTGCGCCTTCACCGTGAACCAGTGGCGCGGATGGTCCGGTGCCGGATCGAAGTACTCGAACGCGTTGACCTGCGCCATCACCAGCGTGCCGATCTCACCCGAGGCAATGATCCTCTTGATGCCTGCGATCGCCGGATACATGTGCCGGTAGTATGCGATGCCGAGTGCCACCTTGTTCACGCGACACGCCTCGATCATCGCATCGCACTCCGCCACGCTCATCGCCATCGGCTTTTCGCACAGCACGTGCTTTCCCGCGTTCGCCGCCGCGATGGTGTGCTCTGCGTGCAGGTAGACGGGCGTCGCGATGTAAACGGCGTCGATCTCAGGATCGGCCAACAGCGTTGCCGCATCCGGATACCACTTGCGTGCGCCGAATTCCTTTGCGAACGACTCGGCGAGCTCGGCCCGTCCACGACACACCGCCACCAACTCGCTGGACGCGAGATCGCGCAGCGCGGGCGCAACACGTTTGCGGACGATGTCGCCCGACCCGATCAGTCCCCATCGTAGCGTCATCGCACATCCTCGCACTGAGTCTTGTCACGCCGTGCCGCGAATTGTACTGTTGGCGGTCGATATTGAACAGAGTGCAGGCAAATGAGCAATTGTGCGATAACTCGGATCTGATCGCATAACATGTCCCCCACCGAAGTCGCCCGTGGCGAGAGCCAGCTGCACTCGGCCGCCGCGCGTGAGCACACGAAGGACTACGCCGAGTTGGCAGCACGACTCGAGCGCGACGGGCTAGCCGCCGACGCGCTCGTCGATGCCGTGCTCGAATTCGAGGTCGCACTTCCGTCCTGGGCGCTCGCGACCGGCGGCACTCGCTTCGGTCGCTTTCCGGCACCAGGCGAGCCGACGACGCTGCGGGAGAAGATGGAGGACGCCGCACTGGTCCACCGACTTACCGCTGCGGCACCGCGCATCTCGCTCCACATTCCCTGGGACGAACCGGACGACATCGACGCCCTCCGCGCCGACGCCGCCCGACTGGGGCTCGGCTTCGATGCCGTCAACTCCAACACGTTCCAGGACCAGCCGGGCCAGGCGCTGAGCTACAAGCTCGGGTCGGTCAGCAATCCGAGCGCCGCCGTGCGTCGACAGGCGATCGACCATCACCTGCACGTCATCGAGGTCGGCAAGGCGCTTGGCGCCGAAGCAATCACGATCTGGCTCGCCGACGGATCGAACTATCCGGGGCAGATGTCGCTGCGGGGAAGTTTCGAGCGCGTCCGCGAGTGCCTGCACGAGGTGTACGCGGCAATGCCGGCCAGCTGGCGTCTCTTCACCGAGCACAAGCCATACGAACCGGCGTTTTACGCGACGGTCGTCCAGGACTGGGGCTCTTCGCTCCTCCTCGCACAATCGCTCGGCGAACGCGCGCAGTGTCTCGTCGACCTCGGGCATCATCTGCCCAACACCAACATCGAGCTTGTCGTGGCGAGACTGCTCGGTGAAGGAAGACTGGGCGGATTCCATTTCAACGACTCCAAGTACGGCGACGACGACCTCACCGCCGGCTCGATCAAGCCCTATGCGCTGTTCCTGATCTTCCATGAACTCGTGCTGGCGAAGAAGGAACGCCTGCCCGGGTTCGACCCGGCGTACATGATCGACCAGAGCCACAACCTGAAGGATCCACTCGAGGCGATGCTTCAGACGGTCGATCAACTCCAGCAGGCGTATGCCAAGGCATGTCTCGTCGACGTGGCCACGCTTGCCGAGCATCAGGCTTCCGGCGATGTCATCATGGCGGAGCGCACATTGAAGCGTGCCTACGAGACAGACGTTCGCCCGCTCGTCGCTGAAGCTCGTCGTCGGCGTGGCGGCGCGCTCGATCCCGTGGCGGCATTTCGCGCGTCGGGCTATCGCGCGCAAAAGACAGCCGAGCGCGCGTGAGCGACAACGGACGCTTTCTCGCCATCGATCTCGGCGCGTCGAGCGGACGTGCCGTCCTCGGCACGCTCGACGGCAGCATGATGCGGATGGAGGAGATCCATCGCTTTCGCACGCCGCTGATCGAGGAGCACGGCCATCTCTATTGGGACATCGAGGCTATCTGGGCGGATATCCGCACCGCGGTTGCGAACGCGTTCGATGCCGATGGCCAGCTGCTCTCGATCTCGGTCGACTCCTGGGCAGTGGACTATGTCCCGCTCGACGCCAACGGCCGCGCGCTGAGAAATCCATACTGCTATCGCGATCCGCGCACATCGGGCCGTCTCGAGACGGCCATCCGTCTCGCCGGCGGAGCAGACGCACTCTACGATCGCACGGGCATTCAGTTCCTACCCTTCAACACGCTCCCACAGGTCATCGCCGACCTCGAGGACGAACCGGAACTCGTTCGCGTGACGGCGACGCGATTGCTCATCGCCGAGTATTTCCTCTATCGGCTGTCCGGCAGGATGGTCGCCGAGGCGACGATGGCGAGCACGACACAGCTCGTGGAAGCGCGCACTGGCGAATGGGCGACGAGCTTGATCGCGGCCATCGGAGATGACGCGAAGCGCTGGCCGACGATCGTACCGTGCGGCACAGCACTGGGCCCACTGCTGCCGGAGCTCGTACCATCCGACGCACTCGTCGCCCCGATCATCCTCGCGACGTGTGCGCACGATACCGCCGCGGCCGTTGCGGCCGTGCCCGCGACCTCCGGTCGACACTGGGCGTTCATCAGTTCGGGCACGTGGTCGCTGGTCGGCGCGGAGCTGGAGTCGCCCGTGCTCATGCGAGCGGCTCGCGAGGCGGGCTTCACGAACGAAGCTGGCCTCGACGGCACCGTGCGCTTTCTCAGCAACCGCGCCGGCATGTGGGTGTTGGAGGAATGCCGCCGTGAGTGGGCCGAGGAAGGCGTGAGACTCTCACACGACGAGTTGCTTCGTGCCGCGGAGTCTGCGACGTCGATCGGAGACGTCGTCGACCTCAACGCGCCAGGCTTTGCCGAGCGTGGCGGGATGGTCGCGAAGCTCTCAGCCGCCTGTCGCGCGAAGCACATTGGCATTCCGACGACACACGGTGACACGGCTCGACTCATCATCGAGAGTATCGCTGCAAGCCACGCTAACGCCCTCGCCGAGCTGTCGTCGCTGACCGGAACGCCCGTCGACGACGTCCATATCGTCGGCGGCGGCGCGATGAACGACCTCCTCAACCAGCTCACCGCCGATCGATCGGAACGCCGCGTGCTCGCCGGCCCTGACGAAGCGACGGTGCTCGGCAACCTGTTGGTCCAGGCAAGGGCGCTTGGGCGCCTGCCGCCCGGCGTATCCGTCCGCGAAGCGGCGCGCAGCTCCACCCGCATCAGGGAATTCACCTCGCGAACCGTCGCACCCGCAATGGATGCGGCGTCGCTCGCGCATTGACTCTCGCTTCAGACGTGATGACAACCATACCGCTCTCCACCGCACCGAACGAAACGAAATCAGACGCCCTCAGCGGCCAGGCGAACAATTATCTGCGCAGTCGCTGGGACGACGCCCTTGCCGCGACGATGGATCCCGTGCAGCGGCTCATCTACCGCTCCAACATCCTCGGTGCCGACGCCCGCATCACCAACACGGGTGGCGGCAACACGTCGGCCAAGATCGACGTGAAGGATCCGCTCACTGGCGAGCAGACGCGCGTGCTGTGGGTGAAGGGCTCCGGCGGCGACCTCCGCACGGCGACGAAGGCGAACTTCGCGTCGCTCTACCTCGATCAGGTGCTCGCGCTCCGCACTCTCTATGAGAAGTACGAGCAGCGCGGACCGAAGACGCCGGCCGAGGACGCAATGGTCGGCATGTATCCGTACACCACGTTCGATCGCAATCCCACCGCCCCGAGCATCGATACGCCGCTGCACGCCTACATCCCGTATGCGCACGTCGACCACATGCATCCGGTGGCTGTCATCGCGATCGCGACGGCAAGGGACGGCCCGGCGCTCACGAAGGAGGTCTACGGCGACGATGTCATCTGGACCAACTGGCTGCGCCCCGGCTTCGAGCTCGGCCTGGAGCTCGAGCGCGTCGCCCGCGAGCATCCGAACGCCAAGGGCGCGATCATGGGCCAGCATGGACTGATCAACTGGGCCAACGGCGACAGGGAATGCTACGAGCTCACGCTCGACCTCATTCGTCGCGCGCAGGAGTTCCTCGATGCGCGAGCGGACAAGGCGGACTTCGGCGGCGCGCGTGTGCAGTCGCTGCCGGCCGATGAGCGCGAACGTGTGCTCGTCGAGCTGCTGCCGTGGCTGCGCGGCAAGGTGAGCGAGGAGAAGCGTCAGATCGCCACCGTCGAGATGCGTGACGAGGTGCTCGAGTATGTGAACTCGAACGACGCACCTCGGCTGGCCGAGTTGGGCACGAGCTGCCCGGATCATTTCCTGCGAACGAAGATCAAGCCGCTCTATGCCGACTGGAACCCGCAGGGTGGCGACCTCGCGTCGCTGAAGACGGTGCTCGAGGGGGGGCTCACCCAATATCGGGCCGATTACGCGTCGTACTACGACCACTGCAAGCGGTCCGACTCGCCCGCCATCCGCGTGTCGTCGCCGAGCGTGATCCTCATTCCCGGCGTCGGGCTCGTCGCATTCGGGAAGTCGAAGTCCGAGAGCCGCGTGACGGCGGAGTTCTACAACGCGGCGATCGGCGTCATGCGCGGTGCGGAGCGCGTGAGCACGTACACGGCGCTCGATCGCCAGGAGGCGTTCGACATCGAATACTGGCTGCTCGAGGAAGCGAAGCTCAAGCGCATGCCGGCGGAGAAGCCCCTCGATCGACAGGTCGTGGTCGTCGTCGGCGCGGGGAGCGGCATCGGGCGAGGGCTGATCGCTCACCTCGTTGGCGAGGGAGCGAGTGTCGTCGCGGTCGATCGCGACGTCGACAACGCTGTCTCTGCCGCCGGCGATGTGCAGAAGAAGGTCGGGATGGGCATCGGCGTCGCGGGCACTGGTATCTCCGCTGCCGGCCAGGCCATCGGACTTGGCGCCGACATGACCGATCGCATGGCCATCCGCCGCGCACTCGGTGAGGCGATCCTCGCGTACGGTGGTGTCGATCAAGTCGTCGTGACGGCTGGCTACTATCCGACGCCAGACGACAATGGCGAAGTGGGCGATCACGAATGGGCACGCGCGTTCGCGATCAACGTCACCGGACCGTATCTCGTGGCGGACGAAGCGCACCGCGTCTGGAAGTCACAGGGGCTCGAGGCCGGGCTCGTCATCACGACGAGCGTGAATGCCGTCGTGCCGAAGGCGGGCTCGTTCGCCTACGACACGAGCAAGGCAGCGGCGAATCATCTCGTGCGCGAGCTCGCTGTGGCCTACGCGCCGCTCGTTCGCGTCAACGGCGTCGCGCCGGCGACGGTGATCGAGGGATCGTCGATGTTTCCGCGCGAACGCGTGCTGGCGTCGCTCGCGAAGTACAAGGTGCCGCACGATCCGTCGTGGAGCACCGATGCGCTGCGCGACGCACTCGCTGCGTTCTATGCGAAGCGCACACTCACCGGGCAGCCCGTGACGCTCGACAGCCAGATTCGCGCGATCACGGCGTTCCTCAACGGTGACTTCAGCAAGACGACGGGCCAGATCGTCAACGTCGACGGCGGGCAGGCCGCGGCCTTCCTTCGCTGATGTCGCCGATCGAGGGGCGTGCTCTTCCGCAGTTCGCATGACGGACCAGCTCCTGTGCGCAACGGGCGTCACGAAAGCCTACGCCGGCGTGCGGGCACTCAAGCATGCGTCGCTGGACCTGCGCGCAGGCGAGGTCCACGCGCTCGTCGGTGAAAACGGCGCGGGCAAGAGCACGCTGATCAAGATTCTCACCGGCGCAGTGCAACCAGACGCCGGTGAGATCACCATGCGCGGCGAGCTGCTGCCACGCCTCACGCCACGATCGGCCAAGGCGCGTGGCATCGCCGTCATCTATCAACAGCCAGCGCTGTTTGCCGAGCTGACCGTCGCCGAGAACATCGCGCTCGGCATCGAACGCACGGGCCGGTGGGGACGCGTGGACTGGGCCGAGCGACATCGGCGCGCGGTGGATCTGCTCGCGCGCGTGGGCGCGAACATCGATCCCGACGCCGATGCCGGACAGCTCGGCATGGCTGAGCAACAGCTGGTGGAGATCGCCCGCGCCCTCGGTGCGAACGCTCGGGTGCTGATCCTCGATGAGCCCACGGCGTCGCTGTCCAAGGACGACGCGGACAACCTCTTTCGCGTCGTCCGAGAGCTGCGCGCCAATGGCGTCGGGATGATCTACATCTCGCATCGCCTCGAGGAGTTGCCGCTCATCGCCGATCGCGTCACCGTGCTGCGCGACGGCAATACGATCGCGACGCACGCGATGTCGGGCGTGAGCAGGGATCAACTGATTCAGATGATGGTCGGTCGCGAGCTGTCATCCGTGTTTCCGAAGCGCGTCGTCCCACTCGGCGACACTGTGCTCGAGCTCCGCGGCGTTGGGTGCGCGGCGGCGGGCGTCAGCGACATCAGTCTCAGCGTGCGCGCCGGCGAGATCGTTGGACTGTCGGGACTCATCGGCGCAGGCAGGACGGAGCTGGCGCGCACGATCTTCGGCCTCACGCCAGCCGATCGCGGCGAGATTCTCATGCGCGGTCGAGCGGTCAACATCACGTGCCCGTCCGATGCGATCGAGAATGGTATCGCCTATGTGCCGGAGGACCGGCGTCGACATGGCGTGGTCCTCGGCATGTCGGTGAGCGAGAACATCACGCTCGCGGCGTTGAAGGCGATATCGCGATGGAGCGCGCTCGACTTTCGTCTTGAGCGCGAGGTCGCCGGCGACTACGCACAACGGCTTGGCGTGAAGACGCCGTCCATTCGTTCACTCGTGTCGACGCTCTCCGGCGGCAACCAGCAGAAAGTGGCGCTCAGTCGTTGGCTGCTGACGAAACCGTCGCTGCTCGTGCTCGACGAACCAACGCAGGGAATCGACGTCGGCGCCAAGTCGGAGATTCATGCGCTGATGACTGACCTGGCCGCGCAAGGCGTGGCCATCCTCATGATCTCGTCAGAGCTTCCCGAAGTGCTCGGCATGTGCGACCGCATCGCGGTCATGCAGGGCGGAACGATCGTGAGCGTGCTCGATCGCGCGGACGCGACGCCCGAACGCATCCTCGCGCGCGCGCTCGACCGCGAGACGCGCGAATTCCAGTCGTTTCGCGTCGTCGGTGCGGCCCATTGATCCGCTCCCTCGGCCGACACGCACGGGTGCTGCCGCCCGCAGTCGCACTCGTGGCAGTCCTGCTCACGATGGTCGTTCTTGCGCCGTCGTTCTTCAGTCCGGCCAACCTGCGCGACCTCGCGCTCAACAACGCCGCCGTGTTGCTCGTCTCGCTCGGGATGACACTCGTCATTCTCGTCGGTGAGATCGACATCTCCGTCGGATCGCAGTTCGCGGTGTGCAGTGTCGCCGCTGGCTTCTTCGCCAAGGCGGGTGTTCCAATGCCTGTCGTGTGCGTGATCGTCCTCGCGATCGGCGCAGCGATGGGGGCGCTGAATGGCTATCTGGTCGGCATGCTCGGCCTGCCGTCGATCATCGTCACGTTGGCGATGCTCGTCACGTGGCGCGACGCACTCCGCTGGGCCACCGAGGGCGCCTGGGTGCAGGACCTGCCGCCCGGCTTTCAATGGTTCGGACTTCCACCCGCGCTGGCACAAACGCTCATCGTGTTCGTCGCCGTTGCCGTGCTGGCCGCGGGAGGGTGGGCACTGCGGAATCTCCAGGCCGGTCGCAGTATCTACGCGGTCGGGTCGGATGACGAGGCGGCGCGACTCGCCGGCATCGATCCGCGTCGCGTGACGCTCGCCGTGTTCGTCGCGACAGGCGCGCTCGTTGGAATTGCCGCCGTCCTCAACGCTGTCCGCTTTACAGCGGTGCCGAGCAACGCCGGCACCGGACTCGAGCTGCAGGCTGTCGCTGCAGTGGTCGTCGGCGGCACTGCCATCACGGGAGGCCGAGGAACCGTCGTCGGTACGCTGCTCGGCGTTCTCCTGCTCGGCACGATCGGCACGGCGATGACGTACGCCGGCATCAACCCATTCTGGACGAAGGCAATCCAGGGCTTGATCATCCTCGCCGCACTCGTCGCCGACGCGGCACTCGCACGCATGGCGCTTCGTGGCAACCCAACTGGTCGCGCCCGCGTTGCCGCGCACTGACGCACGCGCGCCACTCGGCGAGCGGCTCTTTCCCAACAACGAGTGGGTGCTCCTGCTCGTCATCATCGCCGAGTGCGCGATCTTCGGCGTGGCGGGCCACAACTTCGCGACGGCGGGCAACGCGTTCGAGATCACGCGGCTCGCCGTCGAGGTCGGGCTGCTCGCGCTGGCGCTCACTCCGATCATCGTCAGCGGCGGCATTGATCTTTCCGTCGGATCGATGATGGGCCTCGCGGCCGTCGTGCTCGGATTCCTGTGGCACGACGTCGGCCTTCCCATACCGATCGCGATCGCACTCACGCTGATGCTCGGCGTCGCTGGTGGAGCGTTGAACGCGGCGCTCATCACGCGACTCAAGTTCCCGCCGCTCATCGTCACGCTCGGCACGCTGTCGCTCTTTCGCGGCATCGCGGAGGGCGTCACCGGCGGCATTCAGCACTACTCCGGATTTCCTGCCGGATTTCTCGCGCTCGGGCAGGGCTATGTCGGCGGACGTGTTCCGACGCAGCTCTTCATCCTGATTGCAGCTGCGGTGGGCGGCGCGTGGTGGTTGCACCGCACGACAGTCGGCCGCGCGCTGTACGCGATCGGGCACTCGCCCGAAGGCGCGCGGTACGCAGGTATTCCCGTCGGTCGTCGGTTGGCCGGCGTCTACATCCTCTCGGGATTCGCCGCGAGCCTCGCTGCCGTCGTCTACGTCGCACATCTCGGCCAGGCCAAGTCCGACGCGGGCACTGGCTACGAGCTGATGGCCATCACTGCCGTCGTGCTCGGCGGCGCGTCCATCTTCGGTGGACGCGGAACGATCCTCGGCACCGTGCTCGGCCTGTTCAGCATCGTGCTGCTCCAGAACGGCCTGCGCCTCACCGGGCAGCCGGCCGAATTGTCGGGCATTCTCACCGGCGTGCTGCTCGTCGGTACCATCGTCGTCGATCATTTCACGCGACAGGCGAAGGAACGCCCCAGTCTCCCCACCATCGCAACGGAGCAAGACGACGTGCGGAATTCACAGGTAGCCGTGCTCAGTGCAGTGATCCTCGCGGGAGCACTGATCGTCGCGGTGAGCAACTGGATGCTCGTCGGCTCGCTGCGACAAGGACTCGCAGGCGGAACACCCTCCGCGGCAACCGCGATTTCGCAGCCCGCGCATCGGCCAGTGGTCGCGATGATGCCCAAGGCAAAGGGCGATCCCTACTTCATCAGCGCACGCAAGGGTGCCGACTCCGCCGCGACCGCACTCGGCGTGGAGCTGCTGTGGGATGGACCAACCGACCTCGATCCGGCGAAGCAGAATGAAGTCGTCGAAGCGTGGATCACGCGCGGCGTCGACGCGATTGCCGTCAGCGTCGAGAACCGAGAGGCCATCTCCACCGTGCTCCGAAAGGCGCGCGCCAAGGGCATCAAGGTCGTGACGTGGGATGCCGACGCCGAGAAGGACGCGCGCGACTTCTTCGTCAATCAGGCGACACCGCAGGGCATCGGCTACACACTGACCGACGAAGCCGCGCGCATCATGGGCGCCAAGGGTGAGTTCGCGATCATCACCGCGAGCTTGAGCGCCGCCAACCAGAACGAGTGGATCAAGTACATCCGCGAGCGTCTCGCTTCGAAGTATCCCGACATGAAGATCGTCGCATTGCAGCCGAGCGACGGCGATCGCGACCGCGCCTTCTCGGAGACGCAGACCGTTCTCAAGGTGCATCCGAACGTGAAGCTCATCATGGCCATCGCTGCGCCGGCAGTACCCGGCGCGGCGGAGGCGGTGAAGCAATCGGGCCGCACCGACGTGAAGGTCACCGGCCTCTCGCTGCCCAACATGTGCCGCCCGTACATCAAGTCGGGGATCATCGAGAGCATCGTGCTGTGGAACACGATGGACCTCGGTGCGCTTGCCGTGCGCGTCGCGCAGGCGATGACGACCGGAGAGCTGAAGGCCGGCGCATCGACGCTCGAGGCGGGCGGGCTCGGGAAATTCGAAGTGGCGGGTGACGAGGTACGCCTCGGGATGCCGTTCATCTTCAACAAGCAGAACATCGACCGGTTCAACTTCTGATGCCTCGCCCAAAGTCGGCCCCCGATCCCTACCTTCTCGGCAAGGTGAGTGCGCTGTACTACCTGCGCCATCATACGCAGCAGGAGATCGCCGAGCGGTTGCGCGTCTCGCGTCCGACGGTGTCGCGGCTGCTGCAGGAGGCGCGCGATCTCGGTTACGTGCAGATCACCGTCGCGTCACCACGCGGGCTTCACCTGGACCTCGAGACAAGCCTCGAGGATCAGTTCAAGCTGCAGACGGTTCACGTCGTCGAAGGTGGGCCGGGCCAGAGCGCGGAGTTGCTGCGCAAGCAACTCGGCGCGGCGGCCGCGCAGTACCTCGCGCGCACCATTCGCACCGGCGAGACGATCGGCATGGCGTGGGGACAGACGCTGAGCGCGATGGTCAACGCCATGGTGCCGATGCCAACGGCGGAGACGCGCGTCGTGCAGATCCTCGGTGGTCTGGGGCCGCCGGATGCGGCGCAGTATGGCGCAGAGCTCGTGCGTCGGCTCGCGAACCTGCTCGACGCACAGGCCGTGCTGCTGCCCGCGCCCGGAGTGGTTGCGACGTCCGCCGTGCGCGATGCGCTGCGAAAGGATCCACATGTCCGCGCGGCACTGACGGAGCTCGACAAGCTCGACACCGTGTTCATCGGCCTTGGTTCGCTGGCGTCGAACGCCGTGTTGAACGACGGCCACACACTCTCGAAGCAGGCAAGGAAGGATCTCACCACGCGACAGGCCGTCGGCGACGTCGCGCTGCGGTTCTTCGACGCGCACGGCCGTCCTGTGCGCACTGCACTCGACGAACGCATCCTCGGCATCACGACCGATCAATTGCGCAACGTCGGTCGAGTGGTTGCGGTTGCCGGCGGAGCGGACAAGGTGGCGGCGATTGCTGCGGCGCTCGAAGCAGGGATGCTGCATGTGTTGATCACTGATCGCGCGACCGCGGAAGCGTTGCTCAGCCACACGCCGTGAGCGACGCGATGAATCGGCGCGACTTCCTTCAGTCGGCAACGCAGCGGCTTGCGCTGGGTGCGGTCGGGTCGCGGCTGTTGGTGCCGGGCGGGATCATGGGCAGCGCCGAGTTGGTCGATCGGAAGGCGCGGCTCACTCGTCATGCACCTCTCGTCCGCACCTTCGAATCGTTCTCGGCGCTGAGCGTCGGGAATGGCGGGTTCGCCTTCACCGCGGATGCCACGGGCCTGCAGACGTTTCCCGAGCACTATGCGGAACTGCCACTCTCGACGCAGTCGGAATGGGGCTGGCATTCGTTCCCGAATCCGTCCAACTACGCGATCGACGATGCGCTCGCG
This sequence comes from Gemmatimonadaceae bacterium, assembly GCA_039915865.1. GTDB lineage: Bacteria > Gemmatimonadota > Gemmatimonadetes > Gemmatimonadales > Gemmatimonadaceae > AG11. The sequence goes on along the minus strand of JBDSML010000272.1, from coordinate 83 downwards.
ATGTTCGACGCGCACGGGCGACAGGTGCCGTACGCCAGCGGGCAGAATGGTGCGGCGGGCAAGTGGCTGCGCGAGAATCCGCA
>JBDSML010000269.1:0-4819 GCA_039915865.1 Gemmatimonadaceae bacterium | reverse complement strand
CCATCGGATGCAAGGGCATCACGCTGTTCGGGACCGGCGACCAGAAGCGCCGGTGGCTCCCCGCATGCGCGAGTGGCGAGCGCGTGGCCGCGTTCTGTCTCACGGAACCGGGTTCCGGATCGGACGCACAGGCGATGACGTCGGCCGCGGTGCTCAGCGCCGACGGCACGCACTACCTGCTCACGGGCGCGAAGATCTGGATCTCGAACGCCGGCTATGCGGGCGTGTTCACCGTGTTCGCGAAAGTCGCGGAGACACAGGCCGGCGGAAGCTTGAAGCAGCGCGTCACGGCATTCATCGTCGACGCCCACGCCGGTGGCATCTCGCTCGGCAAGCCGGAACAGAAGATGGGCATCAAGGCGAGCGACACGCGCACGGTCACCTTCGACAACGTGCGCGTGCCCGTGGAGGACCGGCTCGGTGATGTCGGCCAGGGATTTCGCTTTGCGCTCGAGATCCTGAACTCCGGGCGCCTTGGCCTCGCCGCCGGATCGGCGATCGGCTCCCGGCGGATCATGCACGAGGCGCTCGTCTACGCGAAGCAGCGCGAGCAGTTTGGTCGCCCCATCGGCTCGTTCGAGATGATCCAGCAGAAGGTCGCCGTCAACGCCGCGGAGACGTACGCCGCGGACTCGGCGTGGATGCTGACGGCGGGCATGGTCGATCGCGGTGGTATCGACTATTCGCTCGAGACCGCGGCGTGCAAGGTGTTCTCGAGCGAGCTGGCGTTCCGCGCATCGAACGACGCACTGCAGATCGCCGGGGGCATCGGATACTCGAAGGAGTATCCCTACGAGCAGTCGGTGCGCGACTCGCGCATCAACCTGATCTTCGAGGGGACGAATGAGATTCTTCGCGCGCTCATCGCACTCTCGGCGCTTCAGCAGCCGGGCGAGCGACTCAAGGCGCTCGGGAAGGCATTCAAGGATCCGCTTCGTTCCCTCGGCGCGATCGGCTCCTACGTCGCCGGACGCGCGAAGCGCCAGATCACCAAGCCGTCATTCTCGCAGGTGCATGCGGCGCTCGAGGACGAGGCGGGTCTCGTGGCGAACGAGATTCACGATCTCGCACTGGCCGTTGAAGGTCTGCTGCTCAAGCATGGCAAGGACGTCATCGAGCGACAGTTCCTCCAGTTGCGTCTCGCGAATGCGGCGATCGACATCTTTCATTCGGTCGCGGTGCTTTCGCGCACGACGTGGGAGATCGAGCGCGCTGGAAGCGTCGAGGCAGCGACGGCGGAGCTCGACTGCGCCCGCGTGTTCATTCCGGCGGCGATGCGTCGCGCACGACGGAACATCCGGGCGTTGCGGATCAACCAGGACAAGCGACTCTCGGCGATCGCGCTACGCGCGTTGGAGAGCGGACAGCTGGCGCCGGAAACTCCGACGGATCGGTGACAGTTTGAAGAGCAGGTCCTTCGGTCGGTGAGGAGACAACTGCTGACTGCAGTCTTACCGCAGTTCGGTTTGAGGCGAGTGGATTACAGCGATGCCAGCCACTCCGCCGGCGAACTACATTTGCCGACGAAGAACTCGCCGAATTCCGCATAGTTCGCGGACACTTCGTCAAACCGCATATCGGTGACGATCTTCTTGAACTGCAGCGGATCGCCGGCAAAGAGCGTCACGCCCCACTCCCACGCGTCGAAGCCAATCGCACCCGAAATCACCTGACTCACGCGGCCCGCGTAGCCTCGGCCCGTGATGCCGTGCGTCATCATGAGCCGACTGCGCTCCTCGAGCGAGAGCGCATACCAGTTCTGTCCGACGGCGCGCCGCTTCGACATCGGATAGAAGCAGACGTACGGCATGTCGTCGGGCTGCGTCGGAAAGAGACGCCGCTGCACGTGCGGACTCGCGCGCTCCTTCTCGACGCGGGCGGCCATCGCTGTGCGATATGCATCGTCCCCCACCGCGCCGCCGCGTGCGACGGCCTCCTTCGCCAGATCCGCGCTGGCGTGATACAAGCCGGCTTCGGTGATGCTCAGGAAGGTGTATTCGGTGCGCAGCGCGTCGAAGAGCGCGAGCTTCTTCACCGCTTGCTGCGCGACGCCGATGTCATCGAGCGTCGCGCGGAAGTGCATGAGCATGACGTCCGCGCGTGAGCCGATCAGCGGGACGACGGCGGTCCAACCGCCTTCTGCCGGCGTCGCCAGTGCCGCAAGCTCACGCTCGGCCTGCTGCTTTGCGAAGTGAATCTCGATTGCCTTCAGCGCGGGCTTGTCCCACGAGAGGACCTGATGGAAGGCGTACCAGCCTTCGGTTGTCTCTGGAGGATGGGCGCGCGGGTGTTCTGTCATGACTAAAAATTATGGGACGACAGCGGGTATTGGCGACCACGCCATTCATTCGGGCGACGCACCGTCGACAGCAGGATGCGCAGCGCGGCGAGTGGATCAGCCAGGGGCGACAACCAGAACGCCACACCGCGCCGATCATACGAGGGCGCCAGTGCTCGCTGCAGCATCACGCGCACGGCGAGCAACGCAGCGCTCGTCGCCAACAATGGCGTACCGCCAACGCCGAAGAGCGCCAGTGCGAGCAGTGCGGGCACGGGCGTCCCCTGCACCACCATGAGGAACGCGACGTCGGCCCACTGGCGGAGCGGCGTCGACGCATCCTTCAAATCCAGGGAGCGGCCCCACTCGCGCCACGCCTCGCGTGCGGAGGTGTACGAGCGAACGTCGTACAGGCGCGAGCCGTCGAGAAAGCCGACGCGATTGCCGGCGCGCGCGAGATGGCGCGCGAGCGTGACGTCATCACAGAAGGAGCTGCGCGCGCTGGTGTAACCGCCCGCCGCGAGCAGCGTCGACCGACGCGCCAGAAAGCACTGGCCATTCGCCATCACGCGCTCACCGCTGCTGTCGGTACCAGTTGCGCCAAAGCGATAGATGAGCGTGACGAGCAATGCCGGCTGAAGCCACCGCTCCGCCGCCGTGGACATCACGAACCTCGGCGCAAACGACACGGCGTCGAACTGCTGCTCCTCCGCAGCGGCGAGGACGCCGTCCGCCATTCCCGCGCGCGGCTCGGTGTCGGCGTCGACGCCGAGTATCCAGTCGGCGGTCGCGCGGTGGAGACCGTGTTGGAGTGCCCACACCTTTCCGACCCAGCCGGTGGGAAGTGGCTCGTCGCGCAGCAGTCGAATGCGCGAATCGCGGCGCATTGCGTCTTCTACCAGCTCCACGGTGCCATCGGTACTTCCGCTGTCGACGACGAGGATCTCTCGAACGACGGGCCCCTGCGCGATGAGTCCCTCGAGACACGGCGCGATGCGATGGGCCTCATCGAGCGTCGCGACGACGATGCTCAATGCGCCGACAGGACCGCTGTGCGGACGAGGCGCGACGGGAGGGAGACGGCGACGGCCGGGCCAGAGGCGCGCGAGAAGGAGCGCAAGCGCGGCGGCCTGAATCGAGGCGAGGAGAGGGAACACGGCGCAAGATGCCGGAATGCGTCAGCTGCGGCCAGTCGGCTAGTTGTCCACCTTGACGATGTCGATCGCCGACGAGACGCGGCGGGCCACTTTCGCCTCCGAGCAGTAGCGCTCGAGACCGTCGACTGTGCAGTGCAGCCAATCGGACGGAATCGGAGTGAGACGACGCTTTTCCGCCGGCGCCTCGAAACACAGCCAGCCGCTGCCGAGCCCCGCGGTCAGGACGGAACGGTGCCCGGTGAGCGTACGGCGGTCGGTGGGTGAACGACGGTCGCTATGAGGAGGCTGCGTGGCGACGGCGCGGCGCTCGCTGATGCGGCGCTCGCCCAGACGTGGGACGACGTCCCAGGTCTGCCATTCCGTACCGCGCGAGTCCTTGAAGATTCGGTATCCCATCACGTGCTCCATGCTGGTGATTCGGCGCTTGCCTACGGCCGAGTTCGCTCAGTGTGGCAGCTGTATGAGAGTGCAGACCCAGTGCCAAAAACCCGTGTCGAGCCTGCATGAATCCTTGTGGTTTTGAGCGCGAGCCCCGCTATTGCGAGTGAGAGTAGGTGCGACTGCAATTATCGTAATCATTGGAGCGGACTGTGCGGTATGCATCCTGCTATGCGGACGCTCGGCACTCAACTCGAGGATCTATCATCGTGCGTCAACTCGTCTCGCTCGTGCTCTCCCTTGCGATCGTCGGACACACCGCGGGCGCACAGAGTGCCGACACCAGCTCCGGGAGCAAGACGTTCTTCAATCGACGCGACCTGGCGATCGGCGGCGCGGCACTCGTCGCGACGGGCGCCTTGAGCGCGTTCGACACGAAGATCGCGCAGCGGTCGCAGCGCGGACGGACGTACAACACCGACGGCAGCGACAAGGACGGTCTCTCGAGCTTCTCGCGCAATGTGAGCAAGGTGAACGAGACGACGCTCACCGCGGCCGGCATCGTCGCCTATGGCGCTGGTCGCCTGTTCCATTCGAAGACGGTGACGGACGTCGCCCTCCACGCCACGGAGTCCGTCGTCCTCGCGAGCCTTGCCAGCCAGATCATTCGCGGACCGCTCGGCCGCACGCGACCGTACGTCACGCACGACAGTGATCAATACAAGTTCAAGCCATTTCGCGGTTTTTACGGTGACTCGAGCTTCGACTATCGCGCCTTCCCGTCGATCCACACGTCGTCGAGCATGGCCGTCGCGACGGTCCTCACGATGGAGTTGCATCGCCACCATGCGAGCGCGACGCCGTTCGTCGCACCGATTCTCTTTGCGGCTGGCATGCTCCCCGGCCTCGCACGCATTCGTCTCGACCAGCATTGGTCGAGCGACGTCGCATCCGGCGCGATCATGGGCGTGTGGGCAGGCTACAAGGTGGTGTCGTACAGCCACGC
>JBDSML010000098.1:0-7726 GCA_039915865.1 Gemmatimonadaceae bacterium | reverse complement strand
TCGTAGCGTCCCGTGAGCGTGCCGATCATTCGCAGCAGTGGCAGTACTCCCCTGCGCAACGGCATCGGCAACCCGACCATCACAGTCTCCGCATCGGGGGCGAGATGTGACCCTCGCATCGGAGGACTTCGTCGCCGGCGTTCCAGAACCGATGCGCCACGCCGCGCGCAAAGTCGACGGTCTCGCCCACGCTGGCGAATCGCGGTTCCTGTCCCACGATGACATAGCCGAGCCTGCCCTGAACGAGAGTCACCGATTCATCCTGGCGTGCATGCAGGTGCATCGGCGGACCCGCCCCGGGCCCGACCTCGTTTTCCACGTCGAGCCACTCGCGCACGCCGTCGTGACGCCGAGCGAGCAAGGTGATCCGCTGCCCGCCACCGCTGTCGATCGTGCGTGGATACGTGGGCGCGATCGTCATCAGTCGGTGGCAGGTTTGATGGCCGATAGCGAGCGGACGTACGCCCAGACCGCGTCGAGCTCGACGTCGGTCATGTTCGCGTAATTCGGCCATGGCATCTGGGCCGCGTTGAGTGAGCGGCCCTCCGGCGTGATCCCGGTGCGAACGGTCTTCCGGAAGCTCTCGGCGGTCCACGTGTTGGCGTGTGCGACGAGACTCGGGCCCGGCGGCGGTCCATTGCCGCCCTTCTGTCCGGCGAGTGATTCACCGTGGCAGTTCTTGCACGAGGCGAGCGTGACGACATAGGCGCCGTACTCCTTCGTCGACGCTTCGGCCGGTGTCGTCTCGGCGCCGACGGCATCGTGATGGATGACGTCTGCCGCGAGGGGAAACGCTCCAAGTCCGATGAGTGTGCCGCCCAAAAGGCCGATTCGACGCGGCGGGAGCGTGCTGTCCACGGGCGGGACGCTGGCGAGATAGGCCACGAGCGCCGAGCAGTCCGCGTCGCTCATGCGGTTGTAGGCTTCGGAGGGCATGATCACGAGGCGGCGGCCGTCCTTTGCTACGCCATGGCGGATGGCGCGATCCCAGTCCTGCGGCGTGTACGTCGCGCCGATGCCGCCGCGTCCGCGCGTGAGATTGGGCGCGGACATGGAGACGAGAATCGCGGGTGTGCCGAACGGCGTGCCCTCGAGTCTCTCGCCGTGACAGCCGCTGCACGCGGTGATCGTGCGAGCGATGTGCATCCCCCGTGCGACAGTGACGCTGTCCGTCGGGATGGTCAGTGTCGCAACGGGAATGTCCGATCCCGTCGCCGCCTTCGACTTCCCGCGGAACGAGACGCCGAGCACGACGAGTACGGCGATCACGACCAGTGACCCCAGTGTGATTCCCGCCCATTTCAGCACCTTGCGCATCGCATCCTCTGGACCGGTGGGTTACTTTACACGTGTAAACTATGGCCGTCCGTGTCGTGTTGTCAAATCCGGGAAGTCGCCGATGCCGCCCACCACTCGCGACGCCACGCGCGTCGCACTGTTCGAAGCCGGTCTCGCGCTCATCGAGCGACGGGGGGTCGCACACGCCACGCTCGCGCGCGTTGGCGAGACGGCCGGCGTCACTCGGCAATCGGTCTACCTGCACTTCGGCTCGCGGGCGGGCTTCCTGCTCGGGCTCGTCGACTACGTGAACAACCGCGAGGGGTTCGACAAGGCCGTCGCGCGCGTCGAAGCTGCGACGACGGCCGACGCTGCGCTGCTTCAACTCATCGAGTTGCGCGCCGCGAGTGCGCCGCGGCTCGAGCCGTTGATTGCGGCGCTTGGCGCAGCAATGAGCGATGACGCCGTCGTCGCGGACGTCTGGAAGAAGCGACAGGAACTGCGCTGGCGCACGTTTCGACGACTGGCGACACGCATGCAAAAGGAGAACGCACTGCGAAGCGATCTCTCCACGACGGATGCGGCGGCCCTGATGTGGTCGGCGAGTTCATTCGAGACGTGGCGATACCTCGTGCGAACCCGCGGCTGGTCTTCGCGGAAGTACGTGACGCATATTCACGACATGATCACGCGAACCGTTGGGGCGTGAGTGAGTCCCGCGCGCGCATGTGTGCTTCCGTCGTTCGCACTCCAGTCAATGGCAATGAATCTCGAAGCCTGCCTTCCCCTCGATCTGCAGCAGCCGTCGACAACGATCACCAAGGTCGCGGCGGGGCTCTCGGGCGCCGGTGTCTACCGCGTCGACGCCGAGGCTGGCGCGTTCGTGCTGAAGGTCGCCGGCAGCGATCAACCGTTGGCCGACTGGCAGCGCAAGCTGCACATGCAGCAGCTCGCAGCGAACGCTGGACTGGCGCCGCGTATCGTTCATGTCGACGAGTCGAAGCGCGCCATCGTCAGTGAGTTCGTCGTCGACAGGTCATTCGCGGCGCTCCATGGAAATCCCGCCACGCGTGAAGCGGCGATCGCGCTACTCGGCCGAACCTTGCGCCGCGTGCACGATCTCCCGCTGCCACCCGACTCCGTGGTGAACGACCCGCGGGAGTTCCTCGCTGCAGTCCTGTCCAGGCTCGACGGACACTTCATGATGCCGTCGTTCGTCCTCGCGGCGGCACAATGTGTTCTCACCGAGGAGCCGCCGCCGTCCGAGCGCGCACTCGTCTTCAGCCACAACGACGTCAACCCGTCGAACCTCGTCTACGACGGCGAGCGGCTGTTGCTGCTCGACTGGGATACCTCAGGCACGAACGATCCCCTTTACGATCTCGCGGTGATCTCCGTCTTCATGCGCATGGACGGCGAGGCATGCCGACGCCTGCTCGCTGCACACGACGATGCGCCGGTCGCCAGCCTCCCCGCGCGATTCATGGCGTGTCGCCGGACGGCGGCAGTGCTCTGTGGCGTGATGTTCATGCGATTGGCGCACCAGGGCGGACACGCGGGCGCCTCCGGCGCCGAGACGTTCGAATCGACGCTGTCGCTCACTGACTTCTACAAGCGATTGATGGCCGGCACTCTCAACGTCGCCAGTGCCGAAGGGCAGTGGTTGTTCGGCCTCGCGTTGATCAAGGAGAGCGGCGCGGCCTGAGACTACTTCGCGCGCACGCTCCGCCACCACGGATCCACCGGCTTCGGCATCGAAGGCTCGACCGATTCACCAGGCTTCGGCATCACGAGATGCGTCCCCGTCAACTCCGCGGCGGCCACGACACGCTCGGCGGGTTCGTCCCACGCGTGAAACGCGAGGTTGAACGTTCCCCAATGGATGGGCAGGAGCACCTTGCCGCGCAGCGTGGTATTCGCGTCGATCGCCTGTTCCGGCGTGAGGTGGATGTCCGGCCATGTCTCGCCGTACGCGCCGATCTTGATGAAGGTGAGGTCGAACGGCCCGTACGTCGACCCGATGTCGACGAATCCGGCAAACGGTCCCGTGTCGCCACTGTGAAAGATGCGATGCTGCGGACCTGCCACGGAGAACGACGCCCACAGCGCGTGATTGCGACCCAGCCCGCGACCCGAAAAGTGTCGCGCCGGTGTGGCCGTGAGCGTCAGCGGGCCGACGGTCGTCGACTCGGTCCAGTCGAGCTCCGTGATGCGATTCGGAGCGACACCCCACTTCTCCAGATGCGCACCGACGCCGAGTGGGACGACGAATCGCGCGCGTGACTGTGTTGCGCTGGATCGAAGAGAATCCGCGCACCGTCGATCTCGACGAGCACGGATGAATGACCGAGCCACGTGGCGCGAAGTCCCGATGCGGGTGCGGTCGCGAAGTCGGCCTTTGTCAGTCGCACGATGGGCATCGGGCCCGGCGGAACACGCTGCTCGTGCCCGCCGAGCCATTGGCGAAGCATCTTCCAGGTGTCGCCGGACGTGCCGAGTGTCGTCGGAACCAGATTCTGGAATGCGCCGTCTCGAAAGTTGGGCGATCGCTGGATTCGCGCGAGCCGTTCCCCCGTCGGCGCGGCGCCGAGGGTGTCGAGCCAATCAGTCGATCCGATGAGGACGACGACGATGACGACAACGACAGCGAGAATGATGAGAAGCACGCGACGCACTCGAGAGGTGGGGAGGAACGGCATCGGGCGAATGTACGCGCTCGCCGACGGATGACACTAGCGATCCGGTGCGCGCAGTCGTACGAACGATGCGATAGAACATTCCACGAGACCCGATGATGCGCCTGCCATCCACAAGAAGCACCATGCTGCTCTGTTGCACCTTGCTCGCCTGTTCGCCGCCTGCGGTGACCGCGGGCGACGCGAAAGCCGGCATCGACTCGTTGAACGCACGCCTCGTGCAGAGCTATCGGAATCACGATCCGAAGGCGTACGGCGCGCTGTACACCGATTCCGCCGTCTTCGAATGGCCTGCGTTCACCACGGTGCGCGGCGCGAAGGCACTGGAAGCGATGGCGCAGGCCAACTGGGCGTCGCTCAAGGACATGAATCTCGAGCTCGCCGTCGCCAACAGGCGCATCGCATCCGATCACGCGACCGAGTTCGGCGCGTTCACGCAGTCGTTCAACGACTCGAGCGGCGCGCGCATGGCCGAGTACGGGCGGTACGTCGCCCTGCTGGTGCGGCAGGAGGACGGCAATTGGCGGATGGATCGTTTCTTCGGCTTCTCTGATTCGACGCGCTCACTAGCAAAGAAACCGTAGCGTTCAACGCTTCGGATGCTGCGCGAAGAACGCCCAGTCGACCTGCGTCGCGTCGAACGCTGAACTCGCCGCATCGAGTCCTGGGCCGAGTTTCACGCCGGCGCCGCGAGCGAGCCGATCCTCCGCACCCTCTGTTGCTACATGCATGCTGGCGGACATGGGACCATTCCGTCAGACTACGACATCTTCCTCAAGTTCATCCAGATGCACCTGCAGTAGATCTCAGCACCCACCGAGACCAGGAGAAGCGCCCCATGCCACGACTGCGTTCGTCTCTCGCCACCTTCATCGCGGTATCGACGCTGATGCTTTCTGCGCGGACCCTCGCGGCGCAGAAGGTGGACGTCACGGGGAAGTGGCTCTTCGCCGTGACGACAGGTGCAGGAACCGGAACGCCGACCGTCACCCTCAAGCAACAAGGCGATTCGCTCACCGGACACTATTCGTCGCAGGCGCTCGGTGAAGCCGACCTCAAGGGATCGGTGACGAACGGGACGATCAAGTTCAGCTTCACGACCGAAGTGCAGGGGACGACACTGGTAGTGAACTACAGCGGCATGGTGGAATCAAGCGACGCGCTGAAGGGCGTGGTCGATATCGGTGGGCAGGCGACGGGGACGTTCACGGCGAAGCGACAATAGACATCTCGTGATCCTTCGATGAGCGACGGTGGCGACGATGTCACACGCCTGCTGGATGAAGTTCGGCGCGGCGAATCGGGAGCGGCCGATCGCCTTGCCCGCGTCGTCTACCAGCACCTCCACCGCATCGCCGAAAATGCGCTGCGACGCGAGAGTGCGGGGCACACGCTACAGGCCACCGAGCTCGTCGACGAAGCCTTCGTGCGCCTGCTCGGGCAGCAGGAGACGACGTGGGAGAACCGCTCGCAGTTCTACGCGGTCGCTGCACGTATCATTCGACGTATCCTCGTGGACCATGAGCGCCGCCGGCGGCCGATGCGGCGCGATCACGGCGTCCGTGTGACGCTCGACAACGCGCTGAGCAACGATGTGTTGTCCGGAGGCACCGGACGGCTCGACCTCATCGCCCTCGACCTGGCCCTGCAGCAGCTCGAGGCACTCTCGCCGCGCCAGGGTCGCGTCGTCGAGTTGCGCTTCTTCGCTGGCCTCGACGTCGACCAGGCTGCCGAGGTGCTCGACGTGTCGCCGACCACCATGAAGCGCGACTGGCGCTTCGCGCGAGCGCTCTTGCTCGAGTTTCTTTCGGCCTCCTGACAATGCGTAGCTTCTTCACGCTCGAGCCTCGCCTGACGGTAAGTCGAAAATGGATAGTCGATCTCGAAGCTGGAAAAAGAGCCACGCAACTATCGCTCGTCCTGCGGACGTTGAGCGCCCTCGGCCTCGAACTGGAAGCACGCGTACCCGCATCCAGACCCGCCGAGGACCAGCCTGACATCGATCGCATCATCGACCAATCGCAGAGAGGTCGATGATGATCACCGACGTGAAGACACCTCGTCATCGTGATGAACTGGTTCTCGCCACATTTCTAAATGGTACTCGCGTAGGAAACGTCTTTCAAAGCGCAGCAGGAACACTGCGTTTCGCCTATCTCGAAAGTTGGCGCACGAGCCCCGCTGCATATCCCTTGTCGTTGTCGATGCCACTGACCGCGGTGGAGCACCGACACGACGTCATCAATGCATTCCTGTAAGGTCTGCTTCCAGACAATGAGCGAACCCTGGAGCGCTACGGACACCTGTTTGGAGTCTCGGCACGCACGCCAGTTGCTCTGCTGAGACACATGGGTGTTGACTGCGCGGGCGCCGTGCAGTTCGCACCACCAGAAACTGCCGACGACCTCGAATCCGGATCCGTCCGTCACCAGGACGTAAAATTCCTGAGTGAACAAGACATCGCACGCGAACTACGCACAGTAAGAGCACAAGGCATTCCGGGAACAGCGCGATCGACGGTTGGCCAATTCAGCCTGGCGGGCGCTCAACCAAAAATAGCTCTGTTGGAAGAGGACGGCCGATGGGCGCAGCCAAGCGGTCGCATACCCACCAACAGAATCCTGAAACCGCCTACTGGCGAGTTTCTCGGGTTCGTCGAGAACGAACACTTCTGTCTGGAGCTTGCGACGGAGCTTTCGCTGGGTTCCGTGCGATCGCGAGTTCTTCGCTTCGTGGACGAAGTGGCAATCGTCGTCGAACGCTTCGATCGCGAGCGCCGACAAAACGATTACGTGAGGATTCATCAAGAGGACACATGCCAGGCGCTCGGCGTCATGCCGCACCAGAAATACGAGCGCGAAGGCGGCCCTGGCATCCGGGATATCATCACGCTCTTGCGGGATTCATCCTCAAGACCGGATGAGGATGTCGATCGTTTCTTGCGCGCGACGGCGCTCAACTGGGTGATCGCCGCGACGGATGCTCACGCGAAGAACTATGCGCTGCTTCACGGTGAAGGCGGCAGGCTGCGGTTGGCACCCTTCTACGACATACTCAGCTATCTACCTATACCTCAGAGCAGCTTCACAGTGTGAAGTCCGCCATGAAGGTTGGAGGCGAGTACCAGATCAAACGAATCGGCCGCAGGCAATGGGCCAATCTCGCCGCGAACAGCCGCTTGAACGAATCGCGCGTCATCGACACCGTCATGGCGGTCATCGAACAACTACCCTCCGCGATTGACGCCGTGGCAGGGAGGACGATCAACGACGGGTTGGACGCGAGTGTCATCGAGCGACTTCAGGAAGGCATCCGCCAGCGCACGGCACGCTGTCTGGCAATGCTCACCAGTTCCGGTTGATCAAACCAACAATGCTACTTTCCTGAAGCCTCCCGATACTTCGCCGCATCGGCGGGCCGCCCCAACGAGTCATACACCATCGCCAGATCGGTCCGCGCCGCCTTCAACCAACTCACCGACGGGCTGGTCTGCTTCGACAGGATGCCATACCCAGTGAGAATCTCCCGCTCCGCTTCGGTCCACCGCGCCTGCCGCGCCAATGCCCTGCCGAGCTTCACGCGCGTGATGCCGAAATTCATGTGATCCGGCGCAAGCGACTTCCCGTACACCACCATCGCTTCGCGAAACAGCGCCTCTGCGCGCACGTTCTCCTTCCGTTCGATCATCACACTCCCGCGATTCGCGATCGCGATACCGAGCAGGTAGTGCCCGCCGCCATACACCTGCCGAT
>JBDSML010000226.1:0-22358 GCA_039915865.1 Gemmatimonadaceae bacterium | reverse complement strand
TCGGAAGTCGGCCAGCACGGCCGCCCAAACCCTACCGGAGCCGTCAATGTCCCGCCGCCAGATCTCCTTCGTAGTTGTCGCGATTGCCTCCTTGGTTGTGTCCGCTTGCGGTACCTCGCCAACAGCGCCGAGCAATGATGCGCCGATCGTCGTCGTGGGTTCAGGCTGATTTGGTCACGACCTTCCGGTCGCAAGCACTCTAGCTCACTCCAGTCAGTCTCCGAAGATCCCGCAACTCCGCGGCGATGAGCTCCACGTCGCGGGGGATGTCGAAGGTCTGTGCCGGCTCGGTCAGCGTCCTCGGAGCCGCGTTCTCGGCAAGCGCTTTTTCGGCCGCAAAGACGTAGCGATTGAATCCGTGGAGTGAAGCGGTTTCCATCGACCGTTCCAGCCATGCCTTCGCCGCACTCGTGTCGCCAAGCTTTTCATATGCCTTTCCGGTATGCAGCTCGAACTCCGTGAGCAGGATTGGAGGCAGGGCTGCGGCGGAGAGTTGCTGGCGATAGCGCTCGAACTGGATCTCCATGCCGTCTTCTGCCGAGAGCTCCATCAAGTTGATCGTTGCCGCCCAGCGTTGGTATTGCTCTCGCGCTGTCGCTGCAAGGATGAGGAACGCATCGCGCGCGGCAGACTTCACGCCGAGCATGTAGAACGAACCTGCGAGATCGTTGAGGATACGATCGCGCTCCGACTCGCTGACACTGTCGTGCATGGCTTCGTACGCGAAGCGCACGGCCAAGTCGTACTGCCCGCGCGTATGCGCGATGTAGGCTCGGTCATGCTTCGCGATTGAACGTACCTCGATGAGGTTGTGCTGGTCCGCCAGTGCAACAGTCTCGTCGAGTATCGCGTCGGCCGCCGGAAGGTTGCCGCGTGCGACGACAATCTTTGCCTCACCGATCCGGGCCTGCAGTGTCCCGATCATGTCGCCGGTGCGGTGGGCGAGCTCTCCGGCGGTAGCGAATGCTTCTGCCGCATCCGTGAGCTCACCGAGCTCGCGGAGGGCACGGCCGCGTCGCAGCAGCGCATGTATAGCGATCTCGCTCTCTTCATCGGGATGCACGTGCGCGATCACTGTCTCGTAGACATCGGCCGCGAGCGCCAACTTGCCGTCGAGCGCCAGCGAACGCGCGTACGCCATCAACCGCGGCGCAACCGCATGCATGTCGCCGCCCTGCGAAGTAGAGAGCACCTCTAGGGCGCTCATGAGGATCGCGCGCGCGGGCAAGCCGGCGGGCATCTCCTCGATGGCCGCGGCAACCGAGCGCACCCCCCACCCATCCGCAGCAACGACCGCTGCGCCTTCCTCGATCCACGCATCGACGAGACGGAGCAGCACGAGTCCCGCGCTCACCGCACGCCACGATGGGTCAGTGTCTTCGAGTGAGGCGAGCTCCGTGAAGTACGGAAGGTGCCGCACACGTTCCTTGGAATCGAACACCAGTAGTCTCCGAGGTCATTCAGTCCAAAATACCGACAACAATTACGTGAACGGAGTGTCGTCTCTAGAGTATCGACCATCAAGGGGGTTTTTAGGACAGAAACACCCCTGTTTTGTGCCGTTATCAACATTTAGTGTTACCGCTGTAACGAATATCGACACTTTCGTTCCATCCGATGTGATCCAGCGCACAAATCTTGTATCGGAACTGTTCATCTCAGCGACGATCACAACAGCAGCCCACTCACGTTCTACTCACGATGGACGTGCGGGCGTGACTCACGTTGGGGAAAGCTTTCACAACCAGGATCGTCTCGCGCGAAGCGCCAAAGTGCCGATCCTTCTCAAAGGCGAGTGCGGCACTGGGAAGACGCGAATCGCACGCTACGTCCACGCCTGTTCGCCGCGTGCGGCAAATCCCTTCCATGCGGTCGACGTCCGAGTGCTCGATGACAGCCTCGCCAGCTCGGAGCTCTTCGGACATGTGCCCGGCGCGTTCACCGACGCCCGCCAGACGTGCACCGGACATTTCGTCGGCGCGAACTCGGTACCCTCTTTCTCGACGAAATCGGGACAGCGGGGCAAGGCGTGCAGCGAAAGCTTCTGCAGATCATCGAGACAGGCGCGCTACGCCCCGTGTGCGGACTCCTCATTCTCACATCGCGCCAGCACATCGCCGTCACGTACGCCGGATCGCACGACGCGGCAATTCCCGGTTGAGAAACGTCGGCCATTGAGCTGTTCTGGCGTCGAACCCAGCCAAGCGGAAGGGCCGCTACTTTGCTGCCCCGGCCACGAATCGCGTCTTCGTGGAATCGAGACGAGCGAGCGTGCGGCGGATATCATCGCCGATTGCTTCGATGCGATTGATGCTCTTGGAATTGAACGCGGGATCGTATGGACTCCGCGTCGGACCTCCCGCGACCTCGAGTACCGCGTCGAACTTGTAGCTGTGCGTCTTGCCGGTCTTCGGATCCGTCCAACTGCCCTGCCACGCCAGCGGACGGTTCTTCGGCCACAACCCATACGGCAGCGCCATCGTGCGAATCTTGTAGCCCGGCACGGCTGAGTCGATGCCCATGGCGTTGCGTGCGATCTGCTCCTGCACGGCGGCGTCGGGATACTGGCTCAACTTCATGTGCCAGAGCGTATGGTCGCACAGCTCGAAGCCCTGATCGGCGAGCCACTTCACCTTCTGGAAGCGCCATTCCTTCTTCTGCCCACCCCACTTCGGACCGTCGCCAAAGAAGTTGTGTCCCGCGGCTCCGCCGTTCAGCATGCAGAACGTGCCGCGGTTCTTCCAGCCGGGATGCGACTTCGCGAAGTCGAGCCAGATGCCGACCGCACTCGTCGGGTCGATCTCCAGCTTTCCGTTCTGCTCGAGATACCGGAACTGCGAGTCCGATGCGTCGTCGAAGACGAAGACGACAGGTGACATCCCGGCCGGCACATCGCTGAAGTCCTTGTCGAGCATCTGCGCGATGGTGATGGGACGATAGCCACGCTTGTACGCCTCCTCGAGATCCGCGCGATAGCTCGCTGCCGTCCGCGTGTACAACGTGTTCTTGTCGCCGGCGATCACATGGTACTCGAGCACGGGAATCCGTCCTTGCAGGTTGGCTGACGCCGACCCAGTAGGCGCACCCGTGGCCGGCGCCCCCCCGCCTTCGGTCGATGGCGTCGCACCAGAGCCGGCGGCCGCTGACGCAGGCACCGATCCACCCGCGGAATCGCGCGTGATGCCGGAGTCGGAGGACTTCGCGGCGGGCGCATCGCCCTTGGTGCACGCAGCAGCGCCAAGGAACACGAGAGCGACAAATCGACGATCCATTTCAGGCCTTCGGGGTGACAAGTAGGAGAAATCTGCGTTCGCGGCCGGAAACCTGCTTCCGCACCAGCCGTACCACTAATTACACCCATTCACTCACCGCCAGTGCTCTCCCAGCATCTTCGCGAGCGCTTTGCCTGGTTCCGGCGACGGCTGAAGCAAAGAGACGAGCCCGCTCGTGTCTTTCTTCGTCGTCGGTGGAAGTCGCTCGGCGTGCTGGCCGTGCTGTGCGTGGGCGTCATCACATTCGACGCGTGGCTGGCCAGCTGCGGATTCGAGGGGTGCCCGACGCGGAGCGGCATTCGCGCCTTCCGTCCCGGCGAGGGCGGACGCATCGTCGATCGCAACGACAAGTTCCTCGGCCGCATCGCACTCGTGCGTCGGGTGAACGTGCCCATTCAGTCGATTCCGCTGCACGTGCGGCAGGCATTCCTCGCCACCGAAGACCGTCGCTTCTATACACACAATGGCCTCGATTGGCGCGGCGTGATTCGCGCGGCGGTGAGCAACGTCCGCCACGGCGGCGTGCGCGAAGGGTTCAGCACCATCACCATGCAGGTGGCGCGCAACTCGTTCCTCGTGAACAAGCGGTACGGCCGTACGCTCAGGCGCAAGCTGATCGAGCTCCGCCTCACGCGGCTCATCGAGAGCGAGCTGACGAAAGACCAGATTCTCGAGCTCTACCTCAACCTCATCTACCTCGGCAACGGCATGAATGGCGTCGAGGCGGCGAGCCGCGACCTGTTCGGCAAGAGCGTCGACAAGCTCACGGTGAGCGAAGGCGCCATGCTCGCCGCGCTGCCGAAGGGGCCGAGTTCGTACACGCCGCGCGATCACTACGACCGCGGTCTGCGGCGCCGCAATCTCGTGCTCAGCCTCATGGCGCAGGAAGGCTATCTCACCCATGAGGAAGCACTGCGCGACGAAGCCCTTCCGATGCGTATCGCCGAAGACGAGTGGCGCCCGGATCAAGGCAACGAGCCATTGGCGCTCGACGCGGTCCGTGCGCTCATCGACTCGATCCGCCCCGACGCGCTCAAGGAAGGCGACGTCACCGTCTATACGACGCTCGACCTCGCAGCGCAGCGCGCGGCGGATCGCGCGGTCCTCAAGCAGACCACCGCAGTGACGCGCGAGACGCAGTATGCCGGATCGCGAGTGAAAGAGGCGGCACAGGGTGCGCTCGTGGCAATGGATCCGCGGACAGGCGACATCCGCGCGCTCGTCGGCGGACGGCGCAGCAAGCGCGGCTTCAACCGCGCCTTCAATGCGAAGCGTCAGCCTGGCTCCGCCTTCAAGCCGTTCGTGTACGCTGCCGCGATGCGCGCCGGCATGACGCCCGCAACGCTCGTCGATGACGAGCCGGTGGAAGTGACGCAGGGGCGCAACGTCTGGCGCCCGAAGAACTACGATGGCAGCTATCTCGGCACCATCACACTGGCCAAGGCACTCGCCGTCTCATCGAATGCGGCAGCGGTGCGCGTGAGTCAGACGGTCGGTATTCCCAACGTCATCCAGGCAGCTCGCAAGAACGGCATCACGAGCGACCTCCCGAACTTCCCGGCGCTGGCACTTGGCGCCGTCGAAGTCACGCCACTGGAGCTGGTCGCGGCGTATGCGCCGTTCGGCAACGGTGGCCTGCGTGTGCATCCGCGACTCGTGCGCCGCATCGAGGCCGCCGACGGAACGCTGCTGTGGAGCGCCGAGATCGCCGCTGCCGACACGGTGATGGATGCGCGCGATGCCTTCCAGATCACGTCGATGCTGCGCGGTGTCGTCGATGGTGGTTCAGCCAGGACGATTCGCGACATGGGCGTTGACGGTCCGGTTGCCGGCAAGACGGGCACGACCAACAACGCGGATGACGTCTGGTTCGTGGGCTACACGCCGACGCTCGTTGCCGGTGTCTGGTTCGGCTACGACACGCCGCGTCCCATCGCGCCGCACGCGTCGGGCGGACATCTCGCCGCACCGGCGTGGGCGGACTTCTATCTCAACGGCTGGCGCGAACCCGCGAGCTCGGCGGAGGGATGGCCGGTGCCGCCGGGCATGACGATGCGCGTCATCGATCCGGAAAGCGGAATGCTCGCCGGTCAATGGTGCCCGGAAAAGAAACGCGAGTTCTTCAAAATCGGCACGGAGCCGACGGACGTCTGCAACATCCACACGGAGCCGTACGAGGAGCCGGTGTTCGATGAGCCGCGCTCCATTCCGGTGCCGGACCCGATTCGGAAAGGCGTCGACGGAATCGGGAAAGTGCTGCGGAAGATCTTCAGGTTCTAGCAGGGCTCTTCTTCGCCCCGAAAGGAGCTGGAATGAGCTCGAGCTCGAGTCGGAGCGATGAGCCGGAGCAATGAGCGTGAGCGTGAAGCCTCCAGCATTGAGCAGATCAGGGCTCGGGCTCGAGCTGCAGCCCGAAGCTCGAGCCCTGATTTGCTCATTGCTCGACGCGCAGGCTCGAGCTCCATCTGATAGCCCGATCTCGAGGGAATACCAGTGTCAGAGAATCCCGAGCGCCCCCTTCGAAGCAAAGCCGGGAAAGATCGAGTCCATCTTCGTGGCGCCGAGATGCTTCGATGCCACCTCGGAGAACACTGAACGGAAGTCCGTCGTCAGCGCGAGATCGCGGCCCTCGTACAACTGCTCCGGCTCCAGGCCCGGCCACTTGCCGTAGACCTTCTTTCCCTTCACGTCGCCGCCAATGACAAATAGCGCGCTGGCGTGACCGTGATCCGTCCCGCCGTTGCCGTTCTGGCGCACCGTGCGACCGAACTCCGACATGGTCATGATCGTCACGTCGGCCATGCGATCGCCGAGGTCCGCGACCAGCGCGGCAATCGACTTCGCGAAGTCGTCGAGCCGGCCCGCGAGCTGTCCCGTCGACGCACCCTGATTCACGTGCGTATCCCAACCGCCCACGTCGGCGAATGCGACCTCCAGGCCGACGTCCGACCTGATGAGCTGCGCGATCTGCTTGAGCCGAGTGCCGAACTGTGAGTTCGGATAGCTCGCGCTGTTCTGTGGCAGGTACTTTTGCGGATTCGCCGCCTTGAGGATCTTGACCGCCTCGAACATCTCACCGCCCGCTGCATGCACGACGTCCGCGGTGCCCGTGCGATAGAGCGCCTCGAGACGATCGGCCGCCGGCCCCGCCGCGCGCACGCTGAACTCATCGAGTGAGTTCATGGCGATCGTCGGTGCCGGACCCTCGAGCATGCGCGGTGTCTGCTGCGTCATCGCGACGGCACGGAATGGCGACACCTTCGCGTCGTGCGCGCAACCCGCCTCGCACGTGCCTTTCACCGCGAGATAGCGATTCAGCCAGCCATCGCGGGTTCCCTTCTGGTCGGGCGTGCCCGTCTCCATGTAGTCCTGCGCGTCGAAGTGCGACCGCGTCGCACTCGGACTTCCCACCGCGTGAATCGGTGCGAGAATGCCCTGATCCCACAGTGGCTTCATCGGCGCGAGCGACGGATGCAATCCGAAGAATCCGTCGAGATCGATCGCACCAGCCGGCCCCGACGAGAGCGCCGGCCGCGGAATCGCAATGTTGGGACGCAGCCGATAGTACGCGGCCTCGCCATGCGGCACGACGACATTCAACGCATCGGCAGCACCGCGCTGAAAAAGACAGATCAACGTCTTGCCGCGTGCACCCTTGAGCGCCGCGCCCTTCATCAAATCGGCGCCGAACGCCGTCCTGCGAAGGAAGCTCGGGCTCAGCCCCATCGTCACCACGGCGAGCGCACCGGACTTCATGAAGACTCTGCGGTCCATTTCTCTACCTCGATTTGTTAGAGCAGGTCCCTTGGTCACGCTACGCGCTCCTGTCGGGACGACATCGATGCTAGCGCCGTTGAAATTCCGGCGCGCCGATCGCCAGACCAACGACCTGCGCCAATCCATTCACCTGCACCTGCTGACCCATCGCGCGCCCTGCTGCGGGACGCGGTGCGCCATTCTTCCCGGGCGGGATCTCGCGCCCCGCACGCATCGGCCGCTCGGTGTCCGTTGTCATCGACGTCATGCCCATCGACGCGCTGTCCGGCACAACCGTCGCCGCCAGCTTCGCGGCGAGCGGATTCTCACCACTCAACAGAATCTCTCGCGTGTCTGGCGACGCCTGGCCGCCAAGGAACGCGCTCACCACCGCATCGACCTGCTGCTCGCGCGATGCACCCTGCAGTCGCTCCGCCTCGCTCCAGTGCGAAACAGACGCGCCGGGGAAGCGACCTGCCGCCAGACCGAGACCGAAGTTGATACGATTGAGGATCGCGCCGCTGTTCATCCATGCTTCACCCGTCTCGGGCCAACCGTTTGGTGCCTGATGTCCGAAGATCGGTGCGCCGAGGTAGCCGACGATCTGCGCGGAGCGCATCGTGGTATCGGCCTGTGCGCCCACGGCGCGCAGCGCGGACGCCACGAGCTCGAATGGACTCTTCACCTTGCTGCGATACGCGTTGCGGCTGAAGAACTCGGGGCTCGTCACGATGGTGCGCACGACTTCACGGATGTCACCGTCGGTCTTGAGGAAAGTCTGCGCCGCACGCTCCACCAACTCCGTGGGCGGATTGTCGCTGACGAACCTCGTCGCGAGCTTGCGCGCGATGAACCGCGCCGTCTGCGGGCTGCGTGCGATGATATCGAGCACCTCCTCTCCGTCCTCGATGCCGCGACCAGCGGGCAACACGTGTCCGAGCACGGTCTTCTGGCCGGCGTCGTGGATCTGTGGATTGAACACGAATTCCGCATTCTGACGCGGATTCATCGTCCATCCGGTGAGCGCGCGCGCGACCTCGATCACGTCCTGCTGCGTATATCCGCCATCGACGCCGAGCGTGTGCAGCTCCAGCAGCTCGCGCGCATAGTTCTCGTTGAGGCCGCGCTTCTGGCCGGCCTGCTGCACGCGCTGCTGCACGAACTGCAACCGCTGTTCGGGGCTCATCGCCTCCACCTGGGCGCGCTGTTGAGGCGTCATCTGCGCGGCGCGCGGCAGCTTGTCGAACTGCGGCATCGTCAAGCCGGTCGACGCGCGTCCCGCCTGTCGTGCACGCGCGGCACCGGGCCGCTGCTGACGAGCGGCCGCAAGCGTCGGATGTGTCGAGTCGGCTGCGCTCTGCCACTGATCCAGATAGAACAACATCGCGGGACTCTTCGCGACGGCACCGAGCAGGTCGCGGAACTTGCCGAGTGCCTGCGGACGAATCACGTCGCGGTCATACGCCGG
Source organism: Gemmatimonadaceae bacterium (assembly GCA_039915865.1). Classification (GTDB taxonomy): domain Bacteria; phylum Gemmatimonadota; class Gemmatimonadetes; order Gemmatimonadales; family Gemmatimonadaceae; genus AG11. The sequence continues at coordinate 13,862 of JBDSML010000226.1, read as the reverse complement.
AATGAAGATCCGAACGAGTCCCTTGCCGGCGAACACGGTGAAGTGATTCTCCCAGAAATCGGTCATCACTTCCTGGAGCTGTCGCTCGCTCGTGACGGCACGCGCCAGCTTCGAAGACTGCACGTCACCGAGGATGCGCTGGTTCTGCCGGATCTGCGTGCGAAGCTCCGGGTTGTCCTGCAACAACTCGGCGCGCATGTCCTTCCTGGCACTGGTATCGCCCTGCTGCGCCATCGTCTTCTGCTGCCGGCGTATGGCGATCTGGCTCTCCTCGTACGTGCCGACGAGATCTCGTGTCGGACGGCCGAGCATCTCATATGAAGCGAGGATGCGATCCGCCGCGCCATCCTCGATGCGATCGGGGGCCAGTTGCAGCGCGATCCATTCGTCGACACCCAAGGCGCGCACCTTGGCGACGTCGCCGGGTCGCGCTCCGAATCCCAACCGGTTGAGCACCTGCTGGACCTGTTGGTCGGCCGTCTGCTCACGCGGCTCCGTCGGCGCGACGACCACCAGCGGGGTGGGCGAGCTGCCGGAAGGTGTCGTGCGCGGGGTGCCGGAGGAGCAGGCCGCGCCGAGCAGGAGCAGCGCGAGCACGGAGCGGGTTTGTGTAGGGATCATATGGCGTCCGGTTGTGGTGTCGATATGGAGACGCCGGCGGCGGTATTTGGTTAATACCGTCTTGCGCTGACGGTGTGGCGCGACCTACGGTATATGGCGCGATGATGCGTCGAGCCGAAGTTCGGCTCGTGGCGCCGTTGCCAACCAAACCCGCCCCGTTGATCAGTCCGCCCATTCCAGCTGAAGATTTTGCTCGTCATCTGACCATCGACGAGCTCGCGGCACTCGCGGGCTCGGCCGCTGTGTCGGGACGGATCGCCATCTGTTCCGCCCTGGCCGAGGGACTGAGCGCCGTTCGTCGTGAGCTGGGCGATGCACGTGCTGCCGCGCTCGCTCGTGAGCTCATGCTCTTCGTTCGTCGCAACCTTCGTGGCGTCGACGCGATGTCGATGGCCGACGATGAGCTCGTCCTCCTCATCGACACTTCCGCGGTGTCGGCGAGTGCGGTCGCGGAACGACTCCTCGCGGCGGTGCGCGCGCACGTCTTCTCGACGGCCGGTCCGGACACGGCGCACCGCTTCACGTTGTCGATGGGCATCGCGGCATCGCCGGAGCATGGCACTTCCTTCCCCGCGTTGCTCTCCGCCGCGCGACAAGCGCGCTCGATCGCCGGCAGCGACGGTTCAGCGCGGGCGTTCACGCCTCGTTCCAACCTGCTGGACCTCACGCGGTTCGTGGGGCGCGCAGAGCCGCTTGCGCAGCTCACGGACTATCTGGACGACATGGTGCGAGGTGTTGGGCGCGTCGTCGCGATCGTCGGTGCGCGCGGCGTGGGCAAGAGTGCGCTCGTGCGGACGCTCGCTCCCGAGGTGCGACTGCGCGGCGGATCACTCGTCTCGGCCAGCTGCCGCGAGCACCGTCTGGCAGCGCCGTATGCGCTCTGGAGCGAGGTGCTGCGTGCCGTTCGCCGCCTTCCCGTGAAGAGCACGCGACTGTGGCGCGAGCTGCCTGCACTCGATCCCACGTTGGAGCGCGCCACCGGCGACGCCGCGCGCGGCGGCAGCAAGACCCTGCTCCTCGAGGAGCTCGCCGACTATCTGCGCCTCGCGGCGCAGCAACGTCCGCTCACCTTGCTGCTCGAGAATCTCCAGTGGGCCGACGACGCGTCGTGGGATGCCCTCGACTATCTGATCGCGCAACTCGAGAGCGAGCGCATTCTCCTCGCGCTCACGTTTCAGAGTGGTAACGAGGACGACGCGCTGGAGCGATGGAGCCGGCTCGCGACGCGTCCCCGCCACTCCGAGATTCGCCTGACGCATCTCACGCGCGACGACGTCAAGCGCTGGCTCGAGGCGGCGACGCGCACCGGTGAGCTGGGCCGCGACCTGCTCGCCTACGTATACCGTCATTCGGAAGGCAACCCGCTGTTCCTCACCCACCTGATGCGCGATCTCGAGGAGAGCGGACACGTGGTGCAGAATGAGTGGGTCTGGCAGTGGAGTCCGGTCAGTGAGCTGCCTTCACCGGTCTCGCTCGAGGACCTGATCGCCCGTCGTATCGCGCGCCTGCCGCCATCGGCACGCGACGTACTGGAGACCGCAGCGGTCCTCGGCAGGGAGGCCGAGGAGGCACTGTTGCTCGACAGCACGCTTGGAGCGCCGGACACGCGGCATGGGCTCGACCGTCTGCTCGATCGCGGTCTGCTCGTGCCGACGTACGATCGCGGCCGTGCCGCATACGTCGTTTCGCACGACGAGGTAGCGCGTGTCACGCGTGGACGACTCACGCCGGCGCGTAGCGTGGAGCTTCACGGACGCATCGCACGCGCGCTTGCCGCGCGAGAGCGGCAGTCGTCCGCCGAGGTCGCGGGCCACTACGAGATGTCAGACAATCGCACGGAGGCGCACAAGTACGCCGTGCGCGCCGCTGACGAAGCACTCGCCGTGCACGAGACGGGCGCGGTCGCCGAGCTGCTCGCCGTCGCGGAGCGGACCGCGCCGAACAGTGCGGCGCTCGCCGAGGTTCGCGTGCGCATGGCGTCGCTCGCGGAAGTCGCGGGGCGTTACGAGGACGCAGAGGCACTCTGCGACCAGGCGCTCGCGTGGTACTCCGGCCAAGGGGAGCAGGTCCAGGCGCTGCGCCTGAAGCGCACGCGTGCGCTGGTCCGCATGAAGCGCGGACTCGCGGCGCAGGAGACGCTGACGGAGTTGTTGGCACTGGAAGCCGAAGCGAGCGCCGCGAACGAGGACATGGAGCGGGCCGCTGTGCTGCTGCACATCGCGCAGATGCACTGGCGACTGGGCGACCTGAAGGCGGCGCAACGGGTGGCGGAGGAGGCGGTCGTGATTGCGGAGCGTGGCGACGACGTGGTGCTGCTCGCGGATGCGTGCAATCGTCTCGCCGTGACGATTCAGCTGGAGAATGCGCCTCGTGCGCGCGAGCTGTTCGTGCATGCGCTCGACATCGCGACGTCGCTTGGCGATGCATTTCGCCGTGTGCGCGGGCTGAACAACATCGGCGTGCTCGAGATGATCTGCAACAACTCGGACGAAGCGTGGCGGGTGCTGACGATCGCCGTCGAGCAGGCGCGGACGGCTGGCATCATCGAGTCGTGGGGACGTGCGGAGTTGAACCTCGGCGTGCTCGCTGGGCGCATCGGCAACTATGAGGGCGCGTTGCGCGCGTTCTCGGAGGCGCTGCGGCTGATGTCGATGGTGCAGAACAGCGAGGAGCAGCTGTATGCGACGTACAATCTGGCCGACCTGCAGCGGGAGCATGATCGTCCCCGTGAGGCGGCGGACACGTACGAGCTCGTTGTGGATCTGGCGGAGCGGATCGATCAGGTGCCGATTCAGGTCGGCGCGTTCGCGGGGCTCGGGCTGTGCCGGATCGAGCTGGAAGATTTCGAGGGGGCGAAGAAGGCGCTGGACAGCAGCGTTGCGCTCAGCGAGGGACTGGGAGAGTGGTTTCAGGGGCGTGAGCTACTGGAGGCGTTGCGGCTGCATTTGCTGATCAGGGAGGGTGAGGTGGAGGCGGCGGTCGTGCTTCTGGAGTCGTCGATGGGGCTGGCACACGCGACGGATATTTCTGGAGCGGCGTGGCTTATTGCAGAGTTCGGTTCGGTTCTTCGACCTCATGCGCCGGCGATGGTTCAGTCCGCGGTGGCCCGTTATGCCCGGCATCCAGAGGTTTTGAGCACTCCGAAGATGAAGCAGCGGTTCGATGTATTGATGCTTGACAGCTAGCCACTATTGACCGAACGACTATTAGCACCATATTGGGGACAGACGATAGGGCGAAAAGCGGATTGTACCGTTGCTCGCGGTTACTCGTCTGTATATCGGCGGCTGGGCTTCGAAGTCGGGGATTGGCGCCGTACGCTCTGCTTTGCCAGGAAGACAAAAAAATGCGTCGTACCAATTGGAAGACGGTGAGCACTCTCGTCACGATGATCGTGATCGCGGGTTGCCAAGAGAATATCGTTTCGGCGCCACAGAGCTCGTCGGTTGCTCCAGTCTCGATGATGATGGCGCCGGAGGGTGCACCCCGGCTCAGTTTGATCGGGAGTTATACGGTTGGGAACAACAACGAAGTGGAGTTTACGGTGACGCCTGCTGGTGGCGTCTTCTTCGTTGGCAACCATGCCGTTGTCTTTCCGGCGCGCAGTATCTGCGATCCGGAAAAGAGCAGGTACGGTCCGGGCACGTGGGATAGCCCGTGCGAGCCGCTCTCCAAGCCGCTCAAGATTCATGCGTCGGTTCGCACGGCAAAGCTGGGCACGTGGGTCGATTTCAGCCCATCGCTTCGCTTCGTGCCGTCGAACAATTCGAACAAGTGGGTGTGGATGTACATGTACACGCCCGGTGTAGTCGGTGCGCGGGATCTGTCGAAGTTCGCCATCATGTTCGCACCAACGATTGGCGCAGACGGCATCGATGAGACGTCGTCCGATGCAACGCTTCGCACGTACGTCGATACGCGGGGTGGCGTCACTTCGCGTCGCATCAAGCACTTCACGGGATACATGACGTCGTCTGGTCGCACGTGTGACCCGAGCAGCGAGTCCGATTGCTATCCGAACGGAAGCCGCGTCACGAATCAGGACGAGTCGCACTAACCGCTCGTCAGTAGTGGATTGCTCGAATGCGCCCGCCCAATCGGCGGGCGCGTTTGCGTTTGCGCACTTCCCACGACACGCGCAACCATCTTCCTTTCGCACGTGTTCGAGCCTGAGGATGCACCGCTCTTGCCGGAGGACGATCGCGTGGCATCGCCGCCGCGAAGTGTGACGCGCATCACACTCGCGTTAGCGGCGAGTGGCATCACGGCGGCGACGATCATTGGGATGCTTCTTGGATTGGGGAGGCGATACAGCACTTTGTGGCGTCCGCTCAACGCTGCAGCACATACAGTGCTCGGCGCGCGTGCCGACGGTGTGTGGGGCTACGAATCCGATGTGACGCCAGTGGGGGGTGCGGTGGTTCTTGTAATGAGCGTAATGATGGGTTTCATCATTGCGCTGCTCGCATCGTCAGGTCGGACCCTTCACCGCGCGATGTCGACGTTCGGGATAGCGCTATTGGCTTATCTCGCCCATGTCCACATCGTCGCACGCACGCCGGGCGGACTCGCCGCGTTTCTCTCCGTTGGTGAGTTGCGCGCACTGTATGTAGCGGTGGCAATCGCTGTCTTCGTTGGTATGCGATATGCTTTTTCGTCCAGCGCCGGGACGACGCGAACGCATTGACCTCCTGGTGTCGTTCCAGCGATGGAACGCGCTCGTCACCGACATGTGACGCGCGGCGGGGAACTTCGACGCGATGATCGTGTTCGATCTCTCGGCACTCCGGATTTCGCCGGCTTGCCGAAACGTCACGCCGAGCTCGCTCGTCGGTTGTGCAGGGAAGTACAGCAGGACTCTTTCAGGAGGGGGGTATGGATGTCCTCGTGATGCTCGAGGAAAGCCCCGATCACTCGCCGGTGCTGGCGCATGTGAACTCTGTTCCCTCGTCGCTCGCGTCCGAGCGGCCGGCGAGAGACATCGTGACGCTCTATGGCGTCCCGAGTGCAGAATCGCTCGCGCTTGCCCTTGCGGCCGCGGTGGAATCACACCGTACGGGTCAGGGGCACGACAATCTGGACGCCATTCGCCATCTCGGCGTATGGGCGGAGCGGGGCGCAATAGGTGATGCTGCCTGGCGCGACGTGGGGACGGGACAGCTCGTCACCTACGATCTCGAGATCCCGCTGGACATTCTCAACAACACCGCCGGACACCTGCTCGGCGAGTGTGGTCAGCTCATCCGCCGGCTGGTCGCCGGCCTGTCGATGCCCGATTGGCCCGAAGGCGCACGTCGCGCCATCACCGTTTCGCTGAGCCCGGTCGTCGGACTCGCCGCGCCGGTCCTCGCGCCTCTCGAATCACTCCTCGACCGGCTTCGCGAAGTCGATGGAATGACCTTCGACTACGAGGGGGACTGAGACCACGAAACCTCAATCGTCAGAGCAATGAGCTTCACGGGCGGCCAGCGGAAACGCTGGCCGCTCTGTATTTCACCCACGTCGCGAACTCTCATCGATCGAGCCGACGTCCCACCAACTTGCTGCCGTCGACGAATCTCGCGACGACACTCTCGACCTCGTTGTTGGCCCCGCGCACGAAGCGATACGTCGTGCCAGTGAGCGAAAAGAACTCGTCGCGCCGCTCCGGATATGCGCGCGCTGGCTCACCGGCATTCAGTGTTGCGATGAGCGAGTCGCCGAGGACCTCGAAGGTGGAGACGAATCGCGGTGCGTATTGGAAGCGGCCGACGAACTGCCGCAGCTGTGCATTGGCAAAGGGGTCCACGTGTCGCTCGGCGACGTCGTAGCCGGGCCAACCGTATTCGGCGGAAACGGATCGGAGGAGTTCTTCGCGAATGGTGGATCCTCCATCGCCGTTCGTGAGGATGACGATGCCATCGCCTCGCGCAGGATAGCCGACGATGATGGCGCGATAGCCGTCGTTGGAACCCGTGTGGAAGAAGCGGGTCTCGTGGCCGGTGGTATCGATGGCGAAACCCAGTCCCCATCCACCGCGGCCGGCCGTGAGCATGTCGTGCGCAGTGGTGGGTCGGAGTACTGCGCCGTCGCCTCCGTTCCATGATCGATTCACGGTGATGACGAAGCGCGCGAGGTCGTCAGCGGTGGTCCAGAGACCTCCGGCCGCCATCTCGGGCAACGTCCACCAATTCCCTGCGATGGGACGACCGGTGGCATCGTGGCCAGCGGCGGCGCGCTGTCGGAGAGAGTCGGGGAGCGGCTGGCAGAAGCAGCTGGAACTCATGTGCGCCGGAGCGAAGACCATCTCTCGCATGACATCGGGAAAGGGACGTCGTGTGAAGCAGTGTCGGAATGGCGACGCCTGGGCGGTAAATCCCCACGGCACCATTCGTCGCGCCCGCGGTGTGCGAGAGCAGTTGCCGCACAGTGACGGCTTGCTGCGCCGTGAATGCGTTGTCCGGGATTTTCCAGGAGCGCAGGTACGAGTTCGCCGGTGTATCGAGGGCGATGTCGCCGCGATCGACGAAGCGAAGCACCGCAGTGGCTACGAGTGGTTTGCTCACCGAGGCAGCCTGGTAGATCGTCGATCGCGAAACCGGAACACCGGAGTCTGACCGCGTGCGCCCAACGGCGACGCTCCAGAGCAACTGATTGCCGCGCACCACGGCGACGCTGACGGCGGTCACGCCGTTCTCGCGCATACGCTGTGTGAGGTCCATGAACCGCGGCGGCTCGCCAACGATCGCAACTGGACCGCGAAGGCGCTGCAGCACGCCCGGCGGCGCCGCGTTCGTTGGAGTTGACGTGGGCGCCGGCACGGATCGGTGACACGCGGCCCCGAGCAAGACGACGAGTGTGGCGGAGCGGCGGAGGCGGAGCATGATTGGCTTGGTGGCAGGAGAGCGCGTGAGCTTCGACATCTGCCGGCGGACCTAAGTTTGAGCGGCAAACGCCGCCTTTCCCCGGCCGCGTCCGATCACCCTGCTTGACATGCCCCGGGACCCGGCGCATTCCTCATGCAACAGTTCGAAAGGGGTCACTGAGGCACATGCCCGGCTCTCTACTCGCATTCCGCTGCTCCGGTCCGCCCGAAGCGAACGCGGACACATGGCGGAACAGGGGCGTTTCTGCGGCGTCGCGCGGCACATCGCGCGATGATCCCGGAGACGCCCTCGTGTTTCCCCTGGCATGCGACGCGAGCCTCGAACGCGCCGGCCCCCCAATCGGTAGCCTCTCCTCGCCACACTGAGGTTCGCGCATGCGAGAGTACCTGGGATCGGAAATCCGCAACATCGCGGTGGTCGGACACGGAGGCAGTGGCAAGACCAGCCTGGTCGACGCCCTGGCCTTCGTGTCCGGCACGAGTAAACGCCACGGCACCATCGGCGAAGGGAGCAGCCTGACCGACACTGCCCCGGAAGAGCTGGAACGAGGATACTCCATCAACCTCGGCTGCGCACACGCCGAATGGATGGACAGCAAGATCAACCTGCTCGACACGCCCGGCTTTCTCGACTTTCAGGGCGACGCCATTGCCGGACTCGCCGCCGCCGACGGTGCCCTGTGCGTCATCGGAGCGACGTCGGGAGTCGAGGTGGGCACGGAGCGAATGTTCCGCGAAGCGATGACCCGCGGCGATCCAGTGCTGTTCGTCGTCACGATGATGGACAAGGAACACGCGGACTTCGACGCGATCTACCAGCAGATCAAGACGCGCCTCACGAGCAAGGTCATCCCGATCGAAGTGCCGGTGGGGCAGGGCGTGGATTTCCACGGCATCGTCAACCTCTTCGACAAGAAGGCACACGTCTACTCCCGCGGTGCCAAGAGTGGCGCGTACGAGGAGACCGACGTTCCGCCCGAAGTGCAGCCACAGTTCGATCGCTACTACAACGAATTGATCGAGACCATCGCCGCCACCGACGACACGTTGCTCGAGCGATACCTCAACGGCGCGCAGATCTCGCGCGATGAAGCCATTGCCGCGATGAAGGACGCGATGAAGCGCATGGAGCTCTTTCCCCTCTTCTGCGTCTCCTCCACGCTCAACTACGGAACGCGCGCCGTGCTCTCGACGATCGTCGAGCTCATGCCGAACGCGTTCGAGATGGAAGAGTTGCACGCATTCAAGGGCGCCGAGGGCGACCACACGGTCGAGATCCATGCGAACGATGACGCACCATTTGCCGCGATCGTGTTCAAGACGCAGAGTGAACCACACGTCGGCGACGTGTCCGTCTTCCGCATTCTCTCGGGATCGGTGCGCAACGGCGATGAGCTGTTCAACGCCACGCGTGACGTCGCGGAGAAGCTGAATCACCTGGCGGTGGTGCAGGGCCGCGACCGCATCGAGGTGCCTCGCCTGCACGCGGGCGACATCGGCTGCGTGGCGAAGCTCCGCAACACGCACACGAACGATACGCTCTCCACGCGGGCGCATCCGGTGCGGCTGCCACAAATCGCCTTCCCGGAGCCGCTCGTCCAGATGGCGATTCATCCCGTGAATCGCGCCGACGAGGAGAAGCTGCAATCGGGCCTGCATCGATTGCACGATGAGGATCCGTCGTTCGAGACGCACTGGAATCCCGAGACGCACGAGACGCTCGTGACCGGGATGGGCGAACGTCACCTCGAGGTCGCGCTCGCGAAGTTGAAGCGAAAGTTCGGGGTCACGGCGGAGCTCTCGAAGCCTCGCATCGCCTATCGCGAGACGATTCGCGCACGAGCGGAAGGACAGGGGAAGCACAAGAAGCAGTCGGGCGGGCGTGGCCAGTTCGGCGATTGCTGGGTACGTATCGCGCCGACTCCGCGCGGCGACGGGATCCAGTTCGAGGACCGCATCGTGGGCGGGTCGATTCCGAGCAAGTTCATTCCCGCCGTCGAAAAGGGGATTCAGGAGGCGGCGGAGCGCGGCGTGCTCGCGGGTTTTCCGCTCGTCGACTTCCGGGTGGAGCTATTCGATGGCTCTTACCACACGGTCGACTCGAACGAGATGTCGTTCAAGATGGCGGGCATCCAGGCGTTCAAGACCGTCGCACCCAAGTGCCGGCCGGTGCTGCTCGAGCCACTCGACGAAGTGGAGATCGTCACGCCGGAGGAATCGCTCGGCGACGTCCTCGGCGATCTGTCGTCGCGGCGAGGGCACATTCTCGGCACCGAAGCACCCGACGACGTCGCGGGCACACGGGTGCGCGCGGTGGTTCCGCAGTCGGAGCTGCATCTCTATGCGAGCGCGCTTCAGAGCATGACGCATGGCCGCGCGAGCTTCCGCCGGCACTTTCGTGGATATGAGGAGATGCCGAGCGAGGCGGCGCAGCGCGTCGTCGATGAGGCGGCGAAGGCGCAGGCGGAGCACGCGCACTAAGGGTCGGGATCGGTCGTCGAAGTAGGCAGAAGGACCCGCATCCCACCAAGGTGCGGGTCCTGTCGCTTCGGCTACATTTCAGCCCACGCGAGGCCGCGCGCTTCATTTCTCACGACCCGCAACACGTGACGACCCAGGACGAAGGAGCCGGCGCGGACGCGCCGGCCAGCGAGCTTCCGCACGGCTGGTGCGACATCATGGGACGCGGACGCATGGGTGGCGCACTCGCATCCGCGCTCGAGAATGCCGGCGTGCCCGTGCGCGGGCCGCTGGGACGCGACGCTGATTCGTCGGACGCTGCCCTGGTGCTGCTGTGCGTTCCCGATCGGGAGATCGGCGCTGCGGCGGCGGCAATCCCGGCGGGTCCGATCGTGGGTCACGTGAGCGCTTCGGCCAGCCTGGACCTGCTGGCGCCGCACGAGCGGTTCGCACTCCATCCGTTGCTCAGTGTGGTCGGAGGAGGAGCCAGGTTCGCCGGTGCGACGTGCGCCATCGACGGCAACACACCACGCGCGCTCGGCGTCGCGAAGGCGCTCGCGTGTCGGCTCGGCATGCGCTGGTGCGTGGTGCCTGCCGGGAAGCGCGCCCTCTACCACGCCGCGGCGTCGATGGCGTCGAACTACCTCATCACGATCGAGTCGGTGGCCGAGCGGTTGGCGAATGAGGTCGGACTCGACCGCGCTGCGCTGGTGCCGCTCGTGCGCGCGACGTTCGAGCAGTGGACGTCGATCGGCGCGCGGGCGGCGCTGACAGGACCCATCGCACGAGGAGACGAGGGAACGGTCGAACGACAGCGTGCAGCGGTCGCCAGCGCTGCCCCGGACCTGCTCACCCTGTGGGACGCGTTGGCCGACGAGACGCGAAAGCTCGCCGCCTCGCCGAGCGAGGTGGCGTCATGAGGATCGTTCGAACGGTCGCGGAACTGCGCGACGCGGCGCGTGCGGCTCGCACCGCTGGGAAGCGGATCGGTCTCGTGCCGACGATGGGTGCCTTTCACGAGGGACATCTCTCGCTCATCGAGCGCGCACGCGAGAGCTGTGGCTTCGTCATCGTGACGCTGTTCGTGAATCCCACGCAGTTCAGCGAGAGTGCCGACCTCGCGGGCTATCCGCGCAACGAAGCCGCCGATGCAGCACTCGCGGAGACGGCCGGTGCGGACGTGCTCTTTGCGCCGTCCGTGGACGCCGTGTTTCCGCGAGGGTTCGTGACGACCGTCGAGGTCCTGCCGCTCGCCGAGCCGCTCGAGGGAGTCGTGCGAGGCACGCAGCATTTCCGGGGAGTGGCGACCGTCGTGACGAAGCTGCTCAACATGGCTCAACCCGATGCCGCGTTCTTCGGCCAGAAGGACGCACAGCAGGCGCTGATCATCCGCCGCCTCGTGCGCGACCTGGATTTCCCCGTGCGCATCGAAGTGTGTCCGACGGTGCGCGAGGCGGACGGGCTCGCGATGTCGAGTCGCAACACGCTGCTCGACGAAGAATCCAGGCGACGTGCGCCAGTGTTGTCGCGCGCCCTGTTCGCCGTGGCTGATGCGGTCGCGCGGGGCGAGACGAATGCGGATGCCGCACTGGAGTCAGGACGGATCATCCTCGTCGAGGCGGGGATCGAGCCCGAGTACTTCGCCGCCGTCTCGGCCGAGACGCTCGCGCCGGTGGAGACCGCGACTGCTGAAACGCTGGTAGCGATCGCGGCGCGATTCGGCAGCGTGCGGTTGATCGACAACGTCATCGTCCACGCCGGGAGCGAGGAATCATGAGCGAACATGCGCTCGACAGGTTGGCTGGACTCTACGACCGCGGCGAGCCCATCGTGATGTTGACGGCGTACGACTATCCGTCGGCTCGCGTTGCCGTGGCCGGTGGTGTCGACGTCATACTCGTCGGTGACTCGGCGGCAATGACGGTGCTGGGCTACTCGTCGACGCGCGACATCTCCGTCGACGAGCTGCTGATGCTCACGAAGGCCGTCTGCCGCGGGGTCACGGGCATTCCGGTGATCGGGGATCTGCCGTTCGGCAGCTACGAGGGTAGCGACGAGCTCGCGGTGGAGACGGCGCGGCGATTCGTCGACGATGCGGGTTGCGATGCGGTGAAGCTCGAGGGTGGGGGCGCGATGGTGCCGAGGGCACGTGCAATCATCGCGGCGGGCATTCCGGTGTTTGGCCACGTGGGCTTGTTGCCGCAGTCGGTGCGCACGCGCGAGGGTTATCGCGCTCGCGGGCGTGATCCCGGGCAGGCGTTGGCCATCATCGCCGATTCGGACGATCTCGCCGCGGCGGGATGCAGTGCGCTCATCGTGGAGGCAGTTCCGGCGGCGGTGACCGAGATCATCACGCAGCGCGTGAAGATTCCGGTGATCGGGATCGGGGCCGGCCTGGATACCGGGGGGCAGGTGCTCGTGTATCACGACCTGCTCGGCTTTACGCAGGGGCGGTTGGCGCGGTTCGTCAAGCAGTACGCGTCGGCGCACGAAGACCTGTCGCAGGCCGTGCGCGAGTGGTCGGCTGACGTGCGTGCGAAGCGCTACCCTGCGGTCGAGCACACGTATCCGATCACGCCGGAGGCGCTGGCGGAAGTTCGCCAGCGCGTTGACGTCATTTAGGAAAAGCGCAGGTCCCTTCGGCGACCAGACACTTCACGTGTGTCTGCTCAGCCGTTCGCGGACTTCCTGTTCCGTGCGACGCGCTTCTTCTTCGCCGCCTTGCCGGCCTCGATGGGCACGACGTCCTTCTGCTCGGCGGCGATGCCGGGCATGACCGCGGGAATCGGCTGCTTCGGCTGCTTGTAGCTGAAGCGCTTGCCCTCGTAGTTGCGGAAGATCACTTCGTCGTCGGTGATCTCCTCCACGTACTCGGGGAGCAACGGCACCTTGCCGCCGCCTCCCGGGGAGTCGATCACGAACTGCGGCACGGCGAGTCCCGACGTCCAGCCGCGCAGCGCCTGGATGATCTCGAGTCCTTTCTGGACGGTCGTGCGGAAGTGCTCACCGCCGGCCACCTGGTCCGCCATATAGATGTAGTACGGCCGTACGCGCGCCTTGAGCAGCTCGTGCATGAGCTTCATCATCACGCGTGGATCGTCATTCACGCCCTTCAGCAACACCGTCTGGCAGCCGAGCGACACGCCGGCGCGGCTCAGCCGGTCGAGTGCGGCAACGGCGGCTGGCGTGAGCTCGCTCGGATGGTTGAAGTGCGTGTTCATGTACATCGGATGGTACTTCTGCACCATCTCGCAGAATTCGGGCGTGATGCGCTCGGGCAGATGCGACGTGATGCGGCTGCCCAGACGGATGATCTCGATGTGCGGGATGGCGCGCAGCCGCTGGAAGATGTACTCCAGCCGAGCATCGCTGAGCATCATCGGGTCGCCGCCGGAGAGGATGACGTCCCTGATCTCCGTGTGCTGCGCGAGGTACTGGAACGCCGACTCGTACTCCTTCAGCGAAATCTTCTCCGGGTCGCCGACCTTCCGTCGCCGCGTGCAGAAGCGGCAGTAGCTGGCGCAGACGGGGCTCACGAGGAAGAGGGCGCGGTCGGGATACCGGTGCGTGATGTTCGGCACCGGGGAATCGCCGTCCTCGTCCAGCGAGTCGATCACACCGTCGACGATCTCGAGTTCCTGGACGGTGGGGATGAACTGCTGCCAGTTCGCGTCCCCGACCTCCTTGATCTGTTCGAGCGATTCGCGCGTGATGCGCATCTGAAAGTTGTCGAACGCGGGCTGAAGCGCCTCGACGTCGATCTCTCGCTCCGCGGCCTCCTCGCCAAACCGTTCGGCGACGTACGCCCGAAGCTGCTCGAGCGTGCTGATGCTGTCGTCGCGCAACGTCTTCTGCCAGTCACTCATCGCGTGGCTACTCCGCCCTCTCGTGTGGTGAGGCGTGTGGTGAGGATGAT
>JBDSML010000223.1:0-4697 GCA_039915865.1 Gemmatimonadaceae bacterium | reverse complement strand
GAGGTAGGGCACAGCGTCGAGACGAAAGCCGTCGACACCCATCTCCTTGAGCCAGTACTTGCCCACCTTGTTCGCTTCCGCGCGAACTGCTGGGTTGTCGTAGTTCAGGTCCGGCATCCCCGACGTGAAGATTCCGTAGTAGTACTCGTCGCGGAACGGCGACTTGTGCCACACCTCCTGGCCCCACGGGCCCTTCTGGTCCGGCTTCGTGGCGGACCAGCGAAACCAGTCGCGATGGGGTGACGACGTGTCGCGCGCCGCTTCCTTGAAGTAGGGATGTTCCGTGGACGCGTGATTGAGCACCAGATCGACGAGCACCTTGATGCCGCGCCGATGCGACTCGGCGACCAGCCGCTTGAAGTCGGCGGTCGTGCCGTACTCCGGATTGGTGCGATAGTAGTTCTTCGTGTCGTAGCCGTGATAGCTCGGCGACGCCATCACCGGCATCAACCAGATGCACTTTGCCCCGAGACTGTGCGTGGAGGCCGGGTTGCCGTCGTTGATGTAGTCGAGCCGCTGCGTCAGCCCATTGAAGTCCCCGATGCCGTCGCCGTCGCTGTCGTAGAACGAGCGGACGAAGACCTCGTAGCACGTGCCTCCGCGCTTCCACGTGGTGTCGATGGGCACCTGTGCCGCGACCGGCGCGGCATGGACGAGGAGCGCGGCCGCGAGGGCGACTGAGAGAAGGCGTAGCATGAGGAGAACATCGTGGCGCGCCGTGTCGGGAGCAAGCGCCCCACTCCTTCCCAAATTCCGCGCGCCGGCTCAGCTTCGAGGCAGCTGTCGTCCCGAGCGAAACGAGGGACCTGCTCCTACTCCGAGGACGTGATGGAAAAGCCGCGCTTGAACTTCTGGCAGTTGTTCAACATGAGCTTCGGCTTCTTCGGTATTCAGTTCGGCTGGGGGCTGCAGTTGGCCAACATGTCCGCGGTGTACGAGCGGCTCGGCGCGCGACCGGATCAGGTGCCACTGCTGTGGCTGGCCGCACCCATGACCGGACTGCTCGTGCAGCCGATCGTCGGCGCGCTGAGCGATCGCACGTGGGGCAAGCTCGGCCGTCGCCGGCCGTACTTCCTGACGGGCGCCGTCCTCTCGTCGATCGCACTGTTCTTCATGCCGACATCGACGTCGCTGTGGATGGCGGCGAGCCTGCTGTGGGTCCTCGACGCGTCGATCAACATCTCGATGGAGCCATTCCGCGCATTCGTCGCCGACAAGCTGAACACGTCGCAGCGGACCGCCGGCTTCGTGATGCAGTCGCTGTTCATCGGCATCGGTGCCAGCTTCGCCAACGCGCTGCCATTCGTCCTTGGCAAGCTCGGCGTCGCAGGCAATACGGCGAGTGGCATTCCCCTCACGGTGAAGTACTCGTTCCAGGCGGGCGCGGTGGTGTTCCTGCTCGCTGTGCTGTGGACTGTCTTCACGACGAGCGAACACCCGCCGGAGGACATGGCCGAGTTCGAGCGGCAGAAGAAGGCCAGCGGAGGGTTCGGGGCGCTGCTGAAGGAAGTGGGCGAAGCGGTGCGCCACATGCCGGCGACGATGCGCCAGCTCGCCGTCGTACAACTCTTCACGTGGCTCGGGCTGTTCTGCATGTGGCTGTTCTTCGTTCCCGCCACGGCGCGACATGTGTTCGGCGCAGTGGATCCGCAATCCGAGCTCTACGCAAAGGGCATGGAGTGGGGTGGCTTCGCGTTCGCGTTCTATTCGATCACGTGCTTTCTCGTCGCGCTGGTGTTGCCGAGAATTGCCGATGCGACGAGCCGGAAGACGGCACACGCATTCGCGCTGAGCTGCGGTGGAATTGGATTGCTCTCCGTGTACCTCATTCACAACCAGTATCTGCTGCTCCTCAGCATGGTCGGCGTGGGCATCGCCTGGGCGTCGATCCTCTCGATGCCGTATGCGATCCTGTCCACGGCGCTGCCGGCGAACCGGATGGGCGTGTACATGGGCGTATTCAACTTCTTCATCGTGATTCCGGAGATCGTGGCATCGCTGTTCTTTGGTCCGCTGACGCGAATGATCTTCGGCCAGGACAACCCGAACACGCCGCTCTACACGGTGATGCTCGGCGGGTTATGCATGTTCGCCGCGGCGATCTGCGTCACGTTCGTGCAGGACAATGAGCGCGCAGTGCCGGTGGATGCGGTGATCGAGGGAGATCGGCACGAGTTGCTCACGGTGGGTGAGACGATGCAGCCGGTGCCGAGTTCCGGGCGACGCTAGCACAGTTGTCGAACGCCGGAATACGACCCTCACCGGCCGCGCAAGCTCATGATGTAGGAAGGCGTATATCCTTCCCACTCCCACGGCGTGACCGTATCGCCGAGCAGCGTCTCGAAGAGCGGACGGAACGCGAGCTCGCCGTTGTCGCTGTTGGTGAGCACGATCATGCACGACCTCGAGCGCTCGAAGCAGATCATGTAGTTCTGCGCGCCATCGCCGTGGCCTTCCTTGAAGAAGGCCGGACCGAATCGCGTCTTCGTCAACAGGCCCCAGCCCACGCCATAC
The DNA here is from genome assembly GCA_039915865.1 of Gemmatimonadaceae bacterium. Lineage (GTDB taxonomy): Bacteria > Gemmatimonadota > Gemmatimonadetes > Gemmatimonadales > Gemmatimonadaceae > AG11. The sequence continues at coordinate 2,183 of JBDSML010000223.1, read as the reverse complement.
GCGAGCCCCACGTCCGCCGCTTCCTTCCCCGGCGGTTCATTCTCGGCGATGGCGAACTGGTGGAGCGTGCGGATCTCGACCGAGGGCTTCAACATCGCGGCGCGCGTCTTCGGCGTGATGATCCTGTCGTTGAGGAGCGCCGCGGCGAAGCGCGCGATGTCCTCGGCGGTGCTCATCATCGAGCCGGCCCCGCGCGCCGGATAGCGTCGCGTCTGCGCAAGAAAGTTGTCGTCGATGCCGAAGCGGTCCGCGACGTTGGACTCGAACGCCGTGCGGTAGATCATCCCCGTACGTGACATGCCGAGTGGCGTGAAGATCGCGTCGGCCATCAGCGTATCGAGATGCGTCCCGAACTTCTGTTCGATGACGAACTGCACGAGGTTGATGCCGTCCCCCGAATAGCTGTACTTCGAGCCGGGAGGGAAGAGGAGGTGAAGCTTCTTGTCCTTCGCGAACTGCCAGAGATTCCCCAGCCCCGACGTGTGCGCCAGGAGGATGCGCGGCGTCACCCTGGGCCATGCGGGATCCTTCACCAACTCGGTCGCGATCTCGCGGTACTGCTCATACGTGTCGAGTGGCGCGCGAAGCTGCGTCGCAATGGGGACGTCGAGATCGAATTGCCCCCGCTCGACGAGTGACATGACGTACGTCGCAAACACGCTCTTCGTGATGGACGCCGCCCACGTCACCGTCTCGTTGTCCATGGGACGCGACGGATCGTGATGGCGCTGACCATAGGCAGCACTCCACACAATCCTGCCATCGTTGACGATGGCGATCTCCGCACCGGTAACCTTGTTCTCCGCGAGGATGCGCCGAGCGAACGAGTCGGCATATGCGGCGGAGATCGTCGAGCCGTCGAGACGCGTGATCGATTGGGTTTGCACGCTCGGCGCGGTCATGGCCAGGCAGGCGAACACGATGAGGATGCTGGCGCTGTGGCCATTGGCGATGGGCATGATTCCTCGTAGGCGGACGTAGGAATCGAGACGTGTACACCTGTGACAAAGTTTCGTCACAGGCCTGCGCATTGCCCGGTCCCGCGACGAGCATCGCCGACGCGCCGATTCCGACGCGCATCAACGGCCAGGAGACGACGTACCCAGCGCCGCACCGCGAACGGCGTCCACGAGCGCCTGATCGCGGTCGTAGATGTCATTTGCGAACTGCAGTGTGCCATCGCGCTCGAGCACCGTGAAGTAAACGATGTACACGGGCAGCTTCCGGTCGAGCGTCACGCGACGGTCGTTCGCGCCGCGATACATCGCGTCCTTCACGCGCGCCTCGTCCCACCCGAGCACGTACTGCGCGAGCGCAACCGGGTTCTGCACCCGGACGCAGCCGTGGCTGAAGGCACGCACGCGCTCGTCGAACAGGCTCTGCGCGGGCGTGTCGTGAAGATAGATGTTGAAATCATTGGGGAAGATGAACTTCACGGCGCCCAAGGCATTGTTCGGCCCAGGGCGCTGCCGTACGTAGCGGCCCCAGCTCGCATTCACCGTCTCGTAACCGTTGCGCGCGAAGTAGCCGCGATCGCGTCGCTGCTTCGGCCACAGCTCGTTGGCGGCAATACTACCGGGCACGTTCCAGTACGGGCGGAACACGAGATAGGCTATCGAGTCGCTGAACACCGGGGTCGAGCGGCCGCCATACTCGGCGCCCACGACAATGCGCATCGTCAGCACCGCGCGACCCGAATCGTACGCGGTGAGGCGAAAGGCGGGAACGTTCACGAAGACGTAGCGCGCGCCGAGGGACCTCGGCAGCCACCGATGCCGCTCCAGGTTGGCCGCGATCTGTTGCGTGCGATACTCGGCGCTGCGGTTGAGTGAGGCGAGTGTCGCGGGTCCCATGACGCTGTCCGCGGCGAGCGCATGACGACGCTGGTAGCCGGCCACCGCGACTGCGAGCCTGTTGTCGTAGACGACACGGGTTGCCACGCCGGCACGTCCATCTTCAGCGGAGTCCGCCGGTGTCAGCGGCACGAGGTCGATGTAATCCTCGGCATGCAGGCGAGCGAGAAGTACGCCGAGCGATGCGGCCGACGCGATATCTCCCGGGTAGAGGACACCCAGTTTCGGTATCGTCGGCCATCCCCCAGACGCCACGATCGCGCGGTAGCGGGCAAGCGCGCGCACCAGTGCATCGTAGTCCGCGCCTTGCGGACGGAGCGCGCCGAGCGC
>JBDSML010000163.1:0-34602 GCA_039915865.1 Gemmatimonadaceae bacterium | reverse complement strand
AGAACAGGTAGAACCACCACACGGGATCGGTGAGGAATTTTCCGACGACGAACGCCCACGCCTGACGGTGGCGCAGCACCTCGAGCCAGCCCACCTGCGCGACTCCCGCATCCTGGTCGCTGCGGATGTACGCGAGCTCCTCGGCGCTGAGTCGCTTGTGCTTTTCCGGCGTCTCGTAAATGGTCAGCCACAGCACCAGCCACAGGAATCCGAGCGCGCCGGTGCCGATGAATGCCCATCGCCATCCGTAGTGCAGCGCGATCTGGGGGACGGCCCATGCCGCGAGCAACGCACCGACATTCGTGCCCGCGTTGAAGATGCCCGTCGCATAGGCACGCTCCTTCTTCGGGAACCACTCGGCTGTCGTCTTGATGGCCGCGGGGAAATTCCCCGATTCTCCGAGGCCGAGCGCCGCGCGGGCGTACGAGAATCCGGTGGCCGTCGTGGCGAGTGCGTGCGCCATCGCCGCGAAGCTCCACGCGATGATGGCCGCCGCGTATCCCTTCTTGACGCCGACGCGGTCGATCAACCGCCCCGCACCGAGGAATCCGATGGCGTAGGCGAAGCTGAACCAGGACGTCATCGCGCCGTAATCCGTCTCCGACCATCCGAGCTCGCGCGTGAGCGTCGGCGCGAGGATGCCGAGCACCTGGCGGTCGACATAGTTGATCGTCGTCGCCATGAAGATCAGCGCGCAGATCGTCCATCGATACCCGAACTTCTTCGGCGCGACGCTGTCTATCCTGCCGACGTCCTGGACCGCCATGCGTTACCCCTGTGTGTTGTTACCGAATGACTCGTGCGCCTTTCCCCTTCATTGCTGCTTCGACTTCTTCCACGCGGACCATCGACGTGTCGCCTGGCGTGGTCATCGCCAGCGCGCCATGCGCCGCACCATACTCGACAGCTGCCTGCGGCCCCTTTCCTTCGAGGAATCCGTACGCCAGTCCGGATGCGAAGCCATCGCCGCCGCCGACGCGATCATGGATCTCGAGATTCTCGCGCTTGACCGACTGATAGAGCTCGCCCTGATAGTAGCGGATCGCGCTCCAGTCGTTGATCGACGCGGTGGTCGCCTTGCGCAGTGTCGTCGCGGCAACCTTGAAGTTCGGGAACGCCGAGCACGCCGACGTGATCATGCGCTTGAAGCTCTCGGTCTCGATCGTCGTGAGATGCTCGTCCGCGCCCTCGACGTCGAAGCCGAGGCAGGCGGTGAAGTCCTCCTCGTTGCCGATCATGACGTCGACGTACTTCGCGATGTTGCGATTGATCTTCTGCGCGCCGTCCTTGCCGCCCTGACTCTTCCAGAGCGACGCACGGTAGTTGAGGTCGTACGCGACCACGGTGCCGTACTTCTTCGCCACTTCGACCGCCTCGATCACCGCCTCCGCCGTATTCGACGCCAGCGCCGCGAAGATCCCACCGGTATGAAACCACCGCACGCCCTCTTCGCCGAAGATCTTCTCCCAGTTCACTTCGCCCGGCTTGATCTGCGAGGCGGCGGAGTGGCCGCGATCAGAGCAGCCGAGCGCGGGACGAATGCCGAATCCCTTCTCGGTGAAGTTCAGCCCGACGCGTGTATTGCGACCGAGCCCGTCGAAGTCGCGCCAGATGACGTGCGACATGTCGACGCCGCCCTGCATGATGAAGTCTTCCACCAGCCAACCGAGGTCGTTCTTCGGCAGCGCGGTGACGACGGCAGCGCGCTTGTCCCAGCACTTCCGCATCGCGCGAGAGACGTTGTATTCGCCGCCGCCTTCCCACACCTGGAACGACCGCGCATTGCGGACACGTCCGAAGCCGGGATCGAAGCGGAGCATCACCTCACCGAACGACAGGCAGTCCCACTTCGTCTCGGCGGCGGATTTGATCTGTAGGGAGGTGTCTGTCATGGTTGCCTTTGTATGCTGCTATTTGCCGCGAATCGTCTTGATCAACTGCACCGTATCGCGAACCTTCTTCTCGATACCGTCGTAGTCCTGCGCATCGAGCAATTGCCGGGTGATCAGGTTGCTGCCGATGCCGCACGCCACGATGCCCGCGCCGAACCACTGCGTGAGGGAGGCTTCTGTCGCCTCGACGCCGCCTGTCGGCATGATGCGCGTCCACGGCATCGGACCGAGGATGCTCTTCACGAAGTCCGGTCCACCGACCGATGAGCCGGGGAATACCTTCACGATCTCGCAGCCCAGCTCCTGCGCGTCGCCGATCTCCGTCGCCGAGCCACAGCCCGGGCTGTACGGGATGCCGCGGCGGTTGCACACCTTGGCGACGTCCGCATTGAGCAGCGGTCCCACGACGAACTTCGCGCCGTTGGCGATGTAGATGCCGGCCGTCGGCGCGTCGACGATGGAACCGACGCCCATGATCACCGACGGATCCTCCTTCGCGAAGTGGTACGTGACTTCATGAAAGACGTGCGATGCGAAGTCACCACGGTTCGTGAACTCGATGCACTTGGCGCCGCCATTGGCGCATGCCTGGATCACCTTTTTGCACACGTCGACATCGGGATGATAGAACACGGGAATGACACCCTGCTCCATCATCGCCAACAGGACGGACATTCTATCCTTGGCAGCCATCTCAGTTTCGGGAAGATTGTGAAGAAGCGAGATGATGTTCCAGCGCGGCGCTCATCCCCTGCGTTCGCATGCGCCAGAGATGGTCGGCAACCGCCTCGCAGAAGCCAGGCAGCGTCGTGAGATCGACACCCCAGAGCGCGCTGTCTCGACAAATCGCCCAGACGACTTCGCCGACGGGGAGTGACGTGTCGTCCGCGATGCCACCCCACAGTGTCTTGAGCTTCTCGGCCTGATCGTCGGCGGGTACGGAGAGACCCTGTTCACGCCGCGACGCCTGATAGCGGCCCTGCATGAACAACAGGTACGCGGCGAACCCGAACGCGAGTGACTGCGGCACCGTGCCTGTGCGCTCGATGTATTTCTGCACAATCGGCACGACGCGAACCTTCATCTTCATCGTCGCCTGAAGCGTGATGTCGATGAGCGCATGCCTGATGAACGGATTCTGGAATCGATCGAGCACCGCTTCGGCGAATTCCTCCGCGCCCTCAGCCTCGACCATCGGCGCGATCTCGTCCATCATCGCGCCGCGCACGAAGCGATGGATCGACGGCTGGCTGATGGCGTCCAGTACAGTCTCACAGCCAAGTGGCAGCGCCGCGCAGACGAGCAGCGAGTGCGCACCGTTCAACAGGTGAACCTTCCGCTTGCGATACGGTGCGATGTCGGGCGCGATGACGATACCACTGTCGACGTTCGCCCAGGTGAGCTTCTCCGCCAACGACGCGTCGCCCTCGATGGCGAACAGGCAGTATGGCTCGCAGCACGTCAGCATCGCGTCATCGTAGCCGAGCAGTTCGGCGAGGGGCTTGGCGTTCTCCGGGCGCGGCGAGCCCGGCACAATGCGATCGACGAGCGTATTGCAGAAGGACACGGCGCTGTCGAGCCACTTCGTGAAGGCCTCACCGAGCTCCCAGCGCGCCGCGATCGCATTGACAATCTCGCGCAGCTTCGCGCCATTGTTCTCGATCAGTTCGCAGGGGATGACGGTGAGTCCGCGCGCCGTGTCGTAGTCGAAGGTCTTGCCGCGCTCGTACAGGAATCGAGTGAGCTTCGCGGGAAATGACTTCGGCGGTGCGTCCTCTTTCCCGCTGTCGGCATCGGCCACGATTCCGACTTCCGTCGTGTTCGAGAACACGTACTGAAGGCCGGGCGCCTGTGCCAGCGCAAGCACGGCGGGCCACTCATCGCTCGCCGAGATCGCACGACTGAGCGAGCTGAGGACGCGGCGCTCCTGCACGCGCTGCCCGCGCTCGATGCCTTCCACGACCAGTGTATAGAGTCCGTCCTGCTCGTTCAGTGCGCGATCGCGTACGCTGCCCGTGGACGCGACGGCGACGATGCGACCCACAAACAGCCCCTTCTGGTTCGCGCGATGGATGAAGTCGTCGACGAACCCGCGCAGGAGCGCACCCGTCCCGAATTGCACCGCGAGCTCTGGCAGGTCGAGCATCGCCTCGGCAGGAACATCCACGACGCCGGCGCGCTCACGGCGAATCGTGTCGAGCTGCGACCTGCTCAGCCGCGGCAGCGCGGCGGTCAAAGCGTCACTCCATCCTTCCAGATCGCGATCTCGCGATAGCCGTGCTGCTCGTTGTTCGTCCGCTTGCTCCCCGACGCGATGTCGAGGACATAGGCGAACAACTCGTCGGCCAGCGCATCCATCGACCGCGTTCCATCGAGCAGGGCGCCGGCATTGAAGTCGATCCAGTGTGGCTTCTTCGCCGCGATTTCCGAGTTCGACGAGATCTTGATCGTCGGTACGGGAAATCCGAGCGGCGTTCCACGCCCCGTCGTGAACAACAATACAGTCGCGCCGCTGGCGATCATCGCCGTGCACGACACGCCGTCGTTGCCCGGACCTTCGAGCAGCGACAATCCGCCGTTCGTCGCCGGCTCACCATATCGCAATACGCGCGTCACTGGTGCCTGACCGCCCTTCTGGATTGCGCCGAGCGACTTCTCCTCGAGCGTCGTCAGTCCGCCGGCCTTGTTTCCGGGCGACGGATTTTCATAGATGTTCTGGCCGTGGCGAATGAAGTACGCCTTGAAGTCGTTGATCATCGCGACGAGCTGCTCGTACACCGGCTCACTGGTCGCGCGGTTCATCAACAGCTGCTCGGCACCGAACATCTCAGGCACTTCGGTGAGCAAGACTCCGCCGCCGAGTGACGTCAAACGATCGGCGATTCGGCCGACCACCGCATTCGCCGAGATGCCGCTGAAGCCATCGGAGCCGCCGCACTTGTGCCCGATCACCAGCTCCGACGCCGGTCGCGTCGCGCGCCGGTCATCGGCCATGCGGGTCACGAGCTCCTCGACCATCGCGACGCCACTCGCACGCTCGTCCACCACGTCCTGCGAGTTGAAGAACCGGATGCGGCTGCGGTCGACGTCGCCGGCGCGGGCGAGCAGCTGTTCCATCTGGTTGTTCTCGCAGCCGAGTCCGAGCACGAGCACGCCGCCCGCGTTCGGATTGCGCATGAGGCCCGCGAGCACCGCCTGCGTATGCGAGAGGTCGTCGCCGAGCTGGCTGCAGCCGAACGGATGCCCGAAGGCGTAGATGCCGTCGACCGCGGAGCCGACGCGATCCGCCGCGTTCTTCGCTATGCCCTCCGCCACGAAGTTGACGCAACCGACGGTGTTCAGAATCCACACCTCGTTGCGCGTTCCCACCCGGCCGTCGGCGCGGAGATAGCCTTCGAACGTCGGCATCGTGTCCGCGCTCGGCGCCTTCACCGAGCCGGGCCGATACACGTACTCGCTCATTCCCTCGAGCTGCGTGCGCAGGTTGTGACTGTGCACCCAGTGCCCCGCCGACACCGGCGCCGTCATGGCACCGATGGGGAATCCGTACTTCATGATCGGTTCGCCGACGTCGAGTCTGTCGAGCGCGAACTTGTGTCCGGCGGGAATGTCTTCGCGCAGCGTGATGTGCACGTCGCCGACCATCACATCTTCGCCTGTCGACAGCGGGCGAATGGCCACGGCGACATTGTCATCCGGGTGGATGCGAACGGCGTCGGGGCGCACGACGGGAGGCGATGCCGTGGCCACCGGCGTCAGGCGTCCATCGCAGGAAAGCGATACGTCTCGCGCACGAGGTCGACCGTCAGCGCCTGCATGATCTCACGCGCCTCGTCCATCTCGATGATGTGTCGCGCGACGAGCCCGCCGACCCAGTTCGCATCCATGCGCCGCGCGAGATCGTGACGTGCGGGAATGGAGCAGAATGCGCGCGTGTCGTCGTTGAATCCGGCCGTGTTGTAGATCCCCGCCGTCTCCGACACCTGTTCGCGGTAGCGACGCATGCCCTCGATGGAATCATGGAACCACCAGGGCGGTCCGAGTCGCAGCGCGGGATAGTGCCCCGCGAGCGGCGCGAGCTCGCGCGCATACGTGCTCTCGTCGAGCGTGAACAACACCATCGAGAAACGCGGATCGCTGCCGTACTTGTCGAGCAGCGGACGCAGGTTGCGGGTGAATTCCGTCGCGACCGGAATGTCCGCGCCCTTGTCCGTGCCGAACCGCTGCCATACCGCCGAGTTGTGATCGCGTAGCGAGCCGGGATGGAGCTGCATGACGAGTCCGTCTTCCGTCGACAGATGCGCCATCTCCATCAGCATGTGCGCTTCGTAGCGGCGCTGATCCTCCGCCGTCGCCTCACCATTCCGCGCGCGCTGGAACAACCGCTCGGCCTCTTCGGGCACGAGCTCCGCCGTGTACGGCTCCAGGACGCCGTGATCGGTGGCCGTTGCGCCGAGCGACGCAAAATACCGGCGACGTTCGGCGAGGGCGGCAACGAGTGCCTCGGTGCTCGTGATCGTCTGCCCGCTCACCGACTCGAGTGCGCGCAGCTCGTGCGCCCACGCCGGCAACGCGATGCGGAAGAGCGCGTCGGGCCGGAACGTGGGCACGACGCGATGCTTGCCGTAGCGCCAGTCCGACCCGCGAATCTTGTTGTGTTGCGTGAGTGGATCGGCGGCGGCATCCGTCGTCGCCAGGATCTCGATACGGAATTGCTCGAACAACGTGCGCGGGAGGAACTCAGGGCTCCGCAGCTTTTCGGCGATCTCGTCGTAGATGCGTTGGCCGCTGTCGCCGTCGAGCCGTTCGCGAACGCCGAAGACTTCATGCAGCTCGTGCGAGAGCCACGCACCCGACGGCGTGCCGCGGAAGAGATACCAGTTGTCGGCAACGCGCTGCCAGATGGCGCGTGGATCAGACTCGACGTCAGTTCCGTCGCGCGTCGGGACGCCCAGATCCTCCAGCGGCATGCCTCGGCTGTACAGCATCCGGAAGATGTAGTGATCCGGGATGATCAACAGCGCCGTGGGTTCCGGAAATGGCGAGTTGTCGGCGAGCAGCGCGGGGTCGACGTGTCCGTGCGGGCAGATGATCGGAAGGTCCCTGATTCCCTCGTACAACTCCCGCGCGGCCCGTCGTATCGAGGGGTCTGGATCGAAGAAACGATCCGCATGCAGGCGGAGCGCGCTCCCGACGTGGTCTACCGCACTTGCCATCGCGCGAGGGGTGGGAAAAATGGGTAGAGAGCGAACCGGCCGTCACCGGGAAGCGAGGAGCCGCCGAGAACAGGCTCTTGCGCCGATTGCTGCTGGGTCTGAATTTGTTCGATTCAGAAACTAATCTTCTCACTCAATGTACGTATCGTTCCGCGGCCTCGCAATAATCCGCTAACCGGCGCGGCCGAACGATGACGCGAACCTGATCGGCCAGGCTATCGGAGCTCTCCTTTCCCCAGCTGAACCCCCGTGAGAAAGATCGACACCCGCGATTTCCGGCGCGCGACGCGCACGACGTCTCGCGAGATCAACCGGCGAATCGTGCTCAATCTCGTGCGCGATCACCAACCCGTCTCTCGTGCCGACCTTGCGCGTCGCATGAACATCGGTCGCGGCGTGGTGACCTCGATCATCCAGGAGCTGATCGTCGAAGGCACCATATATGAGGGAGCCACCGGTCATGCCGCACGTGGGCGCCGGCCGACGATGCTCTACGTCAGGACGCAGGACCGCCTCGTCGTCGCTGTGGACATCCGGTTCAGCCGCAGCTTCATCATGCTCAGCGACTTCGCCGGAACGCAGATCGCCCTCGAGTCGTTCGAGACGATCTTCGCGCCTGACCTTCTCATCGCCGAGCTTGCCGAACGGATCAATCGACTCCTCGCGTCACACGGTGCGCGGAGTCGCTGCGAAGGCATCGGCATCGTGGTACCGGGCATGGTCGAGCGCATGTCGGGACGCATCCTCATGGCGCCGCAGCTTGGCTGGCGCGACGTCGACATCCGGACGGGAATCGCCGAGGCGGTCGGTCTTCCCGTGAGCATCGAAAACGCACCGCTCGCCTGTGCGCTCGCCCAGATGTGGCTTGGCCAACGCGGCAACAGCAGCGACAACTTCGTCTATGTCACCGTGTCCGACGGCGTCGGTGCGGGAATCGTCCTCAACGGGCAGCTCATTCGCGGCGCGTCCGACTCGGCCGGCGAGTTCGGCCATAATCCACTCGACCGCGACGGTCCGCAGTGCATGTGCGGCGCTCACGGTTGCTGGGAGGCGTACACCTCCAACCAGGCGACGCTCTCGCGCTATCTCGGCCGCGAGCTCATGCCAGTGTGGGGCCAGTCGACGCGTCAGGCGGTGCCACTGACCATCGAAGATCTCATCGCACGCGCGCGCGGCGGCGACACACGCGCCTCGAGTGCCATCGAGGCCACCGGTCACTACCTCGGCATCGGGATCGCGAGCATCGTCAACGGGCTCAATCCGTCGCAGGTCTTTCTCGGGGGCGAGATCACGGGCGCATGGGACATGATCGAAGGCGCGGTGCGCGAGGGAATTCTCGAGCGCGCCCTTACGCGCGCCGCGGCCGCGACGCCGGTAGTGCCGGAGCAGATGGGCGGCTATCCGCGCCTCCGTGGCGCGACGGCGCTCGTGGCGGCGCCACACTTCGCGGCGCCGAGAGTTGCCTAGGTATCGGGACTGTTCATCTGTCCTCCTGTCATCATAATTTTCGCCGATGCACTCCGCCGCGCCGCCGACTCGCCCTGAAGATCTTCCCCTTCACGAAGATGTCCGCCGACTCGCCGCCGCGCTCGGTCGCGTCATTCGGCGGCTCGAAGGCGAAGAGGCGTTCGCGACGGTCGAGAACCTGCGCCGCGACGCCCGCGCCCGGCGACGTGGCGATCCCGATGCGCCGAGTCTCGAGACGTTGCTCGCACACGTGGAGGGGTTGCCCGCGCCGCTCTGTGCAACTGCGGCGCGCGCGTTCACACTGTTCTTTCTGCTCATCAACACCGCAGAGCAGGTGCATCGCGTGCGTCGGAGTCGGGTGTATGCGCGCGATGCGGACGCGGCGCCGCAGCCGGCGTCAGCGCGATGGACGATGCGCAAGCTGCGTGAAGCCGGTCGCTCTGCCGACGCTGTGCTCAGCGCCATCACGCGCCTCGACGTGCGTCCTGTGCTCACGGCGCATCCAACGGAGTCGACGCGCCGCACGTTGCTCGCGCTGCAAGCTCGCGTCGCCGATCTCCTGCTCGGTTGGGAGACGACGGCGCACGCCGAGCGACGCGAGGCCGAGGAGCGCCTCGACGGTGAGATCGAGTTGCTCTGGCTCACCGCGGAGATTCGCAGCGACCGACCGACGGTGCTCGATGAAGTGAGCACCACGCTCTGGTATCTCGAGACACGACTGATCGACGCGAGTGCCACGGCGCGCGATGCGTTGATGCGCGCGTTCGAGGATGAATTCGGTGCGACGGCGGACGCGTTGCGCATTCCCGTCCCCATTCATCTCGGCAACTGGGTCGGCGGGGATCGCGACGGCAATCCGTTCGTCACTCCCGAGACGACCGTCGCCTCCGCGCGACGCGCGAGCCACGTGATACTCGGCAGGTACGGCCGCGCGCTCGACGACCTGGTCGAGCGTCTCGCGCTCTCGGCGCAACTTGCGCCGCCGCCGCCCGAGTTGCTGGCGTCCATCGAGAATGATCAGCAGTTGTTGCCCGATGTGTTCGCGATGAACCGGGTCCGCAATTCCAGCGAGCCGGTGCGGTTGAAGCTCAGCTTCATGGCCGCGCGCGTCGCGGCCACGCGACGGCTGGTCGCCGCGCGCGATGGCGGTACGTTGCGTCCCGAACCGGCCGCGTACGCGACGATCGCCGATTTCGAGGGCGACCTCTTGCTCGTCCGCGATAGCGTTCTCGCCGCGGGTGCGTTCGAGGCGTGTCGCACCGTGCTCGATCCGATGATCGCCGTCGTACGCGCGCATGGCTTTCACGGATTCATGCTGGATATCCGCGATCACGCCGACATGCATCGCGGCGCGCTCGACGAGATCACCGGACTGCTCGGGCTCCAGCCACTCGATGCCGCGGCGATGCGCGCGGAGCTGTCGGGGCGACGTCCGCTGGTCGGTGGACATCTGCCGGTGAGCGACGCAACGCGTCGTGTCCTCGACACCTTCCAGGCGATTCGCACGATCCAGGACGAGGCGGGGGAATCCGCGACGTCGACGTACATCATTTCGATGGCGCGATCGGCGGAGGATTTGTTCCGCGTCCTCCTCTTTGCGCGTGAGACGGGCCTTCTCGATCTCGCCGCCGACGTGCCCGTCTCGCGACTCGACGTCGTTCCGCTGTTCGAGACGCTCGACGATCTCGATCGCGCCGCGGACGTCATGCGCGAGCTGCTCCTGGATCCTGTCTATCGCCGCCAGCTCACCGCGCGCGGCAACCGACAGGAAGTCATGCTCGGCTACTCTGATTCGGCGAAGGACGCCGGCTTGCTCTCCGCGTCATGGGCACTGTATCGCGCGCAGGAGGCATTGGCTGCCGTGTTCCGCGATGCGGGCGTCGATCTGTTGCTGTTCCACGGACGTGGCGGCGGAGTCGGGCGTGGCGGTGGGTCGCCGGTACATCGCGCGCTGTCGGCGCTGCCGCCGGGTACGGTGAACGGCCACATCAAGATCACCGAGCAGGGCGAGATCATCTCGCAGCAATTCGGCTTGCTGCCTGTGGCCGAGCGTTCGCTCGAGGTCACGGTGTCGGGTGTGTTGCTGCATGGCTTCACCGATTGGCGCGTCGGTCTCGACCCATCGGAGGTCGCGCGCTTTCGCGAGGTCGTCGATTCGCTGGCGAAGCGGTCGTATGATTTCTATCGCAGCGTCGTGCACGAGGGGCCGGAGCTGTTCACGCTCTTTCGCGTCGCCACGCCGATCGCGGAACTGGCCGATGCGCGCTTTGGCTCGCGTCCGGCGTATCGACCGGGCGCGAACTCCGGCATCGATGGCATTCGCGCCATTCCGTGGGCGTTCGGATGGACGCAGATCCGACTCATGCTCACTGGATGGCTCGGCGTCGGCACGGCACTGTCGGAGGCGATCGCGACGGAGCAGGGATTGAACGAGCTGCGGCACATGACGCGGACGTGGCCGTTCTTCGACGACTTTCTCGCGAAGGTCGAGATGGTGTGTGCGAAGACCGACCTCGAGATCGCGCGCGCGTATGTCGAGCGACTCGGCGGCGATACGGCGTTGCTCGTGCGGTTGGAGCAGGAGTATCAACGCACGGTGGAGAGTGTGTTGAAGATCCGCGAGACGTCGCACCTCATCGCCGACGTGCCGGTGCTGTCGGCGGCGATTGCATTGCGGAACCCGTATGTCGATCCGCTCTCGTTGCTCCAGATCGCGCTGCTCGAGCGGAAGCGTCACGCGGAGGCGAGCGGTGAGGATCACGCCGTGATCGACGACATTCTCGCAACGACGGTGAGCGGGATCGCGCAGGGTTTGCGGAACACTGGCTGAGCGGCAATCGTGTGGACATGCGTGCGTCGGAACGATGACGCGGAATTGATCTCCCCTGATATGCTGAAGTCGCACCTGGTTCCTGTCGCTGACAGGATCATCGAGTGTCGTCCTTCATCGAGGGGGTCACGATGTCGTCGCCACGCTACTTGCTGTTCGTTCTGGCATTGAGCGGAATCGCGATGGGGTGTTCGGACACGACCTCGCCGGTTGCTCCCGCGGTCGAGCAGGTCGCAGCTCAGCTGCCGTCGTTGACATGGCAGGGCGCGGATGGCCCGCGCACTGCAACGTTGTTCGGCACCGACATCGTGTTCGAGAACGGGGCGCGCATCGCGATCGATACGGCGGCAGCGACGCATTTCCGTCGCCTCGCCATCTCGATGCCGAAGATGGAGGCGCTGGCGAAGCGCATGGCACCGGTGTGGGCGAGGATGGGCCTTCCGCAACCGACGTCCGGTCCTCAGGCGCGCCTCGCGCTCGCGGTGCTTCGTACTCGCATGGTGAGCGCAGCGGATCTCGATGGTGTGCTCACGCTGACGGCGCCCATCGTGAAGCCGACGCTCGTCGCCGAATGCGATCCGGCGATGCAGTTCTGCGGCTTCGACACCGGCAGCGATCCGAGTGGCGGCGGCGGAGCGGGAGGCTCGGGAGGCGCGGGAGGGGGGACAGGGACAGGTGGCGCCGGACCCTGTGGGAGCATTGGGTTCATGCTTTACCAATCCATCGCGCAATGGCGCTCCGCGTTGGCGTGGTTCGATCAAGCCGCGAGAGAATCGGTGGCGTGCAGGCAGACCAATTTGTCGTCGTGGCAGGTCATGTGTAGCGCGGAAACTTTCCGGCTCGCCGATGCCATGTTCCAGCTGAACATCAGCACCATGCAGATGGAGGGCGTCGCGCAAACCTTGCGAGCCTTCGGTTGCGTCTAGTGCGACGGCTCGTGCTCAGCCCGCGTACGACAAACTGGTCATGTCCTCGAGAAACGGGTACTTCGCGCGAATACTCGCGACGCGTGCCGTCGACACGTCCACCACGCTCGGTGACGCGACCGCGAGTCGCGTCGCGGCTGGCTCGCCCCACGGATCATATGCTGCCGAGCCGCCGTCGTACTGGATTTCGCCGCCGTTGCCCGTGCGATTCACGCCGGCAACGTACGACAGGTTCTCGATCGCTCGAGCCGGCAGCAGCGCATCCCAATGTGAGCGACGCACCGCCGGCCAGTTGGCGATCACCACCAGGAGGTCGGCGTGCGGTGACGCCGCGCGAAACAGTTCCGGAAAGCGGATGTCGTAGCAGACGAACGGACTCACGCGCACGCCGTCGACGTCGACGATGAGGGGTGCCGAACCAGGCGCATAGTGCTCGTGCTCGCCGGCGAACGCGAAGACACGCTGTTTCGCGTATGTCCCCACGAGATCACCGTTCGCATCGAACACGGCGGCGACGTTCCGAAATCCGGTCGCATCACGCATCGCGATACCGGCGATGATCCACACATCGCTGCGCTCGGCAATTTTGCTGATGCGTGTGAAGATCGGACCGTCCACCGGTTGGGCCCATTCCTCCGGCTTCATCGTGAATCCGGTGGCGGTCATCTCCGGCAACACGACCAGGCGCGCACCCGTCGACGCCGCGCGCTGCACACAGATGCTCGCGCGGTTGAGCGAGCTGTCCGGCTGATGCCAGCCCGTGTCGTATTCGCCGAGTGCGACGCGGAGCGTGACGTCTGGTCGATCGGTTGCCGGGAGTGTGCTCACAGCAGCGCCTCGCGCAGCTTCACGCTGCCTTCGCGGACCATCGCCGTGTCGCAGCTGAACGAGAAGCGAATCGCGTCGGGATAGCTCGGTCCGAAGGCGTCGCCCGGTGCGCTGCCGATGCCGTCGTCAGCGAGTGAGGTGGAGAGTGCGTCCGCGTCGGCCACCTCGAGGCGCTCGTACAGCGACGGGTCGAGCTCGACCCAGATGAAGAAGGTGCCGCGCGGGACGAGGGGACGCACGCCGGGAATGTCGCGCAGCGCGGCGAGCATGATGTCGCGCCGCACGCAGTACTCGTCGCGCATGGCGAGGCTGCTCGACTGGCTTCCCTTCACGGCGGCGAGTGCGCCCCATTGCGCGAGGCTGTTCACTCCGTTGATGGTGCAGCGCAGCAGCTTGGGCAGTCGATCCTGGAGCAGTGCGGCGCGCGTCACGACGTAGCCGGTGCGCAGTCCGCTCATCGCATGACTCTTCGAGAACGAGAAGATGCTGATGACGCGCGTGTCGTCTGCATCAGCGAGTGCGCCGATGGACACATGCTCGTGCGGCGCGAAGACGAGGTCTTCGTACGCTTCGTCGGAGATGATCCACAGGTCATGCTGAACAGCGAGATCGTAGATCGCCTGCAGCTCGCTGCGTGACAGGAGTGCGCCCGTGGGGTTGTGCGGCGTGTTGAGGAAGATCGCCGTCGTCTTCGGCGTGATCGCTGCGGCGATGTCGGCGGCGCGGTACGCGAAATCTTCTTCGGCCGACAGCCGCACGCCCACCGTGACCCCACCGGCGAGGCGGATGTTCTCGGCGACTTCCGTCCACATCGGATCGGGGATGATCACTTCGTCGCCGGGCGAGAGGAGCGCGCCGAAGGTGACGTTGAGCGCGTGCATGGCGCCGTTGGTGACGAAGATGTCGTTGCTGGTGACGTTGGTGATGCCGTTCTTGGTGCGCACCTTTTCGGCGAGCGCGTTGCGCAGCTCGGGGATGCCATTGTTCGGGACGTAGTGCGTCTTGCCGGCATACATCGCGGCGACGACTGCTTCGGAGATATGCGCGGCGGGCGCGAAGCTCGGATCTCCCGACTCGAATCGAAACACGACTTTCCCGGCGGCCTGCGCGGAGAGGAGTCGTTCACGAATCTGCACGATCTTGCCGAGCGAGACGAAGTCGAGGGGATGCGGTGCAGTGACGCTCGGCTGTTCGGCAGACTGGGTCATCGGAGTCGGGGTAATAGGGTTTTGTTATTGTAGCGCCGACCGTGCCGAGAATGCAATAAATACTTCCGATTTTGTCCGCGAACTGTACAAAAAGAGAATAGTGCTCGCTCTTTTATGCATTTTCAGCAATATTCCGCGATCAATCGACACTTTCTTGGCGATTCCTTGCGCTTTTGTGAAGGGAATCGTGCCTCACACGTCAAATGAGTCGCGACCCATGAAGCTGATCACCTGCATCGTCCGACCCGAACGGTTGCACGCCGTAAAGGAAGCGCTCTTTCAGGTTGGCGTCACGGGGATGACGCTCGAGCGGGTGAGCGGTCATGGTGGCGAGCAGGAGGTCGTCGAGCACTATCGCGGCTCCGCGCTCGTGCTCGAGTTTCGCGACAAGGTCAAGATCGAGATGGCCGTGTCGGAGCCGTTCGTCGAAGCGACGATCCAGGCGATCCTCAGTGCGGCGCGCACGGGTGAAGTCGGTGACGGAAAGATCTTCGTCCAGCCCCTCGATCGTGTGGTCCGCATACGCACCGGCGAGCGCGACGTCGACGCGCTCACGCCGGTGACGGCTGACGAAGTACAGTCGAAGCATCACACCGAGGTGTGGGGCGCCCCGTCATGAACCCCACCAGCGTCTCGGCGGGTGACACGGCGTGGGTGTTGATCTCCACTGCGCTCGTGATGCTGATGGTGCCCGGGCTCGCGCTCTTCTATGGTGGGCTGGTCCGCGGCAAGAACACGCTCAACAGCATGATGATGTCGCTCGCGCCGCTCGGCATCGTGACGGTGCAGTGGGTCGTCATCGGCTACTCGCTCGCATTCGCGCCTGGCAATGCGGGCATCGGTGGACTGTCGTTCTGGGGTTTCGGCGGCGTCGGCGGTGCGGCGAACGCGACGTACGCGGCGACCATACCGCACGTGGCGTTCGCGCTCTTCCAGGCGATGTTCGCCGTGATCACGGTCTCGCTCATCTCGGGGGCAGTCGTCGAGCGGATGAAGTTCTCGGCGTACCTGTTGTTCGGCCTCCTGTGGACGACGTTCGTCTACGATCCGCTCGCGCACTGGGTGTGGGGCGACGGCGGATGGCTCCGCGGCCTCGGCGCACTGGACTTCGCGGGCGGTACTGTCGTGCATGTGAGTGCCGGCACGGCGGCGCTCGTCGCGGCGATGGTCCTCGGCCGGAGGCGCGTGCTCGGGCGCGCGCCGCTCGTACCGCACAGCGTCCCATTCACGCTGTTCGGTGCAGGCCTGCTCTGGTTCGGGTGGTTCGGCTTCAACGCCGGCTCGGCGCTGTCGGCATCTGATCTCGCCGCGACCGCATTCGCGACGACGCACACCGCGGCCGCCGCGGGACTGACGGCGTGGATGCTCATCGACCTGACTCGGACTGGCAAGGTGACTGCGGTTGGTGCGGCGACTGGTGCGGTGGTTGGGTTGGTCGCCATCACTCCGGCCGCGGGCTTCGTGAGCACGCGGGCCGCGCTGGCGATCGGAATCTGTGCGTCGCTCGCGAGCTATGCCGCCATGCAGATCCGCGCGCGCTCCTCGCTCGACGACACGCTGGACGTCTTCGCGTGTCACGGTGTCGCGGGCATCGTGGGTGCGCTGCTCACCGGAGTCTTCGCGTCGAAGGCGGTGAACGCCGCCGGTGCCGACGGACTATTCGCCGGTGGCGGGTTCCATCAGGTCGGCGTGCAGGCGTTGGCGGTGGGCGTGACGATGGTGCTCTCCGGCACACTCACGGCGGGTATCCTGCTCGGCATTCGCGCGCTGTTCAGCCTGCGCGGCTCGATTGCCGACGAGCTCACGGGGATGGACTCGAGCGAGCATGGCGAAGAGGCCT
The DNA here is from genome assembly GCA_039915865.1 of Gemmatimonadaceae bacterium. Taxonomy (GTDB): domain Bacteria; phylum Gemmatimonadota; class Gemmatimonadetes; order Gemmatimonadales; family Gemmatimonadaceae; genus AG11. Next base: position 18,395 of record JBDSML010000163.1, on the reverse strand, counting down.
ACCATGCGGGGGACTTGGGCGAAATGGGCGGAAGTGCGGGAGCCCTGGGTCAGGGTGTCGTGCTGATTCGTCCTTCGATTCCTCCACAGAAGGTTCGCGAGGTCGCTTGAGTGCGTTGGTAGCTTGTTCGTCAGGATTGAATGCGCGGTCGGGTCGCGGAAAAAGCCTCAAAGCTACTTCGCGTCGAAATACGCCTTGATGCACCCCGAGATGAACCGCTCGAAGGCGTAGCGTCGGCTGTCCGAGTGCGAGATATCGGGAAGAGGCGCGCGTTCGAAGAGTCGCTTGATCGCGATCAGCATCTTCTCCGGCGGCAGACCCAGCTCGTGCGCTTCGGCGCAGACGCGATTCGTGAGATCGCGCAGTTGAGCGTCTGACTCAGGCCCATTCGAGAGCAAGTACTCGTTAAGCGCCTGCGCCACGTCACGGGTCAATTGTGGCGAGAACCCATCGGGACCTGAGCCGGAACGGTCGTGCGTGACCATTTGGGAGTGTTTCCTTTGGTGGAAGCCGAACAGACGGGCGAAACGGTCATACCGCTGACGTCGCCACGCGGTCCCAACTATAGCAGCAAATCCGATCCAGCGCTTGTGATCTTCGTATCATTCACGTCGAATCTGGATGTCGTCGCGGCAAGCACTCTCGGAGGGTTGGCGGGTGACCGCGCGATGATCCATCGTCGGACCCACTGGTTCGACTTCCCTGCGTCTATCCCACATTCCGGGAGCATCGCATGCGGGTATCAACCGTCCGTCGGATCGGCGCCGCGCTATTCGTCCTCGCCACGCTGGCCGGCATGGCCGGGTGCGTTCACAAGATCTGGGTCACCGAGGCCCGCGACATTCCCTTGCCCGGCAAGGACGCGCGCCGGGATGCGTTTCAGTACATCAACAGTCCGCTCCGGGCGCACCTCACCGACGGAAGTACGGTCGTCTTCAACCAGGGCGCGACGATCAGGGGCGGACAGATCGTCGGAACGGGTCTGGCCTACCCACTGCTCGACGACGTCCACTCCAGCGTCCGCGACCGCGTCCCGCTCGACAGCGTCGTCGGGGTCGAGACCTTCGAGGGCAAGGTCCTCATGGCGCAGTCGGTCACGCTCTCCATCGCCGCGTCGGCGCTGACCGGGGCCGCGACCATCGTGCTATTGAAGGCCATCTTCGGCTCGTGCCCCACCGTGTATGCCGACACCGGCACCGGCGCCGTCCTTCAGGCCGAGGGGTTCTCGTATGCCATCGCGCCGCTGTTGGAGAACCGCGATGTGGATCCGCTCCACGTGCGCGTCGACGCCGACGACAGGATTCGCCTCGAGCTGCGCAACGAAGCGCTCGAGACGCACTTCATCAACCACATCGAGCTGCTCGCGGTACGACACGCCAAGGACGCCGTCGTCATTCCCGACCAGGGCGGCAAACTGGTTGAAGTCGGGCCGGCCGCCGCACTCACGTCTGCGCGCGACCGTTCGGGCCGCGACGTACGCGCCGAGCTCGCGCGAGCGGACAGCCAACTCTTCGCGTCGGCGCCCGCTACCGTGAACTCGGCGCATGCCGGCGATCTCGACGACTGGCTCGACCTCGGGGCGGACGATCTTCCGGCTGGGGACTCCGTTGCCGTGGTGTTGCGCCTGCGCAATTCCCTGCTCAATACCGTGCTGCTCTACGACGGCATCCTCGGCGGGCGCGATGCCGCGGACTGGATGACCGGAGGCCTGCAGAACATCGGCACGGCGCTCGATGTCTCGCGCTGGTACATCCGCACAATGGGCATGCACGCGACCGTCGCCGGGGTCCCGCTGCCTTCGCCAACGGCGCGCGAGCACGCCCGCCTCAGCGACGTCGGACCGATCGCCTTTCGCGACGTCGCCATCATGTTGCCGCGCTCCAGGAAGGATGCGAAGAGCGTTCGTGTGCGATTGCGTTTCGTCGCGGATGATTGGCGTATCGACCGCGCCGTCATCGCCGGCACCGTCTCGCGTCCGACTCCGTCTACGGTGCATCTCACGCGCGTCGTCGTTCCCAATCCGGCGCGCGGGGGTCCTGCCGTTGCCGACACCGCCGCGCTCCGCGCCCTCGCCGACGCCGACGATCGCTATCTCCAGACACAGCCCGGCCAGCGCATGACGCTCGAATTCGCGACGAGGCCGGTGGCAGCCGATTCGGCAACGACATATCTCATCGCGTGGCAGGGCTGGTATCGCGAGTGGATTCGCGGCAGTTGGCTCGCCGACCCGACGCGTACGACGCCGTGGGTTCCTGGCGACTCCGCGGTGTCGACGGCGCTCACACGCTGGCGCACCAAGCGCGATGGACTGGAGCGCGCGTTCTATTCGTCTCGCATCCCCGTTCGGTGAGGATGACATGATGCGTATCATGACGAAGTCGATGACGCTGTGCCTGCTCGTCGTCACCGCGTGCATCAACTGGGGCAATCCAGTCGAGAAGGTCGCGCCAGCCAATGGACCGCAGGGCGCGCGCGTGGCGATACGGTTGTGCAGCGAAAACACCGACAGGGTCGGCGAGCTCTTTGCTGTCGACTCCATCGGCGTCACCGTTCGCGAGGCTCGCCTGATCCGCGTGAGCTGGGCGAAGCTCGCGGCGATGGACGTGAAGAACATGGGATCGGCCTACGATATCGGACTCGGTGAGACCGTCACGGCCGGCAAGCGCGCGACGCTCGCACCGCTGAGTCGCTTTCCGCAGGGACTCTCCGGGGATCTTCTCCGCGCCGTGCTCTCGACGCTCGGCCAAGTCGCGCTCGAGGAAGTGCGATGATGCGTGCGCTGGCCCTGTTGCTTCTCGTCGCGCCTGCCCTGCTCTCGGCGCAGCGACATGCGATCGATTCACTCGCGGCCGAAGCTGCGCGCGGTGCGGCCGGGTACGCCGATCGTCGCAGCGCGGCGGCGGATGGCTATCGACGCATTGGGCCGGACTTTCCCGGGATGGGCGAGCACTGGCTCAATACCGCGATGCTGCTCTCGGGAAAGATCGACGCCAAGCGACCGACGATCCTCATCTACGCGAACATCGCCGGAGAGCCGAAGCTGCTCGGCGCGGGCTTCGTGACGACGACGCGCGGCGATGAATCCGCGCTTGGCGTGCCGGGATGGCCCGACGCGTGGCATGAGCACAGCGGGCTGCTCGCCGACGAGAGTGGCGTCGCGCCCGGCGCGAGTGCGCAGGGTGGTACGCACGTATGGGTGCTGCATGCGTGGACAGCGCTCGTCAATCCTGGTGGCCAGTTCACGCCCGACAACTGGGCGTTGCCGTTCCTTCGTGCGGGGCTGGATGTGCCGGAGCATGCCGACGCCGATGCGGCACGTGCGCTGGCGATGCTGCACGGCGGCGACGTCTATCTCCGGGACGTGCTCACCGATGCCGGCATGCGGACGACGGTGCGTGCGTCGGCGGTGGATTCGGTGTTGGCAACGACGCGAATGCGTGTGCAGTCGCTCGTCGATGGACGTCGTGCCGTCCTGTCGCTGTCGCTCGACGAACTATCAGCACTGCGTAGCGAGTGGCACATGATGTCGGCGTCCCTGCGCTCGCTCCTTGGTCGTGAAGTCGATCGTTATCTCGCAGCGGGACATCATCTCGAGGGCCGTTCGTGATGCGCAACATCCACTGTCACTGCCGCAGCGCGTCAGCCGGTGTCGGGATCTTCTTTGCGTGGTTCGGTCGGCGGCGCGCCATCGTTGCGATCATGGCCATGCCGGTCGCCATCAGGATCCATGTCGATGGCTCGGGCGTCGACGTGGGTTGGAAGCCGGACGGTCCCTGTCGTACCGTGTTGACCGCCGTCAGGTAGACGTCCGACTCCTCGAACGTGAATTCGGGAATGCCGCCGGGATATGCGTTGTAGTCGGCGTAGTGGAATTGCAGAGCAATAGACAACCATCCGTCGTAGCCATCCGCCGCACATGTGCGGCCCGCATAGAAATCGGGAGTAGGAAAGGGAGCCTGGCAACCAAGGATACCAAACCCGCCCAAATCAAATCGGCGGCTGCTGCATTGTGTGACACAGGAGTCTTCATCAATCCCGGGCTGATATAGCCAGAAGCTGTTGCCGAGCGGGATCGCTCCCGTTTGCACATTTCCCTGGATGCGGTTGGCAGAGCCACCAACGCCGGCGATGGTGCAGCTTTCCCGCCCGATGTCATAGAGAGTGCAGTAGTCCTTGACTCTCTGCGATACACTCATGGTGAACATGCGCAACGAGATGATGCTGGGATCGGAATAGCTGTTGATGTTGCGATAGAAGACGTTGGCGAGAAATCCACCTGAACTGCCGCTAGTAGACGGATGATAGTATGAGTCGAGCTGCGCCACCTTGTACTCCAACTGCGCTCGAGCGCTCGTGCTCGTGACCACGCCGACGAGCAGGGCGATGATGGCACTCCGCAGGTTTCGCATTGACCGACCTTGGTGTTTGTTCGCGTGCCGCGCGCAGATGTCCGGGGTCTAGCGTATATGAGAAACACGTGACGACGATGTCAAGTGTCATTTGCGCCGACGCTTAGAGTCTCTTAAGCCGACACCACACGCGCACATGTGCGTTTCTGTCGTTGCTACTTCCCTACCAGCCCCTTGATCGAGTCCTTCAGTCTTGTGGCATCGTATCCGATACCGCGCTTGTAGACGGTCTCGACGTTCCGAATGTCGGACTGCGTGCGAACGGGATTGCCCGCGAGCACCACGAGGTCCGCTTGCATGCCCGGCGTCACCGTGCCGAGCCATTTGTCGAAGCCGAGGATCTTCGCGCCGTTCGACGTCATGATCTGGATGGCCTGCTCCGGTGTGAAGCCCGCCTCGACGAGCAGCTCGAAGTTGCGTTGATCGCCGTAGCCCGCAATCGCGCTGATGCAGCACGGGTCGGATCCTGCGCCGAGGAGGCCGCCGGCCTTCACGAATGCGCGATCGAACTTCATCGCGGTCTTGAACGCGGCGATGCGGACGGTGTCGTTCGATGTCTTTCCACGCTCGTACCACGCCGACACGGACTTCGCGGCGTCGGGAGACAGGGCGTCCAGGACACGTTGGTCGAACGGCAGCCGGCTCGGCGACGATATCTCGAAGACGTCGAGCGTGGAGGTCATCGCGACGTTGCGCGCGACCATCTCCTTGAAGGTGCGCTGCACGTCGGGGCTGTCGACGTCGAGCGCGGCGTAGGACGAGTCGCTTACGTTAGGGCACTTGTCGGGTGTCTTGCCGCTGGAGTACTCGGTGTTCGTGAGCAGGCCGTGCTCGAGCTGGTCGATGCCGAGGGCAACGGCCTCGCGGAATCCGACGGAGCAGAGGTGTGCAGTCACCTTGACGCCGCGCTTGTGTGCTTCATCGATCGCCGCGCCGAGCTGCGCGCGAGAGATCTGCGTGTAGGCCTTGAACCAGGTGACGCCTTCCTCGGCCCAGTAGCGCACCATGCGTCGCGCGTCTTCGGTACCGTCGAGCGGGTGCATTGCGCCGGGTCCTGGGCCGGGTCCCTGAAGGTATGGTCCAGTGACGACGATGCCGGGCCCGGGAAGGAGCAGCGAGTCGATCTGGCGCTTGAGGTTGAGCTCCTGATAGGAGTCGACGCTTCCCGTTGTCCGAATCGTGGTGACGCCGGCGGAGAGAAAGAGCCGAGGGTAGCTCGTACCCATGAACTTCATGCCGCCGTAGTACATGTGGTCGTGCAGGCCGATGATGCCGGGGATCACCGTCTTGCCCGTCAGGTCGATCACCTGGGCGCCTGACGGGATGTCGACTGCGCCTGTCTTGCCGACCGCCGCGACTTTCTCGCCGCGGATGATGACTGTTTGATCTTCTTTCGCTGCTGCGCCCGTACCGTCGACGACCCGCGCGTGTGTGAGCGCGACGACTGGCGCGTCGACGGTGACGTATTGTCGAACGGCGGGAGGGAGCGTGCGCTGCTGGGCGGCGATGGGTGTTGCGATCGCGGTTGCAGCGAAAGCCGTGACGGCGCGGAGTAGACGATTCATGGTGGGTCTCCAGGGAAGGAACAGCAACCGCCCGATTGAAGTCGCCGCAGCGATGCTAGTGGCGAGGCGCTACGGTGAACACTCCCATCATCCCCGAGCCCATGTGTTCCGCCACGTGACAGTGCATCATCCAGCGACCGGGGTTCGACATCTCGACGAGAAAGTCTGCAGATTCTCCGGCTGGGATGACAGCCGTGTCCTTCCACGCGAGGTTGTCGTTCTGCACGCCGTTGCGCGTGAGGACGAGAAAGCGCTGCCCGTGGAGATGGATGGGATGCTGCATCGCGTGAGCGCTGTTGGGATCGTTGATGAAGCGGAGCTTCACGACATCCCCTTCCGTGAAGCGCCACGCGATGTCCATGTTCTCCGCACCTGTGTCCTTGTCGCGAAGCACCCAGGTTACTTCGTTTCCAGTGGCGACCCAGTTCATCATCGACATGCCATCATTCCAGTCGACGTTCGCATTGATGCCGAGCAGCATCGCTGACACCGCCGTGGGAAGATTGCGCGCTCGCAGCGTGAGCGTCACCGTGTGATCGACCGGTTTGCCGAAGAATGGCCTGAACGCATCGATGTCCGCGATGACGTCGGCATTCCTGCGAAGCGTCGCGAATGAGGTCGCATGGCTTTGCCGTACCCGCGTCGGCGACACGGTGACTTTTCCCATCGTATCCGCTTCAGGTGTGATCCTCCCGAACATGTGCTCGAGCGCCTGCACGCGATTCACCAGCGCCACACGCCCCGTCTCAGTGAACTGTACGTCGACGACATACCGCTCGGCCGGCCCGATGACGACACTCTCGGCCCAGGCCTCGCGCTCGAACTTGCCGACGTCGGTGGCGACGACTTTCATTCGCGCTCCAGCGAACGAAAGGTTGAAGATCCGCGCATTCGCGACGTTGGTGAGAAAGAACCGCACTACCTCGCCGCGCTGAACGCTCAGGTCGTAGCGCGGCTCGCCGTTCACGAGAAACACATTGCCGAACCGCCCCATCAGTGCATGCGTCGGCGCCTCGGCGCCATGCGGCGTGAGCCCGTCCGCCCCGACGAGCAGGTCGTCGAGCAGGAGACTCTCCTCACGATTCGCCGGAGCATAGTAGTTGGGGTCAGCCGAACGCACGAGCATGTTGCCGTAGAGGCCGAGGTCCTGCTGGATGTCCTCGCGATGATGCGGGTGATACCAGTAGACGCCGGCATCGCGAAAGTGCACGCGGTAGGTGAAGCGGCCTCCCGGTGGCACGAGCGGTTGTGTCACGCCGGGGACTCCATCGAACTGGTTGTCGAGCCGCACGCCATGCCAGTGCACGGTGCTCGGTTGATCGATGGCATTCTCGAACTGCACGACGATCGTCGCGTTCTGGTTCACCTTGATCAGCGGACCGGGATACTGGCCGTTGAAGCCGTACATCGTGAACGTCTTCCCGCCGATCGTTCGACGCACCATCTGCGCGGCGAGAACAAGGGTGTCGCCGTGGCGAAGGCGGACGAGTGTCGACGGACGCGCTTTCGGCAGCGTCGTGACATCGACGCCCGCACCAGCACGAAATGGCGCGACGCTCGGGAGCAGTCCGTTCATCCCCGCCATCATCGGCATGCCCGGCGTCATGGGTGGCATGGTCCATCTCGCCGACGTAGGCGGAGTCGCGTCGTGCATCATCGTCGACATGCTGTTGCTCGAGTCTCCGCCGGCCACCGCCATCGCGCCTGCGGTGGAGAAATCACGATGCGCCATGAGTCGCGCGCTGGGCGACGTGCCGCGCAGCACCAGGCGCCCCGTTCGCACCGCAACCGTGGCGGCTCTCTCGGCGCTTACGATGATGCGGAACTGATTGTAGTGAAGCTCTCCGAGCTCGACACGACCATTGTTCACGACGCCGAGCTTCACCGCACTGTCGAGCGCGATGGAGTAGGCCCACGCGACGAACACGGAGTAGTCGCCGAGTGAGCTCGCGGCTGGGAGGTCGGCGATGGACATTGCAAGACGTTGGCGCGGATGACCGTCCACCGTCACTGCTACGCCGAACGGCGAAGCGGCCGGCATGATCTCCAGCGCTGCCGTGACCTGCGAGAGATCCGGTGTTGGGATCAAGTCGACGCACAGGAGGCCTGGCTCGTCGAGCGGCGACGTCGGACAGACCGCGCGCTCGTTATGGTTCGTCGCCGCGAACATGGCTCCCGCGACGGCTACGAGCAGGGTTGCCACGCGAAGCGAGATCACACGCGATCTCCGCGCCGGCCCACCGTGAGATAGTACGCGGGGATGCCAAGCAACACTGTCGCGAAGACGGCGGCCGTCGGCCATCGGCTGGCCGGCTCCACGAGGCCGTTCAATACGAGGTAGACGGTAGAGAGGATGAACACCGACGGCACCACCGGAAATCCGGGTGCGCGATACGACGGATCGTATCCCGGCCGTCGCCGTAGACTGAACACCGAGGCGACGGCCAATCCATAGAAGGGCAGGATCGCCGTGACGAAGGTGTCGGCCAGTTGCTCGAATGTCCGCAATAGCACGAACGCTATGCCGAGCACCGCGCAGAGCAGAATGGAGATGTGTGGCGTCTTGAACCGTGGATGCACCGCGGCGAACTGGCGAAAGAGCAGCCCGTCGTCAGCCATGGCGAAGAAGATCCGCGGCGCCGTGAGCAGCGAGCCGTTGAGCGTGCCGAACGTCGAGACGACCACCACGCTCCCCACGAACGTCACTCCCCACCCGCCGAGCAGCAGTTGCGCAACGTCCGCGGCGATGAGCTTCGACGCGCGCATCTGCTCGACGGGCAACACCGTCAGGTACGCGAGATTTGCCGCGAGATAGATCGCGATGACGGCAAGGGTCCCACCGATGAAGGCGCGCGGCAGTGTGTGTCGCGGATCCTTCACCTCGCCGGCGATGAAGCTCAGGTCCGCCCAGCCGTCGTACGACCACAACACGGATACGAGCGCAAGTCCGAATGCGCCGACGGTGATCGCACTCGGGGCGTTCGTCACGGTAACAACCGCGGCCGGATGGAGCGGCACCATGAACGCGATGCCGATGAGGAAGAGCAGCGCCGCATACTTCGCGATCGCCGAGACGTTGAGAACCCCTGAGCTCCACCGAACGCCGACGATGTTCACGCCCGCGAGCGCCGCGATGAACACCGCCGCCCCGTAGTGTACATAGCCGTCATACGGCGCAACGCGCGTGTCGTAGCCGAAGGTGCGAATCGCGTATTCGGCGCATGTCGTCGCCACGGCGCCGATGGCGGCTGCGCGAATGATGACGAGCTCCGTCCAGCCAAAGAGAAACGCAGGCAGCCGGCCCCACGCATCGCGAATGAAGACGTACAGTCCGCCGGTGTGTGGGAGCGCTGTGGCGACTTCGGCGAGCGACAGCGCGCCGCACAGCGCGACGATTCCGCCGAGTATCCACACGCCCATCAACGCTGTGGCGTTTGGAACGTGGCCGGCGATTGCGGCTGGTGAACGAAAGATGCCTGAGCCGATCGTCGTGCCGACGACGACGGCGATGGCACTCCAGAGGCCGAGGCTTCGCGGCAACGTCCGCGCGTCGGTCGTCATTCGCTACGCGAAGAGCCCGACCTGGCCGCCGGTATGCCAGAACAACACCGTCTCGTCATCGCGGAATTGGCGCGCGCGCAGATAGAACATCAACGCCGCTAGCGCCTTCGCCGTGTAGGTATGGTCAACGAAGATCGCTTCAGTGCGCGCCATCGCTTGCTGCGCTTCGCGCGACGCGTCGGAGGGAATGCCGTAGCCCTCGCCGACGAATCGGTCGTCTACCGAGATCACAACCGGACCCACGCGCGAAGGCTGTTGGCCGTACGACAGCATGTTGCGAACGCCGTTGGCGATCTCCGCCACCGTTGGTGCGATGTCGGCCGCGGGATCGTCGGCACTCACGCCGATGATGCGCGTCGGCAGGTCGTGCATGCCACAACCGGCGATGAGACCAGCCAGTGTACCGCCCGACGAGGTCGCGAGCACGATGGTATCCGGCGCCGGCATCTGCTCCAGCAATTCCCCGACCGCGCGTGCATAGCCGAGCGCACCGAGCGGATTCGACGCGCCAAGTGGAACGAAGTACGGCTTGCGTCCCTCGTCGCGGAGTCGATCCATCGCGATTTCGGAAGCCGACGCCCGCTCCAGTCGCGACGGTATGTACTCCACCTCCGCGCCGAGTAGCGATTCGAGCAGGGCGTTGGCGGCGAGACGGGCGGGCTCATGGCCGTTGATGACAAGATGGCAATGCATCCCGACCTTCGCTGCGACGGCCGCCGTCGCTCGCGCGTGGTTGGACTGCACGCCGCCCACGGTCACAAGCGTATCGGCGCCCTTGGCGATCGCATCGGCGACGACGTATTCGAGCTTCCGCACCTTGTTGCCGCCGAACCCGAAGGGAATGGCATCGTCGCGCTTCACGAACAGGCGTGGGCCAACGCCGAGTGCGTCGCGCAGACGGGTGAGTTCCTCGATCGGTGTCGGAGCCGGGATCAGCGACAGGTAGGGAATCGCGGCGAGCTGGTAGAGCGCGGCACTATCGTGTTCGGGCATGGCCGAGAAGGTGCGACCTCCCCGGGCAAAAAGACAGGCCTCGTGACGGCGGAATAACAGGTGCCTCGACGGCGCTCCGGACGAGAAGAGGCTACGCCGCCGCGCGCTCGGCTTGTCGTTCGGCGTGAAGCTCCGCCACGGCGCGTACCCGAGCCGTTTCGTCGAACGCATTCTCGCTGCGTGCCACCACGAGCGTCGCCGCGCCGTTACCGATCAGGTTCGTGATCGCGCGCGCCTCGCTCATGAAGCGATCGACCCCGAGCAGGATCGCCACACCCTCGATCGGCACCACCTTCATCACGGCAAGCGTGCTCGCGAGCACGATGAACCCGGAACCCGTCACCCCTGCCGCACCCTTCGACGTCAGCATCAGCACGCCGAGCACGCTCAACTGCTGTGCCAATGACAGGTCCACCTTGAACGCCTGCGCCACGAAGATCGTCGCCATCGATAGGTAGATCGACGTCCCGTCGAGGTTGAACGAGTAGCCCGCCGGAATCACGAGCCCGACCACCGACCGCGCACACCCGTACCGTTCCATCTTGGCGAGCATCAACGGCAGCGCCGCTTCACTCGACGACGTGCCCAGCACGATCAGGATCTCCTCACGGATGAATTTCAGGTACTGCCACAGTGAGAAGCCGTACCGGCGGAGAATGAGATTCAACACGATGAAGATGAACAGGAACATCGTGAGGTAGACGTCGAGCATCAGCCGGCCGAGCGGCAGCAGGCTCTTGACCCCGAATGCGCCGATCGTATACGCCATTGCGCCGAACGCACCGATGGGCGCGACCTTCATGACGATCGCCACGATGCGGAAGAACACGAGCGACAGGCGATCGAGCAGCTCGATCACCGGCCGCCCTGCCTCGCCGACCAGCACGAGCGCGATGCCGAACAACACCGCGAAGAACACCACCTGAAGCACGTCGCCCGCCGCGAAGGCCTGCACGACGCTGGACGGCACGATGTGCGTCGCGAAATCCATGAACGTCAGCGCCTTTCCCGCCTCGGCGTACTTGCTCACGTCGCCGCGGCTGAGCGAGCTCACGTCCAGCGACGCGCCAGGCTTCGTCAGGTTCACCACCATCAGCCCGATGGCCAGCGCGAAAGTGGTGACGATCTCGAAGTACAGGAGCGCCTTTCCGCCCACGCGTCCCACCTTCTTGAGATCGCGCATGTTGCCGATCCCGAGCACGATGGTGAGGAAGATGATCGGCGTGATCACCATCTTCACCAGGTTGATGAAGGTGTCGCCGAGCGGCTTCATCGCTCGACCAGCGCCGGGAGACACGAGGCCCAGCAGCACGCCGAGCGAGATGGCGACGAGAACCTGAACGGTCAGGTTCTCGTGCAGCCGCTTCCGACGCTCCCTGGGCGCAGCGATCTCCACCCCCACTCCTAACGCCGCGCCGGAGCGAGGATCGTTCGCGCTTCCGTCACGCCTTCCACGGCCGACCGCGAGTACTTCACCGGGAAGTAGCGATCGTTCTTCCACAGCTCGAACAAGTCGCGGTAGTGCGGGCTGCTCACGTCGCCCGACTGGCCCGGCGTATTCGTACCGACGGCTGAATCCCAGTCTCCCGCTTCCACGATGAAGCGGAACGATGCACCCGCCGTCTGGTTCTCGCCGTTCCCCGTTGCGCCGGGCGTGTTGCCGTCGCCGCCGCGCGGCCACGGCCCCACCTCGAACTGCGGCCGGAGTTCGGGCCCGATCGCCGCGCTCATCGGGTGGCGCAGCGTGACGTAGTGATAGCGGCCCCACGCCCATCCCGACATGTCAGCGCCGTACTTCTGCGTGAGCTCCGCGACTCCTGCCTCGAGTGTCGCGAGCAACAGCGAGTCTCGGCGAGCGATGGGGTTCGGGCCGAAGTCGCCGCCAGGCGCGGTGACCCATTCGATCAACCGCTTCGTGGACACGCCGCGGCGCATCCGGGCGGCAGCATCGGGAATCACCATCTGGGCGATCGCCGGCGTGAGGTGGCGGAACCACGCTTCATAGATTCCGGCCTCCACCGAGTTCTTGTCGAGCACATTGTTCCACGCGAGCAGCATCGTCCGCGCGCGCTCCGTCGCCGCGTTGCCGGCCGTGAGACCAGCGAGCAGCGGGACCAACGAGCGAGCGGGAATCGACGTGTAGTCGTTCTGGAGCCGCATCATGTCCATCATGGACATCCGGCGTCCGGACCCGAGCACTTCGCTGATGCGCGCAACGCGATAGGGATCGGCCCAGCTCCAGCCGATGGCGTTGCGATGCGGATAGTTCTCGGGAGTGAGGTTCGCGTTCGCCGTCGCGATGAATCCCTCGGACGGATTGTACGCGTGCGGCTTCTCCTTGATCGGCAGGTAGCCCGCCCAGTCGAATCGTCCGTCGCCCGGCACGGGTACCAGGCCGCTCGACTTCGGCCGAATCGGGGCAATGCCCACCGACTGCCAACCGATGTTCCCCGCCACGTCCGCCCAGATCATGTTCTCGCCCGGGATGTTGCTGTAGGAGCATGCCTCGCGGAACTCCTCCCACGTGCGGGCCTGATCCATCCGCAGCGACGCCAGGTACGGTGCCCCGCCGGGCTCCATCCACGCAGCGCGAACGGCATATGCGAGATGACGCGCGGTGTCCTCGTAGACCACCGGACCGTGCCGCGTGTACTTGAACACCGTCGCGACGGCCGCCTGTCCCTTCACGGGAATCGATTCGCGAACATCACGCATCGTCTCCCACGCGCCGCGGTACTGATACTGGCCGGGATTCGCCGGATTGGTCTTGTAGACATACAAGTCCTCGCCGTCCGTCCCGAACACCGTGAGCCCCCACGCGCCGTGCTCGTTGTGACCGATCGACACGCCGGGAATCACGGGCTCACCACCGCCGATCACGTTCCATCCCGGCGCATTGAGATGAACGAAGTACCGCAGCGACGGCGCGGACTGCGCGCGATGCGGATCGTTCGCCATGACGGCTCGGCCGCTCAGTGTCCGCGTGCCAGTCGCCACCCAGTTGTTGCTCCCGATGTCGCGCCGCTGGTTGACACGAATGTCCTCGAGCGCCGTCGAATCGAGCGCAGCGAGTCGGCGTGCCGCAGTCGTGTCGTTCCGATAAGCCGTACGGAGATCAGCGGGCTGGAAGCGCACCGGAGCGCGAAACGCTTCGTACAACGCGAGGATCGGCGCCGAGAGTGCCGCCTTGTCGATCATCGGATCGAGCGCGAGCTGCGGTGAGCCGGGGCCGGGATGAAACCACTCCACTTTCTCGACGAGCGCCGGCCCGAACGCAGCGACCTGCCGACCGAGTTCCAACTCCTCCGTGATGTTGCCGAGTAGGCCCTGATGACGCGAGATGACCACCTCGGGCGTCCAGCGGCCCGGCTTGAGGCCGAGCATCCTCAGCTCGATCGGAATCAGCGATGGGTTGCGCGCGGCTTCGTCCACGAACGTGTTGATTCCGTCGACGAACGCCTCGACGATTGCTTGCCCGTGCGGGTGATAGTGGGCGAGCTCCGCCTTCATGTCGCCGCGGAACTTGAAGAGCCGCGCACCACGATCTCGCTCGAGCTCACGACTGCCGAGCACCTCAGCCAGCGTGCCGGTCGCCTGACGGCGCCAGAGCTCGAACTGAAAGGCCCGGTCACGCGCCGCGGTGTATCCCTGCGCGAAGAACAGGTCGTGTTCGTTCTTCGCATAGATGTGCGACACGCCCCAGTGATCGCGCAGGATCTCCACCGGCTGCTGGAGTCCGCCGAGGTTCAGCGTGTCCGCGTGGCCGGTGGTTCGCTGTGCGGCCGCCGGCGTGGCGGCGAAACACACCAGCGCGGCGACGCACGCCGAGCGGATCATCTGCTGGCGCGCACTCACTGGTTGCCACCGAGAGCTGGGTTGGTCGCAAGCAACGTCTGGCTGAACGGCGAGCAGATCGCACGGGTGGCGAGCGGCAGGTTGCCTGGTGCAGCGGCTGCCATCGCCTTGAGGATGGGGTCGGCCGCGGGACTTCCACCCCAGCGGAAGAGATCTCCGCCACGCCGGCTCTCGAGCCACATCACGATGGCTCGCTCCTCCTTCAGCCGGTCGAATGCCTCGGCCTTCGTCGTTGGGTTCACCGGCGCTACCCCGGCGGCAGCGCGCAGCGCATTGATCATCGCGACGCCGGTCTGCCACGTGCCATTCACGATTTCGTTCTCCGCCTCGATCAGTCGCATCTCGGCGCCGCGCGTGAGTACCACATCCGCCCCGAGCTCGTTGTACTTGCCCTGGATGAGATGCGGGCTCACGCCGTCCGCGGAGATGGTCAGCTTGGGATCCGTGCCGACGACGGTGCGGGCATCGTGCGAGGCCGTCGCGTACTTCTCGAACCACGTGTACTTGACGCTCAGGTTCACGCGCTGCCGGTTCTCGGCGAAGATCTGGTTCTGCTCGCGCAACGACGACGTGCTGAAGCGCGATATGTATGAGAACGTCGTGGGAACCTTGCCCGCGTCACTGAGCGCACCGGCCCAATTTCCCTGAACCAGACGGACCGAGGCCCGGCCACCGTAGGCCGCCAGCTGCGTCGTCGCGGCGGTCGCACCGGCGGCGGTTGCGATCTGGATGGCGTTGGTGAAAGCCGACTCCGCGCGGGCAAAGTACGCCATGCGCGGCAGTAGTGGTCCGCCGTCGATCACCGCGGCGCACATCGTCTCACCCAGCAGACGATTCGCGAACCCCGCCCACATGTACGCCTCCGCCGCGTAGGGTGACGACGCGAATGAGGCGCCCAGTACTGTCTTCATCCGCTCGATGCCGGACTCCGCCACCCAACGGGCCCGATACACCGAGTTGTATTCGTCCGCATCCTCGGGCTGCGGATTGCCCGCCCAGTGCCGCTGCCGCGAGAGGTAGGCCGAGGTTCCGGAGAGGTCGCCGATCAACACGGCGTTGTTCCAGCCGATGTCGCGCAGTCCGACCTCGAAGTCGCCGGCCATGCCGGTCACGAGAATCGGTATGGCGGCGGCGTTGTTCAAGTCATCATCGAGGATCTGCCCGGGATTCGTGACGTCACAGCCGGCCATCAGGGCCGCGAACAACATCACACCAACGCAGCGCCGGACGGGCACCAGTTGCCTGCTCATCATCTGTGCTCTCCGTCGCGTCAAAAGGTGGACCGAATGGTCACCGCGAACGTCCGCGGCACCGGCGTCTGGTAGTATTCCCAGCGCCCGAAGTTGTCGCCGTTCTGTGATACTTCGGGATCGAGCCCGACATAGTCGGTGCTCGTGAACAGGTTGCGGCCGGAGACGTTGAGGTTCCACTTGCCGCGGTTGCCCGTGAAGCGCTGCGGCACGTCCCAGCTGACGGCGATCGCGCGTACCCGCCAGAAATCGGACTTCGAGATGTACGCGCCGTAGCTCATGCTCCCGGGGTCGCACTCGTAGCGCTCACGGGCGGTGAGCGCGCCCTGGCCCTGCGTCTCCAGCTTCTGCACGGTAGCGAAGCAGGGCGGCCACACCTTGCGCTGTGCATTGCGCCACGCCGTGTGGCTCAGGTTGTAATGCCCACCCTGGAACTCGGTGAGGCCGTTGATCGAGAGTCCCTTGCGCAGCGTGATCGTCGAGGAGAACGACATCAGTCGCGTCGGGAACACGGGCCCGTAGTACGACTCCTGTGTCTTGGGCTTCCCGATTTCGTCGGGGTTGAGCAGCTTCGGCCCCCAGTAGCCCGGCACCGCATACCCCTGCTTCACCCACAGCCCCGGGGCGAGGTCCGCGCCAACGAACACACTGGGCCCGCCGCCCAGATCGGCCATCACCGACTTGTTGCCGGACGCCGTGACGCCAAGCTCCACGGCGAAGGCGCCGCGCCGGTACGGGGTCCCATGCAGAGCGACCTCGAAGCCCTTGTTCTTGATGGTGCCGATGTTCGCGATCTGGCCATCGACGAAGCCGAGCGAGGCGTCCTGCGGCACGCGCATCAATGCGTCGGTGGTCTTCTGCTGATAGACACTGAGATCGATCGATGCCCGTCCGTCGAAGGCCGAGGCCTCGATGCCAGCCTCCAGCTCACCACTCCGCTCCGGACCGATGTTCGGGTTGCCGCGCGTCAGTGGCGAGACGCCAGGGTTTCCCTCGTTGGCCGAGATGGGCATCCACGTGCGGAGCGCGTCGAAGTAGCCAGGTGCCTTGCCGGAGACGCCGTACGCAACGCGCACCTTCGCCTCTTCGATCATCTTGGGCCAGAAGCCGTAGTCACTCAGCACATACGATGCGGAGATCTTCGGGTACGCCTGCAGTCCGAAGCTGGAGCCGAAGGCGCTGTTACCGTCGAGGCGCACGCCGCCAGTGATGAAGAGCCGGTCGCTCACGCCGAGCAACTCCTGCACGAAGAGACCTGCATTCACCACGCGCAGGCGTGCCTCGCTGGCGTTCTGCTGGGAGCCGGTGTTGAGCGTCGGGCTGCCGGGCCCCGCGAACCGTGCCGAGGTACCCGTGACATTGAGCTGCTGTGCGTCGAGCATCTGGCCGCCGACGGATGTCGCCGTAGTGAGCCACGACGCCGCGCGCCGCGAATACGTTCCCTGCACGTCCACCTGGCGGTTCACGTTGCGGAATCGACGAGCCGTGCGCGATCCCTCCGGCACGAGCAAGCTGCCGAAGCTCACCGTGCTCGTGTAATCGGAATCGAGGTAGTCGAGCCCGACGATCACCTTTGCCGTGAGGTTCTCGGTGGGCGCGTATGCGAGATCGAGCCCGCTGATGAAGTGATTCTGGTTCTCCTCCACCCTGAACTCCGTGAGGAACACCGAATCGCGATCCTTCGTGTAGTCGAACGGTCCACGCATCACGTTCAGCGTGAAGCTGTTGGCGTTCCATCCACCGGGAATCCAGCGAATGTCGCGGCCCGTGAAGGAGTTGTTGAATTGCACCAACAGCGCGCGCGAGGGGCGGAAGCCCAGGTTGCCGCGCACCGTGGTCGTCTGTGCTCCCTGCTCGGGCAGCACGCCCTGCTCGTCGGTGTAGCCCGTGGAGAGGAAGTAGTTGACGCCATTCGGTCCACCCGTGGACGCCTTCACGGACAGGTTGTACTCCTGCGCGAGGCCGTTGCGCACCCACTGGTCCATGAACAGCCCGCTCGCCTTGGGGCCGTAGCGTTCCATGAATGCAGCCGATGGGGTGGGACCAACCTGCGGAAGGCTGGACATCGCTTCGCTCACCCTCGCGTCCCACTGGGGCGACTGCGACGTGCCGCCGCGCTTCGTGAAGATCTGCACCACACCGTTCGAGGCCTCGGTGCCGTAGAGCGTCGTGGCCGCCGCGCCCTTGATGATTTCGATGCGCTCGATGTCGTTCGGGTCGATGTCGTTGAGCGGCGACGACGACTGCCCCTGCGCCGATGAAGGCAGCGCTTCGCTGTACATGCGGATACCGTCCACGTAGATGAGTGGCCGGTTGCCCTGCGTGAGGCTATTGATGCCGCGCACACGAATGGACGCGCCGGCACCAGCGACCCCTTCATTGCGGATGATCGCGGCACCCGGGACGCGTGCGCCGATGATGTCCTCGACTTGCGGGGTAGGCGTCCCCTCGAGCGCATCCATGCGCACTGCGGAGATCGAGTTGCCCACCTCGCGCCGCGTCGTGGCGCCCACGGTACCGGTGACGACTACCTCGCTCAGCGTGCGTACCTGAACCGTCAGCGCGAAGTTCACCGTGGTCGGTCGGCCTTCCACGACGGTCGCGGTACGCTCCATCGGCGCGTAGCCGATCCGTCGCACGCTGATCGTCACCGTTCCCGATGGTACGCTGCCGATGGTGTACACGCCGGCTTCGTCCGTCACCCCACCCATTCGCGTTCCGGTGAGCGTCACCTGCGCGCCCGCGATCGGGCGTTGCGAAAT
>JBDSML010000089.1:0-58727 GCA_039915865.1 Gemmatimonadaceae bacterium | reverse complement strand
CGACCCCTCGCTGCCACCCTTCGCCATGACGCCTCCGTCCGTGGAAGCCGAAAGGTATCCGGGCCCCATAGGCGGGCAAGCGCATGCGCGCCGCTTGTCCACAACCGAGACAGCCCGGTAACTTCGGGGCGCGCCGGTACGCGGCCGTATCGCGATGTCCGACTCCCTCCCTCTCTCGACTTCGATCCCCTGAGCGCCGCCATCCGATTCCCCGTGCGGCTCAAGTTGGCGGCCCTGGCCGGCGGCTCGGTCCTGCTCACGCTCGCGATCATCGTGGTGCCGACGTGGGTGCGGATTCGCTACGCCCTCACTCCCGAAGAGGGCCAGCAGCTCCTTCTCGAGACACTCGGCTACACGTCGCTTGCCCTCGTGATCGTCGTCGGCCTGGCGATGTGGGGCGCGGGGCGGTTCACCCGCGGCCTCGACGCCATCACCGCGCAGGCCGATCGCGTCGCCGGTGGACAGCTGCGCGACGAGCTCACCTTCGAGTCCAACGACGAGGTGGGGCACCTGGCCACTTCGTTCCGCGAGATGAATCGCGGATTGCGCAATCTCGTCTCGCAGCTCGACACGAGCGCCGTCGACGTCGCCGCCACGGCCGAGCAGCTGGCAGCCAGTGCGCAGCAGATGACCGCGTCGACGGAAGAGGTGTCCAGCGCGGCGATCGCCATCGCCGATGCCGCAGCGAGTCAAACCCGCGGCGTCAGCAACGCCTCTGACGCTTCGGCGCGCGTCGCCAGTCGCGCTGTCGCGGTGGCGAGCCACGCCGAGCAGGCCCGCACCGCCGCGGACGTCGCGCAGCGCACGGCTCGACGCGGTACCATTGCCGCCGATGAGGCGCTCGAGGCGATGGCCGAGATCAGCGCCGTGACCGCCTCGGCGGTGCCGGCGGTCGTCGAACTGGGTGAGAAGTCGCAGCGCATCGGCAAGATCACCGACGTCATCGGCTCCATCGCCCGGCAGACGAACCTGCTCGCCCTCAACGCCGCCATCGAAGCGTCGCGTGCCGGCGAGCATGGCAAGGGATTCGCCGTAGTCGCCGACGAAGTCCGCAAGCTCGCTGCCGAGAGCGCCCGCGCACTCGACCAGATTCGAAAGCTCGCCGCCGAGATTCGCACCAGCGCCGTGCGCACGGAGGAGCAGATCCTCCAGGCGAGCGATCGCGTGACCACAGGCGAAACGGTCATCCGCGCTTCGGCAGAAGCGCTCACCCAGATAGACCGCGAGATCACCAGCGCGCGCGCTGCGGTGGACCGCATCGTCGCGGCGGCTGACGCCCAGCGCGGCGAAGCGGAATCGCTCGCGCGCGAGATCGGCGCGCTGTCGCTTTCCGCCGAGAACAACGCCGCGACGGCCCAGGAGGTGAGCGCCGTGGTGCAGCAGCAGAACGCCGCAATGAGCAGCGTCGCCACGTCGAGCCAGCAGCTCGCGCAAGTGGCCGAGCGGCTCAAGACGTCGCTTCGCTTCTTCGAGATCTAGTCGTGCAATGAGGGTGAGCCCACGTGAGTGATCCACTCGCGCTGCTTCCGCTCGCCATCGCCGCCGGCGGCGGACGCGTTGGTGCATTCGGCGTCGACGGCGACTTCGAGGCGCAGCAGCTCGTGGCCGCGGGAGTCACACTCCTCCAGCGCAGCGCGCCGCTGGTGCGCGCACTCAGCGGGAAACGCTCCGCCTTCCTGTTGCCGACGTCGCCGGCATTTCTCACGGCACTCGCCGCCAGTGACGGACGCGGCGCGGTGCTCATCAATCCACTCGCCGCACCGGCCGAGATCGCGTTCCAGTGTCACGACGCGAACGTCGGCGCGATCTTCACCATCGCCTCGTTCCTGCCGCGCCTGCCGACCCATCTGCCCACGGTACTGCTCGACGAATCACCGCGCTCCGCCCGCGTCATCGTCGACAGCCGGTCGTACGACGTCGACCTCGGCGCACATCACGGCCTCTCGATCGAGGGAGAGCGTGACGTCGAGGGCCGCGATGAAGAGGCGGTGATCGTGTACACATCGGCCATGCGCGGCACGCCGCTGGGCGCCGTGCTCACGCATCGCAACCTCCTCGCGAACGCGCGTGCGACGATCGAGGCAATGGAGATCGTGTCGAGCGATCATGTGCTCGCCATCCTGCCCTATGCACACCTCTTCGGACTCACGGTGACCGCGAGTGCGCCGCTCATCGCCGGCGCGCGCGTCACGACGATGGACCGCTTCAATCCGGTGAAGGCGGTGGAGCAGCTCGCGAGCGGCGTCACGGTGATCACCGGGGTGCCCGCGGTCTACAACGCGATGCTCACTGCGATCGAACGTCGCGGCGTGCGCCTCGGCGACTCTGCGCTGCGACTCTGCGTGTGTGGCGGCGCAGTGCTGCCGAGCGAGTTGCAGCATCGATGGGCGGAAGCGACGGGCATCGAGTTGCGCGAGGGTTACGGACTCACCGAGGCGGGCCCGGTGTGCCTGTTCAATCGGCCCAATGCTCCGAACACCCGCGGCACCCTTGGCGTTCAGTTTCCTGGTGTTGACGTCGCGATCTTTCCGCCCGCCGACTACGAGCACGACGTCGCAACGCCAGTCGCGGATCCGCTCGCGGATGGAGAGAGCGGCGAGATCTGCGTCCGCGGGACGAGTGTGTCGCCGGGCTACCTCGGCGGTGCGCACGGCCTGCCCCGTCGTGGCGAGTGGCTCTGCACGGGAGACGAAGGGGTCCGCGACGCGGAAGGCCGCGTGACGTTTCTCGGCCTGCTGAAGCCGATGTTCACGCGCAATGGCTTCAACGTCTATCCGCGGGAGGTCGAACGCGTGGTGGGCGAGATGCCGGGCGTCACGCGCGTGGCGTGCACGCCGATTCCCGATCCCGCGAAGGAGAACGACATCCTGCTTCGCGTCACCGGCGACGTCAGCGAGGTCGATGTGAAGAAGTGGTGCGAGCAACGCTTGAGCACGTACAAGCAGCCGAGCGTCGTGGAACTGACGGGGCGCTGAGGCGTCTCTCGTTAACCAACGCCCACGGACGCGTACGACGGCACGCGTGGCACCAGCGTGATGCGCCCGTTCTCCACTGCACCCACCATCGCCGTCACGATCTTCGGGTCGAACTGCGACCCGCTGCATCGCAACAGCTCCGCAATCGACGCCTCGATGCTCATCCCATCGGGCCGGTAGGGGCGATCGCTCGTCATCGCGTCGAATGAATCGGCGACCGCGGCGATGCGCGCCTCGAACGGAATCTGCTCACCCACGAGACGATCCGGCACGCCGCGGCCGTCGAACCGCTCGTGATGCGACCGCACGATGTTGAGCGCCACCGGCGTGTCGCCGAGCAGCGGCGCGAGAATCCGCCAACCCACCACCGGATGCGTCATGATGTGCTCATACTCGGCATCCGTGAGCTTGCCGGGCTTGTTCAGCACATCCTCGCGCACGCCGATCTTGCCGATGTCGTGCACGTGGCCGCCGAGCTCGATCTGTCGCAGCAACTCTCCGTCGAGGCCGAGCTCCCGAGCGATCATCACCGAATAGTGACTGACGCGCACCGAGTGGCCACGCGTGTACGGATCCTTCACCTCGAGCGCCTCGGCGAGCGACTGCACGCTGGCGAGGAACAGCTCCTCGAGTCGGCGCGCCTGCACCGCAACCTTTTCCTCGAGCGTCTCCTGATAGCCGCGGTTTTCCACGACGAGCCGGCGCTTCTCGAGTGCCTGCGCGACGCGCGCGCGCACCTCCTCGAGATGGAACGGTTTGGTGAGGTAGTCCATCGCGCCAATCGCGAGACAGCTCACTGCGACTTCGACGTCGGCGACGGCCGTGATCATCACTACGGCTGTGTCCGGCCAGCGTCCACGGACGCGCCGCAATAGCTCCAGCCCGTCCATCTTGGGCATTCTGAGGTCGCTCATCACGAGCGTGACCGTCTGCTGCTCGAGCTGGGCAAGCGCCTCTTCACCGTTCCCCGCCTCGAGGCAGGTGAAACCGTCGTTCCGCATCAAGTGCACGAGCACCTGACGGAGACGCGGCTCGTCATCGACGATGAGGCAATACTGCGTGGCGTGATCTTCGGACATTGCGTGGAGTGACCCTTGAATCTGCATGAAACGTCGAAAGGGAAGTTTCTCGCTCCCCCTCCGCCTCCGCCCTGCCGCTATCTTGCGCGACACGTCCAGACTTGGAGAAGTATCGGCATGACACGGGTATTCGACGACGACCTTGTAGCGGCCTTTGCAACACGCGCGATCCACGCAGGCCAACGGCCAGACCCCTTGGCGGGGGCGATCATGACCCCCGTCTACCTGACCTCCACTTATGTGCAGGAAGGGCTCGGACAGAACAAGGGCTACGAGTATGCCCGGGGCAAGAACCCGACGCGCGAGGCGCTGGAGCGAAACGTCGCGGCGCTCGAGGGCGGCCGACATGGATTCGCCTTCAGCTCGGGCATGGGGTGCGTCGACTCCATCATGAAACTCTTCAAGTCAGGCGACCACATCGTCTGCGGCGAGAACCTGTACGGCGGCGTCTTCCGCCTGTTCGACAAGTTGCTGCAGAACTATGGGATCACCTTCTCATGGGTCGATACGCGTGACCCGCAGATCATCGAAGATGCGATGACGCCGGCGACGCGCATGGTCTTCGTCGAGACGCCGACGAACCCGAACATGCGCATCTGCGACCTCAGGGCCGCGGCGGAGGTGGCCCACCGTCACGATGCGCTGTTGCTGGTCGACAACACGTTCGCCTCGCCATTCTTTCAGCGACCGCTGGAGTTCGGCGCCGACATGGTCTATCACTCGACCACCAAGTACCTGAACGGCCACTCGGACATGATCGGCGGCATCGCCATCCTCAACGATGACGACCTCGCCACGCGCCTGCAGTTCATCCTCAACGCGGCGGGCGCCGTGCCTGGACCCTTCGACGCATGGCTGGCCCTCCGCGGAACGAAGACGCTGCACCTCCGCATGCCGCGCCACGACGAGAATGGACGTCAGATCGCGGCGTGGCTGGCCGAGCGGCTCGGTGAGGACAAGATCATCTACCCCGGCCTGCCGTCACATCCGCAGCACGAGTTGGCCAAGTCGCAGATGTCCGGCTTCGGCGGCATGATCTCGGTGGAATTGGGCACGAAGGAGCGGGCGAACGAGGTCCTCAGCCGCTGCCGGGTCTTCTCGCTGGCGGAATCGCTGGGCGGCGTCGAGAGCCTGATCAGCCACCCGGCGTCGATGACCCACGCGAGCGTGGAGCCGGCTCGCCGCGCCAACCTCGGCATCACCGAGGGGCTGATTCGCTTGAGCTGCGGCGTGGAGGACGTTGGGGACCTGATTGGGGATCTGGAGCACGCTTTTCACGTAGTCTGACAAAACTTGAGCCGGAGCATGAGCGTGAGCTTCCAGCAATGCGCAGTTCAGGGCTTGAGCTCGAGTTCGAGCTCGAGCCCGAGCTCAAGCTCTGATGTGCGCAATGCTGGAGGCTCACGCTCACGCTCATGCTCCCGCTCAGGATTTTGACACTTTCCCGGCACTGCCCGCGTACGGCCCGAGTCCCCTCCGTCAGGAGCTAGTGCGCCATGCCGACCCCGCTACCACAGATTTCTTCCCGCGCCTGGGAGCACCCCGCAGATCGCGCCGCGCTCAACACGCTGCGCGCCATCCCCGGGTTCGATGAGATCGTGCGCCAGGTGGCCACGTTCCTCACCGAGCGCCGGGTGCGGCAGATCTTCCTCGCCAACGCGGTGCAGGTCAATCCGGTCCAGCGGCCCAGGCTCGACGCACTGCTGACGGACGTCTGCACCAGCCTCGATTGGCCAAAACGCCCTGAGTTGTACGTCACCCAGTCGCCGAAGGTCAACGCGTACGCGATCGGCTATGAGAGCCCGTTCATCGTCATGACGTCGGGCGCCCTCGAGCTGCTCGAGAGCGACGACGAGCGCCGCTTCCTGCTCGCGCACGAGCTGGGGCACATCATGAGCGACCACATGACCCTGCGCACCATCGCAATGGTCATTCTCTCGGTTGGCTCCTTCGCGCTGATGCCGATCGGTCTCGCGCTGCTGCCCTTCCAGCTCGGACTCCTCGAGTGGCATCGGAAGAGCGAGCTGTCGAGCGACCGCGCCGCATTGCTGGCGATCCAGGACAAGCTCGTCGCGCAGGGCACGTTCATGCGTCTCGCCGGCGGTCGCGACTATGGTGACACCACCAGCGTCGAAGCATTCATGACGCAGGCGGCGACTTACGAAACCAGTGGCGACACCTGGGACAAGATCCTCAAGGTGTTCAACACGGCGTTTCGCGAGCACCCGTTCAACACCGTGCGCGCCGCGGAGCTCGAGCGGTGGCGGACGAGTGGCGAGTACGACGCGATCATCGCCGGCGCCTACACGCGCCGCGGCGAAAAGGGTCAGGGACTCGGCGACGACTTCTCCGACGCCGCGCGCTACTACTCGGGCAAGGCGAACGCCGGGATGTCGAGCGTCGGCGATGCGCTGGATCGGGCGAAGAGCGCGTTCAACGATGCCTTCCGCGGACGCGACGAGCCACCCGTGCCGCCCGCGGAACCTCCCATCTGAACCAGTCTTCGGGGTAAGAGAGGGCGGAGCCGCACGTGCGACTCCGCCCTCTCTGTTTGCGCTCGATGCACGCCGAGATCGAACAGCAACCGCCCGGCAGTCGCCGGAGAGATGCGACTTCACCTCTGGCCGATCGGACTCCCAGCGCGGAACGACAGCTTCGTCACAGTGAGTTCGCGCGTTTGTGAATTGTCCGTCAGCGTTGGCCCATTCTCCGGCAAGCCTGCCGCCGTGCTGACCACCGGACCGATGACGTACGAGCCAACCGCCATGCCGTCCGGTATGCGCACGGTCACCGACTCCAGCCTGCTGTCGAGCGGATAGATCGAGCTGGCCAATGGTCCCTGGCCCGACGGGACGAGTGTGATGGGGCTTCCGGGGGTGAGACCGGTCGGCGTCAACCGGATCGCCGTGACGACCGACGGACTCGGCGCCGTTCCGCCGTTGGTCAGCGCGTAACTGATCGTCACGAGTCCTCCTGCCGGCACGTTCCGCAGTGAGAGCGCCGTCTGCGAGACCCGCAGGTCTGGTCGCCCGATCGTATCGAGGTTCGCAAACTGGCTGAACTCGAACGACAGATGCTCGACGCCGTTGTCGATCGCATACGCGCTCTTCGGTGTCAACATGCGACCGACGAAGCTCGCGGCACTGTTGGTCGCGCGAGCGGCATACGCCAGCGCGTTCTCCAACACACCCTCGGGATGACGCGGCACGTTGAAGAGCGCCACCTGCGGATACACCGTGCCGCTGCACACCACGGTCGGATGCGTGGGATCGAACGCCGGATTGACCGGGAGAATCTCGATGGCCTCACCCGGCACCGGGAATCCGCCCGGCGTGTAGCCCGACGGGCTCGCCGGCTTGTCGTGCGCACGCACCAACTCGTCGTCGTCCACCCCGGGCAACGCCCCATAGTTGCCGCCGGGCGGTACGGGACACATCACCACACGCACCGGCTTCTCGAAGCGTACGTGCGGGAACGAGTGGTACTCGTAGTAGATCGGATATTGGCAGTACTTCGTCGTGAACGGTCCGCTGCAATGGCTCTGGAAGTACGTCGTGTTCTGCGAGACGACGACGATCGTGTTCGTCGTCACGGAGCCGACGTCGAACCCGGCAGCCGCGTGCAGCAACGGCGTCTGGATGAGGGCCGGCAGATTGGGCTTCACGATCTCCGTCTTGGCGTCGGAGCCGATCCCCATCTGCGGCGGCACTGGCGTCGTGGGGCCGCTGTAGACGTACAACGCCATGTAGAGGATGAGCCTCGCGGTCGCCGTCGGGATCGACTCGTTGTTCGGCGGCGGATCCATCTGCCCCTGCTTCGACTGGATGAAGTCGTCCAGGGTCAGCAGGCGAGCGCGGGCAGCGGCGACCTCACCGCCGGCGAGGCGCGCCTTGATCGCGCTCCACTGCGTCAGGGCGTTCGTCTCCAGCTCCGGAGCGAACAGCGCTTGCATGAGTGCAATGATCTCCGCGTCCAGCGTGCCGGTTTGCGACAGCTGGTAGCGGGCGCCCGGCGGCGCGAGGAAGGCCGACGGCCGGGTGGACGTGTCGGTACACGACGTGAGGACGAGCAGGCTCGCGACGAGCATCAGCGCAGTGCGTCGCATTGGGGGGGCCTCGGATGAAGTCTTATATGACGGCAGTACAGCCTGGAATTGTCCGAGCCAGGCGAGGTCAGTGCTCGCCGGCGATCATTCGCTGGAACTTCTTGTTGCTCTGAAGATCACGCCACCACCACACCGTGCGCGCCGCGAAACCACGACGATGCTCGGGATTCACGGTGAGGTAGTCCTCGATGAGGCGGATCGCTTCGTCCTGCTTGCCCTGCATCACGCGCACGACGACCTCATAGCCCTGCACCTCGTGCCGCGGATCTTCCTGCGGCGTCGCACGCGTGCGCAACAGCACGTGATCCGCGCTGTCCTTGAGGTTCGCGCGCACGATCGTCCCCGCAACGAACACCTCCGCCTTCTTCCGCGGTACCACGCGCGCCGAATCCGGAAACAGCTCGGCATACTGCCGCGCATAGACCCATGCGCTGTCGACGTCCGGCTGCTTGTACTTGGTGAGATACATCATCAGCCGGCACTCGACGAAGAACGGCTCGCGCGGAAAGCGGTGATGTGCCTCATCGCACCACTGCATGGCCTCGGGAAACGACTCGAGATTGTAGTACGTCGTGAACAGCCGCGTCATCACGCTCTTCGCCGAGCTGAGATAGGCGTCGGCCTTGTACGCGTTGTACGCGGCCACGTTCGCCTTCTGCAGCTGCGAGGTGCGCGCATACACCGCGCTCAATGCCGCCCACGCACCCGCGTGATTCTTGTCGATCGCCACGGCATTCGTCAGCGTCGATTCCGCCTGCACGAGCACACGCTCGGAGCGCGCCGGATCGGTGATGAGATGCCGCGTGTTCTGCATGAAGAGCAGTTCGCCCTTGTACTGCAGCGCATCCACATCGCGCTGGTCCACCGCCAGCGCACGATCAGCCGCGGCCAGCCCGCTGTCGACGACGGCGGTCATGCGCGGCGGATCCTTGAGGAGCGAACGCGCGCGCGCCAACGCGAGTCCCGCACGCACCGTCGGCGCTTCGATCCCTTCCTTGTCGACCTGCTCGGCGCGCGCGAGAAAGGAGTCGGCCTGCGCGAACGCCAACTGCGCCGGTGCGTCGGCATGCACGCTCACCAGCGAGTCACCGTCCTTGCGCCGCTTCTCGGCGCGCTGCACCAACATCCACGCTTCGCTGTTCGTCGTTCCCTTGCGCTGGTCGCGCAGCCGCACCTGGTCGCCCAACTGCGCGCGCAGGAACTCGCTCACCTCCACCGCAATCTTCCGTCGCAGCCCGGCGACGTCCGTCGTGTCGAGCTCGAAGCTCTTCTTCGCGAGATCGACCTCCGACACCGGGTCGACGAGACGAACGGTGACCTTCACCCCCTTGCTGGCGGATTCCACGGCGCCGCGCACGACGGTGCCGACCTTGAGCGCCCGCGAAATGCTGTCGAGCGGAATCGTCGCGCCGCGGAAGGGACGCACACCGTCGGCAGAGACGACGTCGAGCGCCGACACCTGCGACAGCTGGTCGATGAGCGACTCCGTGAGCCCGTCGGCGAGATACCGCAGCTCGCCATTCCTGCTTTCGTCGACGAAATACAGCACGCCCACGCGGCTGGCGTTGGCGTCGCCGGCCAATGCGGTCTTCGATGGCCACATGGCGCGCGCGCCGAGTATGACACCCGTGAGCAACACCGCCGCCACCGATGCTGCCAGCGCGATACGCCGTGGTGTCACGCGACGACGGTTGTCATGCTCCCCCGAGCGATGCGCGAGCGCGTACGAGCGCGTCGCACGGAACGTCGACGTCGCGCCGCCGCCGAGCAGCGCCGCCTTGAATTCACCGACGGAGGCGAAACGGTCCGCCGGTGTCTTCTCCATCGCTTGCAGGATGATGTCTTCGAGCGCTTCCGGTACGGCGTTGCGCACGATGCGGATCGACGGCACCTGCTGCATCGTGTGCCGCGCCATGATCGTCATCGCACTCTTGCCCTCGAACGGCACCGAACCCACGAGCATCTCATAGAGCACGCAGGCGAGGCTGTACATGTCGCTGCGGCCGTCGAGCT
This sequence comes from Gemmatimonadaceae bacterium, assembly GCA_039915865.1. Lineage (GTDB taxonomy): Bacteria > Gemmatimonadota > Gemmatimonadetes > Gemmatimonadales > Gemmatimonadaceae > AG11. Next base: position 48,555 of record JBDSML010000089.1, on the reverse strand, counting down.
GAACGCCCGAGAACTGCTCGGGGCTCATGTAGGTCGCCGTGCCGATCGACATGCCTGTCCCCGTCAGTCGATCGCTCTCGACGTCCTGCACGAGACGCGCGATGCCGAAGTCCGCGACGACCGCGTGTCCGCTCTGCAGGAGGATGTTCTCGGGCTTGATGTCGCGATGCACGATGCCCTGCCCGTGCGCATACTCGAGCGCGTCGGCGACTTCGCACGTGATCGTGATCGCGTCGTCGATCGTGAGTTGCCCCACGCGGTCGAGTCGCTTGCGGAGCGACTCACCCGGCACGTACGGCATGACGTAGTACAGGATGCCGTTCGCGCTGCCCGAATCGTAGGCCGGAAGGATGTTCGGATGACTGAGTTGCGCGGCGATGCGGATCTCGCGCTTGAATCGCTCACCGTCGATCGCAGAGCCGAGTTGCGGCAGCAACACCTTCACGGCGACTTCGCGCTCGTGTGGGATGTCCTCCGCGAGATAGACAACAGCCATGCCGCCGCGTCCGATCTCACGAATGACGCGATATCGTTCGGGAAGCGCGCTCTGGAGCTCTTCAGTGTGCACTACGAATACCCATCGGCAGGGGGGCCCGTCGCTAAACTAGGGTTTTCCCCGCGCTGCGCCAGAGTTTCCTCGGTCTCATTTGCGCTCGATCTATATTGCTCGCCATATGCGTGTCCTGATCATCGGCGGTGGCGGCCGCGAGCATGCCCTCGCCTGGCGGCTCAAGCAGGAAGATTCGTCGCTCGAATTGCTCGCCGCGCCCGGCAACCCCGGAATCGCGGAGTTGGCTGAGTGCGTCCCGATCCGCGCCACCGACGTCGAGACACTAGTCGGCCTCGCCATGGATCGACAGGTAGATCTCACCGTCGTCGGGCCGGAAGCGGCGCTCGAGGCCGGCATCGTCGACCGGTTTCGCGAAGCGGGACTCGCGATCTTCGGCCCCACGAAGGCCGCCGCCGAGATCGAGACGTCGAAGGCGTTCGCCAAGCAGCTGATGCTCGAGCATGCCATCCCGACCGCGCGCGCCGAGGTACACACGGACGTCGCGCGCGCTCGCGAGGCAGTGCGACGCTACGGAACGCCGGTGGTGATCAAGGCCTCGGGCCTTGCGGCCGGAAAGGGCGTGATCATCTGCCAGTCGCTCGAGGAGGCGGATCGGACGATCGAGGACATGCTCGAGGGAAATCGCTTCGGGGCTGCGGGCGCCGAAGTGCTCATCGAGGAGTTCATGGAGGGTGAAGAGCTCTCCGTCTTCGCCATCACGGATGGCGAATCGTTCGTCGTGCTGCCCGGGCTGCAGGACCACAAGCGCCTGCTCGACGGCGACAACGGTCCGAATACCGGCGGCATGGGCGCGTATGTCCCCGTCGCGGTGGCGATGCTCCCCACGCGTGATGGCGGCGACGACCCCGCCACCCAGCGCGCCACGGCCGGTGACATCATCGGCCGGACCCTTCGGGCGATGGCAGCGCGAGGACGTCCTTTCACCGGACTGCTCTACGCCGGGCTCATGCTCACGCAAGACGGACCTCGCGTCGTGGAGTTCAACTGTCGCTTCGGCGATCCCGAGACGCAGGCACTCCTCCCCGTACTCAAGCTGCAGTCTCGACTGGTCGACCTTTTTCTCGCCGTGGGGCGCGGCCAGCGGATCGACGGCTCGATCGAGACGTCCGTCGCCGGTGCCTGTGTTACCACGGTGCTCGCCGCCACGAACTATCCCGAGACGCCGGAGACCGGCGATGCCATCACGCTGCCAGCACTGGAAGAGGGAATCATCGTCTTTCACGCCGGCACCGCTCGCGATGCCGAAGGCCGCCTCGTGACCGCCGGCGGTCGCGTGATCGCCGTGAGCGCATTGGGCCAGACGGTGGAAGTCGCGTCGCAGCGCAGTCTCGACTATGCCGAGCGAATCGCCTTCAAGGGCAAGCAGCTTCGCACGGATATCGGGTGGCGGGAGATCGACCGTCAACGGCTGAAGGCGAGTGCCCGAGCTTCCCGAGACTGAGACGATCGCTCGCGACCTCGATCGCGAGCTTCGAGGCCGGTCGATCGCGGAGGTCGTCGTGCGAAGGAGCGACGTCCTGCGCGAAGTGACGACCACCGCCCTCCGTCGCCGTGTCACCGGCGCCACGATCGTACGATCATGGCGCCGCGCCAAGTGCGTCGTACTCGACCTGGACACCGACGATCGAATCGTCGTGCAGCCCCGGTTCACTGGCGCATTGCTCCTGTCGGCCGGACCGCTGGGCGAGAAGGAAGCGCCTTACTCGACGCTCCACTTCGTGCTCGACGATGCGCGCGACCTCCACTACCGCGACATCCGGCGGCTCGGGACAGTGGCGCTGATGTCCCCCCACCGGTTCGACGAATACGCTGGAGCGCTCGGCGCAGAGCCTCTTGACCCAGCCTTCACGGCGGCCCATCTATCGGTACTTCTTCGGGGGTCGAAGCAGGCGGTGAAGAAAGTGCTCATGGATCAGCGAATGGTCGTCGGAATCGGAAACATCTATGCCAACGAAGCCTGCTGGCGCGCCGGAGTGGATCCGTCGCGCGCCGCTCGCGACTTGCACGACGACGACATTGAACAGATCTACGCCGGAATCGTCTCTGTCCTCACGGAATCCATCGCCGAGCGTGGGACGTCGTTTCGCGACTATGTGGACGCGGCGGGCGGGAAAGGCGGATTCGAGCGGTTGCTCGCGGTCTATGGCCGCGGCGGCGCACCATGCCAGCGATGCGGCGCACGACTGATCGAGACCCACGCCATCGACGGACGCACCACCGTGCTATGCGCGCGCTGTCAAAGGTAGACCTCCTCCGCCCGCCCACCTCCGACGCGCAGCTGGCCACGATGCGCGCCGAGGTCCGCTCGCAGGCGAAGGATCGGCCTGGCGTCTATCGCATGCTCTCCGCCGACGGAGAAATCGTGTATGTCGGCAAGTCGAAGAAGCTCCGCACTCGGCTGCTCAGTTATTTCCGCTGTTCGTTCCCCGAGGACAAGGGCGCGCGCATCGTCCGCGAAGCGGACAAGATCGAGTGGGACTACACGCCGAGCGAGTTCGCCGCACTGCTCGAGGAACTGCGGCTCATCAAGCGCTTTCGCCCACGACTCAACGTCGCGATGATGCGCGACGCGCGGCACTTCGCGTTCATCAAGCTCACCCGCGGCATCGCACCGAAGCTGCTCGTCGTGCGTGGCGCCGGCGCCGAGGACGCGCAGATCTACTACGGTCCCTTCCATGGCGCGCAGCGCGTCGGTGAGGCAGTGCGCGAGTTGAATGATGCACTGGGGATGCGCGACTGCCGGCTCGACCAGCCGATGCACTTCGCAGATCAGCCTGAGCTCTTTCACATCTATCCGCGCACGCCCGGCTGTATTCGACACGAGATCAGGAAGTGTCTTGGCCCATGTGTCGGCGGGTGTACGTCGTCGGAGTATGACGAGCGCGTGCGCATGGTGCGCGGCTTCCTCGACGGCGCGGACGATGGGCCGATGAACACGCTGCGTGACGAGATGATGGCGGCGAGCGAACGTCTCGAGTTCGAGCGCGCGGCAAGCTTGCGCGACAAGGTCGGGCGTCTCGAGGGATTGCGCGAGCAGTTCATCAAGTTCCGCTTCGCGGTGGAAACGCTGTCGTTCGTCTATACCGTGCCGGGCTACGAGGGCGACGACCGCCTCTATCTCATTCGTCGCGGACGCGTGCGCGGCGAATACGCCATTCCGCGCAGCGAGCCCGACCGCATGCGCCTGCTCGAGATGGTGGAAGACGTGTTCAATCCCGTCGAGCGCGACACCGCGCAGGTTCCGTCGCACGAGATCGACGAACTGTTGCTGCTGTCGTCATGGTTCCGCCGCTTTCCGGCGGAGCTCGGTCGGTCGCGCGCGGCGAAAGCTTTCGTCGACGAACCACCACCGCTCGTGTACGACGCGGCGAGTGATCCACTCTTCCTGGCCGCTACGACATCTGCAGCGTGAGTGCTGAGCGTCACAGATAAACTGGCGAGGCTCTTGCACATTCGGTCATCGACGCCCGATTCGCGGGTGCCAGCACTGAATATCATGACGACTTCGTGGCAACCGACGACGCTGGTGCAGTGTGTCAGCGTAAAGCCGTGGCTGAGCTATCCGGGAAGTGATGACGAGTCCGGCGGCTGTCACGACCTGACGCTCGGTCGCATCTACGAGATGCTTGGTGTCGAAGCGAAAGGTTCGTTCTATCGGATCCTCGACGACTCCGGCGACGACTTCCTGTATCCCGCGTCGCACTTCAAGGTCGTCTAGCGGCCCTCCTCGCTGTCGTCCCGAGCGACGTCGAGGGCCCTGCCCTTCAGCCGAACTAGTCGAGCGCGATGAGCTCCACCTCTGCTGAACCGCCGGCAATGCGCAGCAACGCGACCGAAGGAGACAGCTTGAATCGCCGAGCGCCGGCCGCTCCCGGATTGATGACCAGCCGCGCGTCTGCTCGCGACACGAGCTGCTGGTGCGTGTGTCCGTACACAATGACGTCCGCCGCGTAGCGATCCAGCAAACGCGCAGGCGTCGGGCTGCCGACCTCGTGCCCGTGCGACACGTGAATGCTCAATCCGCCGATGACGCGATCGATCGCGGCTGACAGCCGGGGATTCGTCGTGTCATCAGTATTTCCAGATACAGCCATTACCGGCGCGATCATCTCGAGCTCGTCGAGTATCTCGTCGCCGCCGACGTCTCCCGCGTGGAGGATCAACTCCACGCCGGCAAGCGCGGAGTGAACCCCGGCGCGCACCATCCCGTGCGTGTCGGAGATCAGCCCGATGAGATGCGACGTGCCGTTGCTCACTCGTCCTCTGGTGGGTCTCCCCACCGCTTGCCGAGTGAGTGCGGCACCTCGAGATGATCGAGCAGGCGCGCGACGATGAAGTCCACCATCTCCGCGATGGTGGTCGGCCGGTGATAGAAGCCGGGACTCGCCGGCAGCACGATGGCACCGGCGCGCGTGATCCGCAGCATGTTCTCGAGATGGATGGCGCTGTACGGCGTCTCGCGCGGCACGAGCACGAGTTTCCGTCGCTCCTTGAGCGCGACATCCGCCGCACGCTCGACGAGCGAGCGCGACGTGCCCTGGCTGATCGCGCTGATCGTCCCCATCGAGCACGGGCAGATCACCATGCCGCGGTTGCGCGCCGAGCCCGATGCGGGCGCCGCGCCGCGGTCGCCGTCGTCGAACGACGTCACGAGAGCATCCCACCGCTCCGCACCGACCGTGGCACGAAGATCCGCTTCGCTCATGACGTCGGTCTCCGTTTGCAGCAGTCGAAGTCCGTGCGACGAAAGAATGAGTTGCACCGGCTGTCCGGCAACGAGCAACTGCTCGAGCAGGCGCACGGCGTACGGAGCGCCCGATGCGCCCGTGATGGCCATGACGAGCGGCAATGCCCTCATTGCGGCTGTGCGGAATACGGCGCCCATCCAGCCAGCAGGCGACCCGCCAGCACGAATGCAAAGAGTGACAGGCTGATGATGCCGTTCATCGTGAAGAACGCGGCGTCGAGACGGGAGAGATCACCTGGCCGCACGAGCGAGTGCTCGTACAGCAACAATGCGGTCGCGACGAGCACACCCGCCCAATACAGCAGCGATGATAGATTCGCGTTCCCGAACACCGAAAGCCCGATCAGCGCGAGGCAGACCACCGTGATCACGTGCAAAAGGCGCGCGAAAGTGATTGCGCCACTCTCACCGAACGCCACCGGGATGGAGTGCAGCCCGTTCGCTTTGTCAAAGGCGATGTCGGGCAGCGCGTAGAGGATGTCGAACCCCGCGCCCCACGTGATCACCGTTGTCGCCAACACGCACAGCAGCCACCAGGGATGACTCCAGCGACCAGCGACCGCGAGATAGCCACCCACTGGCGCGATCGACATGCCGATGCCGAGCACGATGTGCGCAAAGCGCGTGAATCGCTTGGTATAGCTATAAAAGAACACCCACGCCAGCGCGACCGGCGCCAGCTCGAGACACAGGGGGTTGAGCTCCGCCGCGGCAACGATGAACAGCACCGATGCCAGGATCACGGCGACGGTCGCCTGGCGCACGGACAGCGCGCCGCGCGGTATCTCCCGCGTCGCCGTGCGCGGATTCCTGGCGTCGTACTCGCGATCGACGATGCGGTTGAACCCCATCGCCGCAAAGCGCGCCGCCGTGAACGCGACGATCGTCCAACCGACCGTGCCGGGCGTCACCGCGTACTGATACGACGCGAGAATCACCCCGATCATCGCGAACGGCAGCGCGAACACCGTATGCGGCAGCTTGACGAAGCTCGCATACGTCGAGAATCGCGTCACGCCCTCGAACGTCTGTCCTTCGCGCGGCGGCTGTTGCGTCGTCCGCTCCGTCATCGCAGCGTCACTCGATACCCAGGGCTGGCCACATTGCGTCGACCGACCGCTTCGTCGCGTCGTCCATCACGATCACCGCTGGCCAGTCGCGCGTGAAGCCTTCCTCGGGAAGCTTGCGCGTCGCGTCGATCCCCATCTTCGAGCCATACGTGAACGCGCGCGACGAATGATCGAGCACGTCCATCGGCCCCATCGTGAATCGCGTGTCCCGCTCGGGATCGATGTTGTTGAGTGCCACCCACCATGCCTCCTGCGGATTGCGCACGTCTACCCAGTCGTCGACGATCACCAGCACCTTCGCCAGTGACATCAGCCCCTGCCCCCACATCGCGTTCATCACCTTGTACGCCTGCCCCGGATACTCCTTCCTGATGCTCACGAACACAAGATTGTGAAAGATTCCCTCGGCCGGCATGTGGTAGTCGACGATCTCGGGGATCGTCAGCTTCAGCAGTGGAAGAAAAATTCGTTCCGTGGCGTGGCCGAGATAGAAGTCTTCCATCGGTGGACGACCGACGATGGTGCATGGCAAGATCGGATCACTGCGCATCGTCACGGTCGTCACGTGGACGAGCGGATAGAGATCGGCGAGCGAGTAGAACCCGGTGTGATCGCCGAACGGCCCCTCCATCACGAGCGCTTCCGCGGGATCGATGTAGCCCTCGATCACGAAGTCTGCTTCCGCCGGCACCTCGAGATCGCAGCTGATCGCCTTCGCCAGCTGAACGGGCTTCCGGCGCAGGAAACCGGCGAAGATGAATTCGTCGACGGTGGGCGGCAGCGGCGCACTTGCTGAATAGATCGACGCCGGATCCGCACCGATCGCAATCACCACCGGCATCGTCTCGCCGCGCTCGGCCATCTCGCGCCAGTGCGCGGCGCCGACCTTGTGCCGCTGCCAGTGCATCGCGAGCGTGTTCTTTCCCATCTGTTGGACGCGATACATGCCGACGTTCCGGATGCCGCGCGCGGGATCCTTCGTGATCACCATCGGCAGCGTGATGTATGGACCGCCGTCCTCGGGCCAGCAGGTGATGATGGGCAGCTTGTCGAGATCCACTTCATCGCCGCGCCAGATCACTTGTTGACATCGCGGCGACGTCGTCATGCGCGGCGGAAACTTCGCCACCTCCATCAACCTCGGCAGCATCGACAGCTTGCCCATGATGCCTTCCGGTACCTTGAGGTCGAGCAGCTTGGTGATGCGGTCACCGTGGTCGTCGAGCTTCTCCACGCCGAGCGACATCGCCATCCGCGACATGGAGCCGTAGAGGTTGATGCCCACCGGGTATGCGGAGCGCGATCCATCCTTGAGGATGACGTGCTCGAACAGGAGCGCAGGCCCGCCGCCCGGCATCTTCATCACGCGGTCGCTGATCTCGCACAGTTCCAGATGCGCGCGCACGGGCTCCTTGATCCGAACGAGCTCGCCCGCGGCGTCGATTGCTTCGATGAATTCCCGGAGACTATCGAGAGACACTTGGCTGTGTGGTTGTGATTTACCGTCATCCCGCATGAGCGAGCGGAACTACACAACGCTGCGCGCCCTGTGGGCGCGACGCAGGCTGCGCAACCGCCGAGTCACGCAGTTATTGCGACCTTCTGCGATGCGAAGCCTGCGTCCTTCTGCGTTGCGTAGTTGGCTTTTCTGAACTACGCCTTCGTCCCAACGTGAATCGCCGCAATGCCGAAGCTCAAGGGCTCCCACCGCACATCCGTGAACCCCGCCGCCGACATGCGCGTCGCCAATTCAGGCTCGGCGGGAAAGTTTGCCACCGAGCGAGGCAGATACCGATACGCCGTGTGATGTCCGCTGATCAATCCCCCGATCAGCGGCAACAGGTGGTGAAAGTAGAAGTGATAGAACGTGCGAACGACGAACGACGACGGTGTCGTGAATTCGAGAATCACGAACCGCGCACCCGGCGCGAGGACGCGATGAACCTCTCGTAGCGCGACGTCGAGCGACGCGACATTCCGAATGCCGAACGCCACCGTCGCGCCATCCATGCTCCCATCGCGCAACGGAAGCAGCTGGGCGTCCGCACCGACTGGCGCCAGCTTGGTCACCGGTGCCTTGCCCACACCTGCCTGTAGCATCGGCACGGCGAAATCCGCCCCCACGATGAAGCCGCGAAACCCCGACTGCCGGGTCAACTCCGCGCCGACGTCCAGTGTTCCCGCACAGAGGTCGAGATACCGGCCCTCGGGCACTCGCGCCCAATCGAGCGCGCGCAGCGCTCGGCGGCGCCACATGCGATCGATGTTGAGGCTGAGGAGATGATTGAGCAGGTCGTAGCGCGGCGCGATCTCTTCGAACACCGTCCGCACGTACGCGCGCTTCTCCGATCCACCCTCTGCGGCAAGCTCAGCGCGCCGTTCCTCGACCTCGGTTTGAGACATGCGAGAAAGCTCGCCGGCCGCCACAGGCTGGGCAAGCACGCGGCTGGTTTGCAGCGTGAGCCGCACATACTTTTCGGACAGCGCGACGAACGCTCGACTCTGAGCTGCGCGGTCCCCGCTCTCCCTGATGCTCCGCGCCCTCGACCTCGCTAACCTCCCCGATGCCGATGTCGTCGCCCTCGCCCTCGAGGGTCGCGACGCAGCGCATCGTGAGCTCATCAAACGCTACGAGCGACCGGTCTTCTCGCTCGTCTTTCGCATGGTGCGCAATCGCGAGCTCGCCGAGGACCTGACACAGGACACCTTCGTCAAGGTGCTCTCGCATCTCGACCGGTACCGTACGGATTTCAAGTTTTCGTCCTGGCTGTTCAAGATCGCCAACAACGTCGCAATCGATTACCTCCGCAAGCGACAGCTCGACACCGTCAGCATCGACGGCTCGCCGCATGCCACCACCGCCGGCGAGGTGGATTCGTCCCGCTTCGACATCAGCGACGACTCCGAGAACGCCCTCGAGGAGATGGAGGCCAAGGAACTCGGCTCGGCCATCGAGCGCGCCATCGCCAGCCTTCGCCCCGAGTACCGATCCTGCATCATGCTCCGGCACGTCGAGGGCCGGTCGTACGAGGAGATCGCCAGCACCCTCGACCTGCCCCTGGGCACCGTCAAGACCTACATCCATCGCGCCCGGCATGAACTCCGCCGGGCGCTGGAGCATACCCGGGAATGACCGCCCGCAGGCCGATTTGCGCCGTTGAAACCAAGCACTCTCACCTCGCGTACAGGGTCCATAGCCCATGAACCACAGACACCTCCTCCCCAACGAGATCGACCTCCTGGTCGACGGCGAAGCCGGATTCGGCGTCGCCCCACTTCGTGCGCATATCGATGAATGCGCGGAGTGTCGAGAGCAGGTCGAGGACGCCCGGGTCGTCGTGGATGCGCTCGAGGCGCTGCCCCACTTCGCTCCGGACTCGCGCCTGGCCGACAGGGTCATGGCGCAGGTGCCGGTGTTCGTGCCGGCGCACGTCGCCGCGCGAGATTCCGTCTCGCGATGGCTCCCGCAGGCCGGACCGGCGCGCGCTGCTGCGGCCGCGATCTTCACGTCCGCGGCCGGCGTCCTCACGCTCGGCCTCATCTGGCTCGCCACGCAGGGCGACGCAGCTGTCTTCATCACCGGGTTGCTCGGCGACCGGCTCCGCGGCGTCGTCGTCGGGGCGGCACGAGACCTGGCGGTTTCCCTCCTTGGCGAATCGGCGCTGGCCGCGCTGCAAGCCACCGGGGCAATCGGCATCTCCCTGCTGCTGGTCGGGTTCGTCCTCACTGCCTTTGGAACGGTCGCCGGAATCCGGCGACTGGCTGCCGTCGGCCGTCAGTAGGATGTCGGCCCGCATTCGCATCCTGGTCGCCGCGCTTTTCCTGTGTCCCGGAGCGCTGGCCGCTCAGGGCAGTGGCGCGAGCAAGAGCGACCTGAACCGTGATCTCGAGCGCCTTGCCAAGGGCGAGCAGATCGTCGGCGTCCCACCCGCCGACAGCGTTGCGCCCGGAGCGCGCACCATTCCCGCCAACACAACGGTCCACGGCACCGTCGTCGCCCAAGGCCGAGTCGACGTGCTCGGACGAGTGGAAGGATCGGTCGTCAGCCTCAGCGGCGACGTGATCGTTCACAAAGGTGGCGTCATCACCGGGAGTGCCCTCGCCGTCGGCGGTCGAGTGAACGCCGACAGCGGCCAGGTGCTCGGAGAGATCCGCACGATGACCGCGTTGCCGAGCATTCTCACGGCGCCGAAGGTCGTGGCGGATACGCGCACGCCCGCGCAACGCGCCGCCGGTGCAGCGCGCGTCGTCGCTGGCACGTTCGCCATCCTGCTCGTCATTGCACTGGGTGTGCTCCTCTTCGCCGGCCCGAACCTCGACGAAGTCGTCGCGACGATCCAGCGACAGTTCGCTCGTGCGTTCTGGTATGGCGTGCTCGGTCAGCTCGTCGTGCTGCCCGCGATGCTGCTCCTGATCGTGGCGCTCGCGCTCACCGTCATCGGCATCCTGCTGATTCCATTCGCGATCGTCGCGTACGCCATCGCGTGCGCGGGGCTCGTCACGCTCGGATTCCTTGCGGTGTCGCGTCTCGTCGGCGGCGCCGTGTGGCACGGCAACAGCGCCTCTGCGCGCGCGCGTTCGCTTGGCGCGATGGCCATCGGGATCGCGGTGTTCTTCGCGCTGTGGATGATCGCGGCGTTGATGGTCGGTGCGCCGCTGGCGGCGACAGTCGTTCGCGCCGCTGCCGTCGCCGTCACGTGGTCCGCCATGACACTCGGTCTCGGCTCGGCCATTCTCTCACGCGCCGGAACGCATCGGCGCATTGCCAGTGGTATTCGGCCCGTCGAGCTTGCCGCATGGCAGACTCCGACCCCCGTCGCGGGTGTCGTGGCGGCGCGCCGCACCGCTGGCGCAGCCCGTGAGGCTCGCTGACATGCGCAAACTCCGAATGCTCGCCGCGCTTGCGTCGCTCGTTCCACTGCCCGCGTTCGCGCAGAGCGCGCCGGCGTGGCGGACCGTCGACATCTCGCGCCAACTTCGCGACACACAGCCGCAGCGCGTTCGCGTGCAGTACGGCGCCGGACGCGTGGACGTGCGCGGTACGAGCGACCCGTTCCTGTATGCCATGCATCTCCGCTACGACGAGAATCGGTCCGTTCCTCTTCACCAGTACGACGCCGACCAGCGCGTGGCGGCGCTCGGACTCGAATCCCGCGGTACCGGGCTACGAACGGCGTCGACGAACGGCGAATCGGGTGAGCTGCGACTCACGCTGCCCCGCTCCGTTCCACTCGACCTGGACCTCGACTTCGGCGGCACGCAGTCGGTACTTGATCTGGGCGACATGTCGCTGACGTCGGTGCGTCTCGAGTGTGGCGCGACGGACGCGATGTTGCTCTTCTCGCGCCTCAATCGCGTCCACATGCGCGAGCTCGAGGTGAACGTCGGCGCCGCGGACTTCAGCGCACGTCAACTGGCCAACGCGAATGCTGACCAGATTCGTGTGCGTGGTGGCGTCGGCAGCGTCGACCTGGACTTCAGCGGCACGTGGACGCGCGATCTCACGGTGACGACGCGGCTCGTCGTCGGAAAGCTCACGCTGCGTGTGCCGCCGGACGTCGGCGTGCGCGTCGACGTCCAGCGCGTGATGGCCGGCTTCGAGCACTCCGGCCTCGAGAAGCGCGATGACGGCTGGTACTCTCCGAACTACGACACCGCGCCGTTCAAGCTGAAGGTGCGTGCCGAGACGCTGTTCGGGCAGATCGAGGTTCAGCGCTCTACACGTTGAGACTGGCTGGCCCGCGCCTTGCCCCTTCCGGCGCCATGGTGATCAAGGGCTACAGCGTCGTTCCACTCGTCAAGAAGACGTTTCGCGAGATCAAGGAGGACAGAATCCTCTCACTCTCCGCCGAAACGGCGTACTACTTCTTCTTTTCGCTGTTTCCGCTTCTCCTCTTCCTGACACCGCTGCTCGGCCTCGTCGGCAACGGACAGGAGCTGATGGAAGCGTTGCTGCAGCGCCTCTCCACCACCATACCGGCTGACGCGCTCTCCCTCCTGCGGCGCACCCTGACCGAGATCATCACGACGAGTGGCGGCGTCGGCATCATGTCCGTGGGAGCGTTGCTCGCCGGATGGTCCGGCTCGGCCATTTTTGGCACGCTGATGGATGCGCTCAACGTCGCGTACGACGTCAGCGAAACACGGCCACGGTGGAAGCGCATTGCGCTGCGACTCGCGTGCCTCTTCCTCGCCGGCGCGATCGTCTTCGCCGCAACGCTCGTGTTCCTCGACGGCGGCACAATCGCCCTGTTCATCGGACGCACGCTCGGCCTGAGCGTCCTCGGGACGACCGCGCTGAACGTGGTGCAGACGTTCATCGCGCTGCTGCTGATCATCGCGCTGTGCGTGACGCTGTTCAAGCTGCTGCCCAACGTGCAGCAGCGCTGGTCGCACGTCATCATCGCCTCGGTCGTGACGACCGCGCTGTGGCTGCTGGCGACGCTGCTCTTCCGCGTCTACGTGCAGAACTTCGGCGCGTTCAACAAGACGTATGGCACCATCGGTGGCGTCATCGCCCTGCTGTCGTGGATGTACTACACGATGCTGGTGCTGCTCGCGGGCGGCGAGTTCGCGTCGGAACTGCATCTGGGAAGTGGCGCGGTCGGTCCCTTGAAAGGCGCTGTCTATCTGGGGCGGATCGTCTCCGACGAAGGGCCGGGCACGCCGTCGATGTCCAAATACAAGCAGGCGCACTGAGGTTGCACCGGTGTGTCGTCCCGAGCAAAGTCGAGGTAGTTGCTCTTGGTCACGCGTTGGGACGCAAGACCACCGTGTCACCGCGCGCAGTTCGAAGAACGGTCGCCGCCGAGCCATCGCGCGCGGCGATCTCCACCAGCCCGCTCGATCCCACGAGCGCAACAACCTCTCCCGGCTCGACGTCACCGTAGCTTCGGCGGATGGGCACCGCCTGCGCTGCCACCTCGATCGTGCCGCCGTGTCGCGACACAAGGTTGGTGACGAGGTTGCCGAACCGGTCGATCGAGATGATCACGCCGGCAATCGCACCGTCGGCGCGACGCGTGGCCTCCGGCGTCCGCCGAATGATGGGCTCCGTGCACACCGTCCCGAGCGCATCGAGCGCGACACCCTGTGCGAGCTTGGCGGCCGCCGGCGCAAAGACGTCACGCCCATGAAAGGTTGGTGCGGCCGACGCCGGAATCGCCAGCGACACACATCGCGCACCTGGATGCAGCATCGCCGGCGAGAGGATGCCGTTGTCGGGGCCGACGAGAAAGCGTCCCTCGCTCTCGACCGCGAGCGCGGCACGGGTCCCGCCGACGCCGGGATCCACCACCGCGAGATGGACGGTGCCCACGGGGAAGCGGTGCCAATAGCGCGCGAGGGCAAGTCGGCCACCATCCACGTCGTGCGGCGCCACATCGTGCGCGATGTCGATGAGCGAGCAGTCGGGCGCGTTCGCCGCGAGCACGCCCTTCATCTCACCGACGTATCCATCGGCGGTCCCGAAATCCGTGAGCAGCGTGATGATGCGCGTCATGCTCGCCTCCTCAGGCGATCGACGTTCGCTTCCACTTGCCGGCGCGCCAGATGATCATCATTCCCACCGCACGAGCGATGGCCGTCAGCGAGATCGTCCACCAGAGACCAGTAGTACCATACCGCGCCGCTGCCCATGCCGCGACCGGAATCCGGAGCGCGGTGATCGACGTCGACGTCAGCATCGGAGCCAACGTATGCCCCGCCCCGCCGAGCGCGCCCTCGAGCACAATCTCGGCACAGATACCCAGCTGAGAGAATGCCGCGATGCGCAAATACTTCGCCCCTTCGGCGATCACGGCGGGATCGTGGCTGAAGATCGACGCGAATCGCTCCGGAATGAGCAGTTCGATCACGCACGCGGCCACGCCGAACAGCGTGCAGAACCCGACCGACAGCCAACCGGCGCGCGCCGCGCGATCGGGCCTGCCGGCCCCGAGATTCTGGCCGACGACGGCGGCGGTCGCGGCGCCGAAGCCGACGGCGATCATGAATAGCCAGCTCTCCACACGATGGCCGATGCCAAGCGCCGCGAGCGCCGGCGTCCCGAACTGCGTTGCCGTTCGCGTCACCAGAACGTAGATGAGCGAGAACACCACACCTGTCACCGCGGTCGGAAGTCCGATGCGCACGACCTGCAGCAGCGTCCGCCAATCCGGGCGACCGATCTTCAGGACACCCCGTCTGCCGACGATCGTGAGCCCCAGCGCGAATGCGACGGCGCGTGTGCTGATCGTTGCGATCGCCGCGCCTGACATCCCCATCGCCGGAATCGGACCCCAACCCACGATGAGAATGGGATCGAGAAAGAGCGTGACACCGACCGAAGCGCTCAGCAGCAGGAACGGCGTCCGTGTATCGCCTGCCGCGCGGAACGCGGCGTCGACGGCAAAAAAGCCGAAGATGAGCGGTGCACCGAGCAGGTATGTCCCGAGATAGCGGACGCCGAGCGCTGCGACCTCCGGTGGCGTGTGCATGAGACCGAACATCTTCGGCAACAGCGCCAACCCGATGATCGCGCAGAGCACGCCGAGCACGAGGGAGAGCATCAGTGCGTCGCCGGCGATACGTGCTGCCTCCGGCGCGCGACCCTCGCCGTACCGCCGCGCCGCAACCGCCGTCAGCCCCACATTGACCATCTCGGCGATCGAGATGAGCAGCCAGATCCAGAACACCGCCGTTGACGCGGCGGCGAGTCCCGTGGAGCCGAGGCGCGTGCCGATCCAGAAGGTGTCGACCGAGAAGAACAGCGTCATCAACAGCGACGACGCCACCGCCGGCAGTGCGATCCGCGCGATGGTCTGCGGCAGCGGATCGTTGATGAGGTGAGCGGACTCCCACTCGCTCGTGACGGCGACGGTCGCCAACCCCTCGTGCGGCTCGAGCGGAAGCGAGCTGCCGAGGAGCTGGGGTTCTGACATGCTACCGATCAGGCAGGTGTGAGGGCCATCGCTGCCGCGGCAACCTGTGTCGCGATCTTCTCGAGTGCCCGCGCTGCCGATGACGACGGATCCGACGAGACGATTGGCGCGCCGGTGTCACCGCCTTCCATGACGCGTGGATACAGTGGCACCTGACCGAGCAACGGAAGCTCGACCGCCTTGGCGAGTCGCTCGCCGCCCCCCGTGCCGAACAGCGCCGAGGGCTTGCCGCAGTGTGGGCACTCGAACCAGCTCATGTTCTCGATGATGCCGAGCACCGGAACGCCGACCCGCTGAAACATCTTCACGCCGCGCAGCGCATCACCGACGCTGACTTCCTGCGGCGTCGTCACGATCAATGCGCCGTCCACCAGTGTCGCCTGGACCAGCGACAACTGCGCATCGCCGGTGCCGGGCGGCATGTCGACGAAGAGGTAGTCGAGCTGCCCCCACGCGACGTCGCCGAGAAACTGGTTGATGATCTTCATCACGATCGGTCCGCGCCAGATCGCCGGCTGGTCGGGCTCGATCATCATGCCGAGCGAGATGATCTTCACGCCGTGTGCCTCGAGCGGGACGATCTTCTCGTTGATCACCGGCGGCTGGCCGGACACGCCCATCATGCGCGGGATGTTCGGTCCGTAAATGTCGGCGTCCATCAGCCCGACGCGCGCGCCGCTCCGCGCGAGCGACACCGCGAGGTTCACGGCGACCGTCGACTTGCCCACGCCACCCTTCCCCGAAGACACCGCGATGATCTTGCCGAGGTTGGGATATTTCTTCGGCGTCGGAGCCGACGGGCGCGCCGGCGCGGCAGGAGCCTGGTCCATCACGGGTAGCGGTGCGCGTCCCTGCTTGGGGGCGTCAGGGAGCTTCACCGGCTTCACGTCGAGCTGGACGTCGATCACGCCATCGATCTTCTCGATCTCCTGGCGGACCGTGCGCGCCAACGCCGGATCGTCGTCCTTGGTGAGCAACAGCGTCAGGTGCACTCGGCCGTCGGGCGTCGCGCCGATGTCGCGAACCTGCTGCGTGGAGTAGACGTCGGCGCCGGTGCGCGTATTTCGTATCTGAGACAGCGTCTTGGCGACGCGCTCCTGAAGTGTGGTGGACATCCCGAAGAATAACTACCGGGCGCGATGACGCCGGTCTAGATTCGCCGGCCCTCCCACCAGGTTCGCGATGCGTCGAGCTGATCTCCTTGCCGCGCTGCTGCTGTCAGCATGCTCCGGCGCCCCACAGCGCTCGTCAGGGAACGGGTCGACCTGTGTGCGGAACCGTCGACCTGCACGTGGCGCTCGCGGCACGTCTCGCGCTGCCGTTCGTCGCACCGCCGCAGACGCACGACGATGCCCTCTGCCGGCCACCGCTCGCACCCCGCGCCACCGGAGGACCATTGCTCGTGCTCGCGCCGCAGACGGAGCTCATGCTCCCCCTCGACGCGCGGAAGTTCAGCGAGGCGACGCCACACTTCCCCGCGGACGGCATGCTGCAGGGCGCCGCGCTCGAGTAGGCGGAGGGCGCGTTGCGGTCTTCGGAGAGGCGGCGATGTTCTCGGCGCAGCTCTCCGGCGCCGTGCGTCGCCCAATGGGAATGAACGCTCCGAATGCGACGCAGAATTCGCCGTTGCTGCTGAACGTCATGCATTGGCGCGCGGGCCTGCTTCCGGCGCACTGAGCTCGGCGTTATGCGAGCTGCGTCGAGCTTGACACTCCGTGGGTGGCTGCGCATCGTCCCCGACTACCCCACTTGGAGAGTTCATGCGCGCACTCGGAGTCCTGTCGTTGATCGCGCTGTCGACGTGTGCATCGTCCGGCGGCACGAGCAGTCGCCCCGACGAAACAGTGCGCATCGTCGGAACTGGCGGCGGAAACCTCACACTCACGTCGAACGCCTACGCCCACGTCAGTCGCGTTTCGGCGCCGATCGACAAGGTCTGGCTTGCGATGCCGGCCGCGTTCGAGGCGCTGTCCATCCCGATCACCGGGGTGGACACGGTCACGCACGTCATTTCCAACGACGGATTGAAGTTGCGTCGCCAGCTCGGCACGACGCCCCTCAGCCGGTTCATCGACTGCGGCAATACGCAGATCGGCGAGAACGCGGATTCCTATGATGTTCACTTCACCATCAGCGTGCAGCTCAAGCCCGAAGAGGGCGGGATCACCAAGTTCGAGACGATGTTCGAGGCGATGGCCAAGCCGGTCGCCTTCTCGCGCGAGTACTCCCGCTGCACGACGCGAGGTGTCCTCGAGACTCGGCTCGTCGATGCGGTGAAAGCGCAGCTGCACCAATGATGTTCGCCGCGAAAGGGCGCGTCGTGCGCCGCGCGCTGTGTGCGTTGTGCGTCTGTGCGCCGGCAGTTGCAGGAGCGCAGGCGGCGCGCCCGAGCAACATCGCGCCGCCAGCAAGGTTCGCCGATCCGGATCGTGTCGCGAAGCTCAGCGCGGCCTTTCCCGAGATCGACCGGCTGATGCGCGCGTTCGCCGATCAGTCGAAGGCGCCAGGCATCGCCTACGGCATCGTCATCGACGGGCGCCTCGCGCATCTGGGCGTCGTCGGAGTCCGCGACGTGAAGACCGGCGCGCCCGTGGACACGTCGACGGTATTCCGCATCGCGTCGATGACGAAGAGCTTCACCGCCGTGGCCATCCTGCAACTGCGCGACGAGGGTGGGCTTTCGCTCGACGATCCGGCCGAACGCTACGTGCCGGAGCTCAAGGGCCTGCGATACCCCACCGGTGACTCGCCGAAGCTGACGATCCGGCATCTGCTGTCGCATTCGGCGGGCTTTCCCGAGGACAATCCGTGGGGTGACCAGCAGCTCGCCGACACCGACGACGAGCTGTCGCGCATGATGCGGAGCGGCATCCCCTTCTCGACGTCGCCCGGCACGTCGTACGAATACTCGAACTACGGCTTCGCGATCCTCGGACGCATCGTGGCGAACGTGTCGAAGATGCCGTATGCGCGGTACGTCAGCGAGCGCATCCTGCAACCGCTCGACATGCGCTCCACCACACTCGAGGTCCGTCACGTTCCGGCGGCGCGGCTTGCGCACGGCTATCGTCGGCAGGACAATACGTGGCTGGAGGAGACGCAGCTGCCGGACGGCGCGTTCGGATCGATGGGTGGCGTGTTGACGACAGTCAGTGATCTCGGCAAGTGGGTCGGCTTCATGCTCGACGCCTGGCCCGCGCGCGACGGCGCCGAGGGTGGTCCCTTGCGTCGTGCGTCGCGCCGCGAGATGCAGCAGGTCACGCGCTACAACGGCGCGACCGCCGTGCGCGACACGGTGGCGGGATCCGTCGTCCTGAGCGCCGGTGGCTACGGCTTCGGACTCGGCGTGCGACAGACGTGTCTCTTTCCGAGCTCCGTGTCGCACAACGGCGGCCTGCCCGGATTCGGTTCCACCATGCGTTGGCTTCCCGACTACGGCGTCGGCATCGTCGCGGTCGGCAATCTCACGTACACGAGCTGGGGCAACGTGACGACGCTGGCGCTCGACGCGCTGTCGAAGACCGGTGGTCTCACGGCACGCGCCCCGCAGCCCGCGCCGGTCCTCACCGAGATGCACGATCAGGTGTCGCGGCTCGTGACGACGTGGAACGACGCACTTGCCGACAGCATCGCCGCGATGAATCTCTATCTCGACGAGTCGAAGGATCGCCGGCGCATCGCGATGGCGGGTCCGTGGATCAAGGCGGCCGAAGACTGTCGCGACGAAGGACCGTTCGTCGTCGAGAATGCCCTGCGCGGACGGTGGCGCATGCGTTGCAACAACGGCGACCTCCGTGTGAGCATCACGCTCGCACCCACCGAGCCGGCACGCGTGCAGTTTCTCGAGGTCGTGCCAATGCGGCGCACCGACGCCATCGCGCCGGCGCCGGTGTGCCGCTGACTATGTTGCTTCTCTACTTTCCCTGCGAGACCTGATGCTGACGTTGACGCTGCGCGACTATGAGGAGGCGCGGGCACGGATTGCTGCGCACATCAAGCACACACCGCTGCTCACCTCTCGGCAGTTGAGCGAGCTGACAGGCTACGACGTTCGACTGAAGGCCGAGAACTTCCAGACCGTGGGCTCGTACAAGATTCGCGGCCCGTTGAACAAGTTTGCGCAGATGTCGGAAGACGAGAAGAAGCGCGGCGTCGTGTGCTCGTCGGCTGGCAATCACGCGCAGGGCGTCGCGTTGGCCGCACGCATCTACGGCATCCGCGCCGTGGTGTGCATGGCGACGAACGCGACACCCTCCAAGATCGCAGCAACGAAAGCGTATGGTGCCGAAGTGGTGCTGCACGGCAACATCTGGGACGAGGCGAACGAGAAGGCCAGGGAGCTCGTGCGCGATGAGGGACTGACGTACGTCCATCCGTTCGATGACGCGCAGCTGATCGCGGGCCAGGGCACGCTCGGCCTCGAGATCATTCAGGACTGGCCCGAGGTCGACGCGGTCATCGTACCGATCGGGGGTGGTGGACTGATCGCCGGCGTATCGATGGCCGTGAAGAGCTTCAACCCGAAGATCAAGGTCATCGGCGTGGAGTCGTCCGACGGTCCCGCCATGAAGGCCAGTCTCGATGCGGGTTCGCTGCAGACCATCGAGTGCAATACCGTCATTGACGGGCTTCGCGTGCGTCGCGCCGGGGTACTGAACTTCTCCGTCGTGCAGCGGTTCGTCGACGACATCGTCACGCTGCCCGATCGCCAGATCTTCGACGCGATGCTGTGGGTGATGGAGCGCGCCAAGCTCGTCGTCGAAGGTGCTGCAGCTGCGCCCGTTGCCGCGTTGATGAATGGATTGGTCAAGTTACCCGAGGGGTCGCGCGTCGCCGCGGTGCTCTCCGGCGGCAACGTGAACCTCGACCAGTTGCGTTCCCTCACCTGGAACTGATGCGTCACTGGTGCGGTCGATGAACAGACGTCATTTCGTTCGCGCGGGCGCCGCCTCGGTCGCCGCGGGGCTGATGTCAACCCGACTGCCCGCGCTGACGATTCGTCGCACACGTGCCCTGCCCTCGTCCTCGCAGCTGCAATGGCAGCGCGACGAGCTCGCGATGTTCCTGCATTTCGGGGTGAACACCTTCACCGATCGCGAGTGGGGCGACGGCAGGGAGAGTCCCGCGATCTTCAACCCGGTGAATCTCGACGCACGCCAATGGGCGCGCACGGCGCGTGCTGCTGGCTTCCGCTCGGTGATCCTCACGGCCAAGCATCACGACGGATTCTGTCTGTGGCCGAGCCGCACGACGGATCACACCGTGGCGAAGAGTCCGTGGCGTGGTGGTAGCGGCGACGTCGTGCGCGAGATGGTCGACGCCTGTCGCGCAGAAGGACTGCGGCCTGGACTCTATCTCTCGCCGTGGGATCGCAACAACGCAGCGTACGGCAATTCGGCGGTCTACAACGATCTGTACAGCGATCAACTCACGGAGCTGCTGACGCGATACGGTCCGCTCGCCGAAGTGTGGTTCGATGGTGCCAACGGCGAGGGACCGAATGGCAAGAAGCAGGTCTATGATTGGCCACGAACGTTCGCCATCGTGCGGCGTCATCAACCGGAAGCCGTCATCTTCTCCGACGCGGGCCCCGACGTTCGCTGGTGCGGCAACGAACAGGGTGCCGCGGGTGATCCCAACTGGTCCACCGTCGACCCATCGATCGTGACGTATCCCGGCGCGAGTGGCAATGGCATCATCGACGCGCTGCAGCACGGGAGTCCCGACGGCACGGTGTGGCGGCCCGCTGAATGCGACACATCGATTCGGCCAGGTTGGTTCTATCATCCGGCCGACGACGCGAAGGTGCGTACCGTCGACGACCTTGTCGATCTCTATCACCTCTCGGTCGGCCGCAACGCGAAGCTGCTGCTCAACGTGCCTCCCACGCGCGACGGCCTGCTGCACGACACCGACGTCGCTCGACTCACGGCGTTCCGCTCGCAGCTGAATACGCTGAAGGAACCGAACGTCGCGACCGGTGCCGAGTCGACGTGGAAGGTCACGGGCGCGCGGACGGCGGAGTTGGAGATGACGCTCGCACGTCCCACGGAGGTGTCGGCGGCACGCCTGGAGGAGGACATCACGAAGGGTCAGCTCGTCGCACGCTATTCGCTCCTTGGCGCCGATGGCGGCGCGTGGCGTCCGCTGTTGACCGGAACCACGATCGGCTACGCGAGGCTGCAGCGATTTCTGCCGATGAAGGTACGTCGTCTCAAGCTCGTCATCGAGGATGCGATCGACGTCCCCGAGCCGGTGAGTCTCACGGTGTAGTGACCGTACCAGCAGGCCGTGGGTTGGGCGAGTCGGGCACATTCAGTCCGCCGACGCCGGAGCACATATGACCTACCCTCGCCTTCATCGCAGCATCGCACTGTCCGTTCTGCTCCTCCAGGCCGGATGCAGCGCCATTACGGAATCGGAGTCGGACTTTGCGCGCGCGCGCCTCTTGTGGACCTCCGAGCGGCCGGCCGCCTACGACTATACGCTCAGGCTCTCCTGCTTCTGCGGCAGCGAGGTCACGCGCGCTGTCGTGGTCGTTGTTCGCGGAAACGCGGTCGAGAGTCGCAAGTACGCCGACAACGGCGACGCCGTCTCCGCGACGTTCAACAGCACCTTCCCAACCGTCGACGGCATGTTCAACGTCATCGCGAGCGCCATCGACAACCACTCCGCGCGCGTCGACGTGAGCTACGACCCTATACTCGGCTATCCAACGAGCATCGCGCTCGACGGCTCGACGATGATCGCCGACGACGAGAGCTGGTATACGCTCTCCAACTTCCGCGTTCGATAGCGCGGTGTCGTTCCGAGGGAGCAAGCGACTCGAGGAACCTGCTCTTGGCTACGGCAGTAACTGCCGACGAACCGCGTCCATCGCCGCCTCGAACTTCTTCAGCGTTCGCTTGCCCGGCTTGAGCACCTTCACCTCGACGCCGCCCATGATCGCGAGGCCAGTGACGCGCAGCACGGGCTGAGACGAGTCGAGCGCCGTTGCGTCGCCAGCGTTCGACTCGAAGCCGCCCATCACCGCGACGCCGAGCGTCTCGACGCGTACGCCACGCGGTACGAGGATCTCCACGCCACCCATCAGTGCGGTCACGTCGATCTCCGTCACTCCCGGGCCGAACTTCGCCTCGCGCAGGTCGATCTTCGCGCCGCCACAAATTGCCCACACCTTGAGCTCGCGCGGAGCCAACCAACTCCCCGTCCGCTCGGCACCGCCCATGAAGGCGATCACGACGCCACGGCCGGGAACGAGCGCCGACGGCGCCATCAACGGCGTGTTGCCCGAGTCGAGCCGGTGACGATCGAGCATGGGGAGATCCGCCACGAGCCCATGCAACTGCGCTGACGTCGGCGCGCCGTAGACGAGGGAGAGCCGCTCCTCCAACTCATCCATGCTGAGATGATCGGCGGCGAAGTGCAACGACAATTCCTGCGCCACCAGCTCGCGCTCCTCGGCTGCGGGATATCGCGGCGCGGAATCATGGCTCAGACCTTCGGAATACTGCATCGATCGCCGTGGGTGGAAGTGATCCGATATTAGGACCTCTCACCCGCGAGTCAAGGAATTCATGACATCGATGGCGAGAGTGATAAAGTTTGTGGTACTCATGCGTGCTTGCCCGCTCTGTGCGCTGTTCGTATGCTAGACGATGCGTCACACCGGATTGACGGCGCGCCTCCTCTTCCTCGTTGCCGCGCTCGGCCTTGCGGCGTGCGGGCGTGCACCAGTTGCTCTGGCGCCCGAGCCGGCGCACGCGTCGTTTCACGTCTTCCTGCTTGCCGGCCAATCGAACATGGCCGGCCGCGGTGTGGTCGAAGACGAAGATCGCGTCGATAATCCGCGCGTGCTCGCGTTTGATCGCCGGGAGACGTGGAAGCCTGCCGTCGATCCAGTGCACTTCGACAAGACGATCGCCGGCGTTGGTCCAGGCCGCAGCTTTGGTATCGCGATCGCGAACAGCGACAGCAGCATTCGCGTCGGCCTCGTGCCGGCAGCTGTCGGTGGATCACCGATCTCCTCATGGAAACCCGGCGCGCTCGACGCGGCGACGAAAACGCATCCATACGACGAAGCGATCGCGAGAGCGCGCGCCGCCATGAAGGACGGCACACTCGAGGCCATCCTCTGGCATCAGGGCGAGTCGGATAGCAACGCCGGCGCCGCGCCCCAATACGAACAACGCCTGCGCGCACTCATCGAGCGATTCCGCACGGATCTCGGCAAGCCAGATCTGCCCTTCCTTATCGGTCAGCTCGGCCGGTTCGACGGCAATCCGTGGGATGCACCGCGCATGCACGTCGACTCGGTGCATCGCGCGCTGGCGGCACAGATGCCGAACGTCGCCTTCGTGTCGTCCGACGGGTTGAAGGACAAGGGCGACAACACGCACTTCACGTCGGCCGGTGCGCGCGAACTCGGCCGGCGCTATGCCGAAGCCTATCTGCGGCTCGTGCAGCACTGAGCCTCATCGAGCACAGACGTCTCCACTCCACCAACAGCGAGAGCCTGGATTCATGAAGAGCACTCTCCGATCGCATGCACTGGCCGCAGTCATTCTGGCGACGTGCGCGATCGTGTCGACCACACCGCGACCCGCGCTCGCACAGGCCGTCAGGCTTCCGTATCTCGACGAGTCCCTTCCCTTCAGCGCTCGCGTGGATGATCTCGTGGGCCGCATGACGCTGGCCGAGAAGGTCTCGCAGATGAAGGATGTGGCGCCAGCGATCGAGCGGCTCGACATCCCCGCGTACAACTGGTGGAACGAAGGGCTGCATGGCGTCGCACGCTCCGGTCTGGCCACGGTCTTTCCGCAGGCCATCGGTTTCGCGGCGACGTGGGACGACAGCCTGATCTTCCGCATGGCCACGGTGATCTCCGACGAGTTCCGCGCAAAGCACCAGGAGTATCTGCGGCAGGACAGCCACCAGCGCTATCAGGGCCTCACGATCTGGTCGCCGAACATCAATCTCTTCCGCGATCCGCGTTGGGGACGCGGACAGGAGACCTACGGTGAGGATCCGTATCTCAGCGGGCGACTTGCCGTGCCGTTCATCCGCGGACTTCAGGGTGCCGATCCGAAGTACTTCAAGACGATCGCCACGGTAAAACACTTCGCGATTCACAGCGGCCCGGAGTCCGAGCGCCACACCTTCGACGCCGTCATCGGCGAGCGCGACCTGCGCGAGAGCTATCTCCCGCACTTCGAGGTGGGCATTCGCGAGGGTGGCGCGTACTCGCTCATGTGCGCGTACAATCGCATCGCCGGTCAGGCGGCATGTGCGCAGGGCAAGCTCGAGAAGGACATCCTTCGCGGCGAGTGGAAGTTCCCGGGCTACATCGTGTCCGACTGCGGCGCCATCGACGACATCTATCTCCGGCACAAGATCGCGCCGACCGCCGCGGCGGCGGCTGCCCTCGCGGTGAAGGCCGGCACGGATCTCGACTGCGGACGCGTTTATCCCAACCTCGTCGACGCTGTGCAGCAGGGTTTGATCACCGAGGCGCAGATCGACACGTCGGTGAAGCGACTGTTCCTCGCGCGCTTCAAGCTCGGCATGTTCGACGCGCCGGAGACCGTGAAGTGGGCGCGCATTCCCTACTCGGTGCTCGACCAGGCGTCGCACAAGGCGCTCGCACGACAGGTCACGCGCGAATCGATCGTGCTGCTCAAGAACGCCGGCAACGCGTTGCCGCTCCGCAAGACGCTCGGCACCATCGCCGTCATCGGCCCCAACGCCGACCAGAAGCGCATGCTGCTCGGCAACTACAACGGCGAGCCGTCGGACGCTGTCACTCCACTCCGCGGTATTCGTGAGGCGGTGGCTGCTGGAACGAAGGTGATCTACGCACGCGGCTCCGATCTCGCCGACGACTTTCCCGTACTCGATGCCGCTCCGGCGTCGATGTTCACGAGACCCGACGGCGCCCCGGGCCTTCGCGTCGAGTACTTCGCCGGCCAGAGCATGGACGGTCCACCGTGGCTGACGAGCACCGACTCGACGATCGACGCCGAATGGGCGGATGGCGCACCGCGTCCGGAACTGAACCCCAACGACTTCAGCGTCCGCTGGACGGGAACGATTCGTCCGCCGCAGAGCGGCTCCTATCGGCTGGGTCTCAGCGGCACGATGAAGTTCCGGCTGTTCGTCGACGACAGCGTCGTCGTTCGCTCGGTGTATGCGCAGCGCAACGACGAGTTCCCCGATCCGCGCCCG
Source organism: Gemmatimonadaceae bacterium (assembly GCA_039915865.1). GTDB lineage: Bacteria > Gemmatimonadota > Gemmatimonadetes > Gemmatimonadales > Gemmatimonadaceae > AG11. Next base: position 23,022 of record JBDSML010000089.1, on the reverse strand, counting down.
GTGCAGAGCGCGTCGATGCAGCTCGACGCTACCAAGAGCTATCGCATTCGCGTCGAAGCGCAGGAGACTTATGGCGACGCGCAGTTGCAACTCATCCTGTCGCTGCCGCACGAGAAGCTCGAAGCGGAAGCTGTCGCCGCCGCGGAGACAGCGGACGCCGTCGTGATGGTGCTCGGCCTTACGGCGCGCCTCGAGGGCGAGGAGATGCCGGTCGCCATCGAAGGCTTCAAGGGCGGCGATCGCACGCGTATCGACCTGCCTGCCGCGCAGGAGCGCCTGCTCGAGCGCATCGTCGCTGTCGGCAAGCCGACAGTGCTCGTGCTGCTCAATGGCAGCGCCATCGCCGTGAACTGGGCGCAGGACCACGTGCCTGCAATCGTCGAGGGATGGTACCCCGGCCAGGCCGGTGGCACTGCGCTCGCCGACGTGCTCTTTGGCGATTACAACCCCGCTGGCCGCTTGCCGGTGACCTTCTATCGCGATACGACGGACCTGCCACCCTTCGAGAACTACGACATGAAGGGACGCACGTATCGCTTCTTCGAGGGGAAGCCGCTCTATCCCTTCGGCCACGGCTTGAGCTACACGACCTTCGGCTACAAGAAGTTGCGCACGAGTACGACGGCACTTGCCGCCGACGGATCCGTGACGGTCAAGGTCGACGTCACCAACACAGGCAAGCGCACCGGCGGCGAAGTCGTGCAGCTGTACGTGCGCCACACGGCGTCCAGGGTCTCGCGTCCGAAGCGCGATCTGCGTGGCTTCAGGCGCATCACGCTCAAGCCCGGCGAGACGCGCACGGTGTCATTCCTCCTGTCGGCGCAGTCGCTCGCGTATTGGGATGCGGCGACGCACGGTTGGATCGTCGAGAATGCGCCGGTGTCGTTGGAGGTCGGCGCATCGTCAGCCGACATCCGCGTGCGCCAGACCATCAAGGTCATAGGAAAGGGCCGGTAGAACTCGTGCAAGGCGAGCTCGTCTCGCGCCGTTGAGAAAAGCGGGTAAGAGAAATGGCAGAAACAAAGAGAATAAGCAGGATCAAACGATGTGCTGATCCTGCTTCTTCAGTTTTCTTCTGCCCTTTCCTTTTGCCCGCTGTTCGCCGACTCATCGAGAAAGACACGCGCCCTTTCGACAACCTGATCCCGCACCGCCGCCAGCTCTCCCGTGATCAGGGCGCCTGACGCCTTGGCATGCCCCCCACCGCCAAACTCGCGCGCGAACGCATTCACATCCGTCCCGCCAATCGAACGGAACGACACCTTCACCTTCCCATGACCGAGATCGCGGAAGAACAACGCCATCCGCGTTCCCGCAATCGACCGCGCGTGTTCGACGATCCCGTCGAGATCCTCCGCCTTCACCGAGTATTTCTCGAGCGCATCGGCCTGCATCGTGAGCCACGTGAGCCCGTGCGCCTCGTCCACCTGCAACGTCGCGAGCACATCGGCCATCAGCCGCACACGCCCTGCTGGCGCCGACGCGTAGATGCGCGTGTACATCTCCTCCGGATCGACGCCATACGCCAGTAACTGCGCCGCGACCGCAAGGCAGCGCGGTGAGGTGTTGCTGAAACGGAAGCCACCAGTGTCCGTGAGCATGCCCGTGTACAGCGACCGCGCGACCGCCGGCGTGATGTCCCACTCCAGCACCTGCGCCATGTCGTAGACCAGTTCCGCTGTCGCGCACGCCGTCGTGTCACTCAGCCCACGCGGCCCTGCTGGGTCGTCCGACGCCACATGATGGTCGATCACGAGTTTCGGTACCGTGAGTGCGCGCACCGAATCCGTCAGATGACCAAGGCGCTTCACGTCGCTGATGTCGAGCACCATCAGGAGATCGATGTCCTTCAACGCCTTCGAACCGCGCGACGTCATGTTCACGAATTCGTCGCCGAGCAGGAAGTCGAACATCTCCGGCCACGGCGTGGGGTTCACGATGCGCACCTCGAGCCCGTGTGCAACGAGCAGGCGCGCGAGGGCACTCTCCGACCCGCAGCCGTCGCCATCGGCATTGAGGTGTGTGCTGAGTGCGACGCGACGCCCGGACTGCAACTCGGGCGCAACCTCGAGAATGGCCGCGCGGCGCGCGGCGGGAACCGTCAGCAGGTCGATGGTCATGTCGATGACAAAAAAGTAAGCGGCGTCCCGAGGGACGCCGCTTGCAATCTAGTACGGTGGTGGAGCGGGAGAGCGGTCAGCCCACGTGGTGATCGGTGCTACCGCGTCCGATGTGCGAGTGGCTCTTGCTGTAGGCAAAGTAGATCACGAAGCCGATCGCCAACCAGATCACGAGACGGATCCACGTGTCCTTCGGCAGGCCCGCCATCAGGCCGAGGCAGCTCAGGATGCCAAGGATCGGCACGAGTGGCACGAGCGGTGTCTTGAACGCGCGCGGAATCTCCGGCGAGCGCACCCGAAGAATCCACACGCCGGCGCAGACGATCACGAAGGCGAGCAGCGTGCCGATGCTGACGAGCTGGCCGAGCAGTCCGAGCGGCAGCAGGCCGGCGACGATCATCGCGACAGTGCCGGTGAGGATTGTCGTGACGTACGGCGTCTTGAACTTCGGATGCACCTTGCCGAAGACCGGCGGCAGGAGCCCGTCGTTGGCCATGGAGAAGAATACACGCGGCTGGCCCATGAGCATCACAAGCACGACCGACGCGAGTCCGGCCAGCGAACCGATCTCGACCGCGTAGCGCAGCCACGCCAGCGAGGAGCCCGCCGCCGCCACGGCGACGAGGATCGGCGCGGGATCGTTCAGCTTGGTGTAGTGCACCATGCCCGTCATGACGAGCGCCATGAGGATGTAGAGCACCGTGCACACGCCAAGCGATCCGAGGATGCCGATCGGCATGTCGCGCTGCGGATTGCGCGCTTCCTGCGCCGCCGTGCTCACCGCGTCGAAACCGATGTAGGCGAAGAAGATGACGCCCGCACCACGCAGCACGCCGCTCCATCCGAATTCGCCGAAGTGGCCGGTGTTGGCCGGAATGAACGGGTGCCAGTTGGCCGTGTTGACGTACATGAAACCAACGCCGATCACGAGGAAGATGACCGCGATCTTGATGAAGACGATGATGTTGTTGAACCGCGCCGACTCCTTGATGCCGATGACGAGAATCACCGTCATGAGGGCCACGAGCACCATCGCGGGAATGTTCAGTATCGCGCCCGTCGAGGAGAAGTTGTTCAGCGCATCCACGGCGATCGGCGCCTCCGTCCATTGCCTCGGGATGACCAACCCGAACTCCGCGAGGAACGGGACGAAGTTTCCACTCCACCCCACCGCCACCGTCGCGGCGCCGAAGAGGTACTCGAGCATCAGGTCCCACCCGATGATCCAGGCGACGAGCTCACCCATCGTGGCGTAGCCGTACGTGTACGCCGAACCGGCGATCGGGATCATGCTCGCGAACTCGGCGTAGCAGAGTCCTGCGAAGCCGCAGGCAAGACCCGCCGCTACCATCGAGAGCACGACGGCCGGTCCCGCGTATTGCGCGGCGGCATTGCCCGTGAGCACGAAGATACCGGCACCGATGATCGCTCCGATGCCGAGCAGCATCAGGTTGGTCGCGCTCAACGTGCGATTCAGGCCATGTTCGCCTTCGGCCGCTGCCTCGCGCTGAAGCACGGCGACACTCTTTCTCGACCACAAACCCATCGGGAAGTCTCCGGAGAGCAGGTACGACGACATCCGCGGCGTGGCGGTCGACGTCGTTGGAGCGGGAAGATTTGTATACAGGGGACGGACCGCACAACATCGCCGCACGCGGCAACGTTGTCAAGCAAACTACGCCTGCGTGCTCCGCTGCGTTGAAATGCGAATACTGTCTTCCCGCATGAGCGACGGCCGCGCTCACTCGTGCGGGTTGACAGCTTACAAGCTGTAGTTCGGCGCCTCGCGTGTGATCGTCACGTCGTGGGGATGCGACTCGCGAAGGCCAGCCGCCGTGATGCGAACGAACTGCGTGTTGGAACGAAGTTCGTCGATCGTGCCGCATCCCACGTAGCCCATGCCGCTGCGCAGCCCGCCCACCATCTGGAAGAGCACATCACCGACTGGACCCTTGTACGGCACTCTCCCTTCGATACCCTCCGGGACGAGCTTCTTCGGCGACAGCTCGCCCTCCTGGAAGTAGCGGTCCGCACTGCCGTCCTGCATCGCCGAGAGGGAACCCATGCCGCGCACCATCTTGAAGCGACGGCCCTCGAGGAGAAACGCCTCGCCTGGACTCTCCTCGGTGCCGGCGAGCATCGACCCCATCATCACGCTGCACGCACCCGCAGCGAGCGCCTTCACGGCGTCGCCCGAATACTTGATGCCGCCATCGGCGATGACCGGCACGTCGCCCGCACCCTCGACCGCATCGAACACCGCGGTGAGCTGCGGCACGCCGACACCGGTGACGACGCGCGTCGTGCAGATCGAACCCGGTCCGACACCGACCTTCACCGCGTCCACCCCGCGCTCGACGAGCGCGCGTGCACCGTCGCGCGTCGCGACATTGCCGACGACGAGCTGCGTATCGGGAAATGCCTCACGCACCATTGACGTCGCGACCAGTACGGCATCCGCATGACCGTGCGCGGTGTCGATGATCAACGCGTCGACGCCGGCGTCGATCAGCGCCCTGGCCCGCGTGAGGAAATCGCCGGCCGCACCGATCGCCGCCGCGCAGCGCAGACGGCCATGTTGATCCTTGTTCGCGCCAGGGTACTGACGCCGCTTGTGGATGTCCTTCACGGTGATGAGCCCTTCGAGGCGACGCTCGTCATCGACCACCGGCAGCTTCTCCACGCGGTGCTTCGCGAGAATGCGCTCCGCTTCGTCGAGTGTCGTTCCCACCGGAGCCGTCACGAGCCGGTCCTTCGTCATCGCCTCGGCGACCGGGCGGTCGAGGCTGCGCTCGAACTGGAGGTCGCGGTTGGTGATGATGCCCACGAGGCGTCGCTCACTGTCGACGATCGGCACCCCCGAGACCTTGAACCGTGCCATCAGGTTCGCCGCTTCGCGCAGTGACGCGGTCTCGGGCAACGTGTAGGGATTGATGATCATCCCGCTTTCGCTGCGCTTGACGATGTCCACCTGCATCGCCTGCCGGTCGATCGACATGTTCTTGTGCAGCACACCGATGCCGCCCGCGCGGGCCATCGCGATCGCCATCTCGGCTTCGGTGACGGTGTCCATCGCCGCGGAGACGAGCGGCACCATCAGTTCGATCTTTCTGCTGAACCACGACGTCGTCGACACATCCTTCGGATGCGTGATGGAGTGGCGTGGGGAAAGGAGTACGTCGTCGAAGGTGAGAGCGACGTCATCTCGAACCCTCGCGGCGCCATTGACTGCGCCGGAACGCGAAGACCCGCTCTCAGCATGCGGCTGAGGAGCGGGTCGGGACTTTGAATCAGAGCGGATTGTGGTCGCCATGGATAAGAGTAATCGTGGCGACCACCACGCGCCAGCGTGGCTGTGCCTCGCTAGCGGCCGATCACACGCAACCGCTTCCGGATGCGCTTCGGCAGGAAGAACGCAGCGGCCGCCAGCGCCTCGCGCAGGTTGAGGTCAGCGAGATCCTCCATCGCACCAGTCCAATGCGCGGCAAGCACGTTGCGCCCGGCATTCGACACCAACCGCTGCAGCGCGAGCACGAGGATGAAGACGTCGTCGACTTCGCCAAGGAACGGGATGAAGTCGGGAATGATGTCGAGAGGCATGACGATGTAGGCGATCGCACCCGCGACGAGCAACTTGTCGGTGGTGGCAATGCGCTTGTCCGATAGCAGGCCCCCCAACAGCCGGAGGTAGGCCGGCAACTGCTTCATGTAATAGACGACCGTTCGCTTCGCGCCTGTGCGAGGACCCGGCCCGACGGGCGCGTCCGATGCGCTCTTCGCGCGACCGCGCGGCACGGATGCGCTTGCGCCGCTCGGCTTTCGGCGGGCTTCTCCTCGTGTAGTGGGACTCACGCGTCTGCTCCCTTACGTGGGGTTGAAACCCTCGCCCGACCCGCTGCCGGACGCTGGCGCGGCGCCGCCGGCTGAGCCGGGTGCCGCCCCTCCACTCGCACCAGTCGTGCCGCTCGCTCCCGCTGGCGTCTCGCCGGTCGGCGTGATGACGGAGTTCGCCGCCGATGTCGCGGCGTCCACCACTCGACTGCCCGCCGACATCAGGTCGCTCGCGACGGACTTGCCCGCCGCGGCGGCCCCGTTCAATACACCCACCGCCTTGTTCATGAGACTCATCGTCTCGGCGATGGCCGTCGCGCTCACCTTCCCTGCCCGCAGCTTCTCCTCGAGCGCGTCAGCGAAGCGAGACAGCGGATTCCCCGCCGCCGCAGTGCCGGGCATCTGGCGCTCCGCGTACCTGGACTCGAGGAACTCGACGTAATCGAGCACCTGATAGCCTCGCTCGTCGGACAGCGTCTCGAGTTTCTGCAACAGCTTGTCGCGAAGATAGGCGTTCATGGTTCCGGCTCCAGTTCGAATCGCGTCGATCGCACGCACGGAGTCTACAACAACTGCAGGCCGGTGGAGAGGGGCGCCGGCGCTTCGCGCGCGCCCCGGTTTTCACCCCTTCCAGCGTGACCGCTTACCGCGCGCATCAATGTGCAGATACGGGCTCGCATAGCGGCGGCTCACATACATGCCCAGTCCGCCGACGAGGTCCGGATGCTTGTCTTCCACCCGCTCCACGGCGAGCATGACGAGCAGTTCGTCGGTCATCGTGATGCGGCCGTCGCCGTCGGCGTCGACCGCGATGTCCGCGGCGTCACCGTACTGGTGGCGGCTATCGCTGGCGGCGCGGGGCACGCGAGCGTTGTGCGATGGTGAGCGGAAGCCGGAGTGGACGTCCACGGCGAGGTCGGGACGAACGCTGCTTCCCAGATCGGAGAAGATCAGCTCGAGCTTGTCGAGCAGGCGCGGATTGAGCGCGACGTACTTCGGCCACTTGTCGCCCTGATCGTCATGTGTGACGAAGTCCGCGAGCTTGAGGTGCTTCGTGACTTGAAGGTCGAGCATCTCCGGGCGGACTTCGACGAAGCCCTCCGGACGCTCATGGCCCGACCGACCGAACCGCTCGGCGATGTACGTCCCGATGCGGTAGCCGTTGAGGGAACCGGCGACCTTCTGGTCGAAGGGCACGATGACGGCGAGGGTAGGCTCGGGGAGAATCTCGCGCTCGGCGCCGCGCACGAGTGCGAGGCGATAGAAGCCGGGCTTCGATGGCGCGGGCAACGGTGCCGTCGTCAGCGCAGCGAGCGGTGCGCTGGCAACCGAATCGCCGTAGCCGACCCACTGGTACGCCAGCGAATCGACGGCGCCCGTGAGGTCGATGGGAAAGTCGACTGCCTGTCCCGGCAGCGCGAACCGCACTTTCACGTTGCCGCTGCGTCCGAAGGCGTCGGATGCAGGCGTGGCGGCGAGGGACGGCGTGGAGGACAACGCGTCCGCAAGTCGGGAGAACGGCGCGGTGGGCATCGCGTCCGAAGGGCGCAAGAACTGGACGGCACCCAGTGTGGCGAGGCAGAACAGCAGTCCGGCGCCGACGACGCCGATGGCTCCGCGTGGCTCGAGCGGGCGGTTGCTGCTCACAGTGATCCTTGGGCGCAGCGAATCACAGCGGAACCGAGCGCTCGGCGCCGCGAATTGCGTTTACACATGTATGGACGACTCCCTGGCAACCGAACTGGGCGAAGACGGTGTAACACCGCCGCGCGAGCAATGTGCCCCATTTCAGGGCGTGTCGTGATGCTCGCGACAAGGAGGAAGCCTTCGCTCGGGCGAAGGAAGAAGATACTCAATGAAGAGACGATCGGAACCTTGGGTGGAAACAAGCCTTTGCGTTCCTGACTGATCGATCAGACAGTGAACTGCGTGGGCTAAGTCTGTTGTGGCGGGGCGTCGCTTTCCTCGCACGGCGAGTCGTACGGCGTGCGGCTCGGCGTGAGGAGTGCGGCGATGGGCGTGCGGCGTGACGTGAGGCGGCGCTCGTCGAGTTCGGCCACGTATCTGAAGCTTTTCTTCCAGTTTTTACTGCGCTATTGGCCAGCGCTGGAAACGCTGTCGAAGTGCGCATCACATTCGCGCGCAGTTGCAGACGTGCGGGGCCGAACCGTGCCCGCGATCGCCGCCCGGATCGCGTCCCGCCGCGCGCCTCACTCCGCACGAGGCGCCGTACGCCGCTCGTCACGCCGCACGGCGACGCTCACTCGCGTCACGCGACGACTTAGTAGATGTAGACCGGCGTCCCCACAGTCACCATCCCATACAGGGTCGCAATGTCCTCGTTCCGCAGCCGGACACACCCATGGCTCACCGACCGCCCAATGCTCTCAGGCTTGTCCGTGCCATGGAGCGCATACCCATCTCCAAGCACCAGCCGGTGCGTCCCCAGCACGCCCTTGTACTTCCGCTGAGTGGAGCCATAAGGCGGAATGATGATATTCCCCCCGGCGACGATTTCCCTCCCTTCCACGCCCGCACCAACTGGCTCTTCCCGCCCGTCCGGATATCGCTTCACCACCTCCGTCCCCCGGACGGTGATCTGGCTGCCGTCATTTGCCGCGACAGTCTGACCGCGCTCCAATCGCACGATCCCCAGGCCGCGCTTTCGCGCCTGCTCCACGAAGTGCCAGTCCGGAGGAACCCACGCAGGATCTTCCTCCTTGGCCTGCACGGTGAGGCGCCCGCGCGGCGTCTCGAACTTCCACTGCGAGCCACCCGCCGCGCCGTCGAGCACCTTCCCGCTGCCCGTCGCCACCTGCGTGGTGAACAGGATCTTCTCGCCCTGCTTGTACCAGAGGCGGTGATCCTCGATGCTGACGACGATGTACGGCTTGTTGGTCGCCGCCGGATCACCGGTCTCACTCGACTTCGACACACTGTCGTCCAGCGCCCCACTGCTCTTCTTGACTTCCTCGAGGAGCTGGAGGTTGTCGTTGAACACCATGCGGCTCACATCGCGCTCGTGCCGCTTGAGCGCTGTGCGCGCGAAGAGCGCGCTGCTCGCCACCATCAGCAGCAGCACGGCGCCGATCAGGCCCCACGCGATCCACCCGCCACTGCGAAAGAATTTCGGCATTCCCATTCCCCTCTCGGTATCGCTAGTAGAAGTACACTGCTACACCGGGCTTGAGATTCGGTGCGATCGCCTTGAGGTCGGCGGCGCGCACGCGAACTGCCCCCGGGAGCACATACGCGGAGTCGTTCAGTGGTCCGACACTCGGCAGTGAATAGATCAGCGTCCCGCCGTCGAGCAGGATTGCCGCGGGGCCATACGCCCCCTTGAGCCGAGTCTCGCCGGCAGGAATGCCGCGGTCCCCATAGACCCATCCAGGTACTTCCGACACCGAGCTCTCGTCGAGCAGCCGCTCGACCGTGCGCCGCCCGCGTGGAGCGGCGATGTGCATCGTGTCGGCACCCGTGCCCACACGCTTTTCCGGACCGATCGTGATCGGCATCTCCCGCAACAGCGCGCCGTCGCGCTCGAGGTACATCACGCTGCTGTCGAGCGACACGGAGAGGTGCAGCGTGGCGTCCACCTTTGCCTGCCGCTTGAACAGCTCGACCATGATCTTCAACCGATTCTCGTTCTGCGCGAGGATCGCGTCCGTGCGCTCGCGCTCGAGGCCCGTCATCGATCCGCGCAGTTCCGACGTCTGTCGCTGATAGCGGACGTACTTCCGCAGCAGCCACGCGTCGGCAGCGAGGAAGAGCACCACGGCGATGCTCATCGTCGCGACGATGCCAGGATAGCTGTGCCGGAACTCACGCCAGCCCGTGCGTCGACGATCCGTGCGCTCGCGCGCGGCGTCCTTGCGGCGACCTGGGTCCCAGTTGTCGGGGTGAATATCGGGTGGGTTGGTCATCGGTCTCGGTGGAAGAGACCTGCTATCAGGGCAAGGGCAATGCCGAACCCAAGCATGCCGTGGTCGTCGATCTGCCCGTCCAATACATTTCACGCTCTTCGCGGCTCTCCCTCATTCGCCCAGATCAGTCCAGCATGGCCTCCGCGTCCCGACATGCACCCGTCGTCCTCCTCGTGCTCGACGGCTGGGGATACCGCGCCGAATCCGAGGGCAACGCCATCGCGATGGCGAACGTCCCCACGTGGGACAAGCTGTGGGCCAACGCACCGCGCACGTTGCTCAATGCGTCGGGCGAAGCCGTGGGTCTTCCCGTGGGACAGATGGGCAACAGCGAGGTCGGGCACCTCAACCTCGGCGCCGGCCGAGTGGTGATGCAGGATCTCGTGCGCATTTCACACGCGATCAGGGACGGAGGATTCTTCCGCAATCCAGCCTTCATCGCCGCGTGTGACCAGGTCAAGGCGAACAACGGTACTTTGCATCTCGTGGGGCTCATCGGGTCGGGGGGAGTGCACGCGATCGATACCCACCTGCTCGCGCTACTCGACCTCGCCGAGCACGAAAAGGTGCCTCGCGTCGCGATTCATGCGCTGCTCGACGGACGCGATACGATGCCGCGGTCGGCGCTCGCGTATCTCGTCGAACTACTCGCCCATGCAAAGGGACGCGCCGTGCTCGCAAGCGTCGGCGGCCGGTATTTCGGCATGGATCGCGACCACCGGTGGGAACGCACGGAGAAGTGGTACCGGTCCGCCGTCGATGGGAGCGCACCGAAGTCTACGGACGCGCTTTCGCTCGTGACGGACGCGTACAACCGCAACGTCACCGACGAGTTCATCGAGCCGACGACCATCGTCGACGAGCAGGGTGAGCCACTCGCGCCGATGCGTGATGGCGACGCGGTCATCTGCTTCAACTACCGCTCCGATCGCATGCGCCAGATCGTGCGGGCGCTCACGGATCCCGAGTTCAAGGGCTTCGACGCCTCCGGTCGCCCGACGCTGCTCGTGGTCACGATGACGCAGTACGACCAGACGTTCAACGTGCCGATCGCATTTCCGCCGCAGTCGATGGCGCGCATCCTCGGCGAGGTGCTGTCAGCGGCGGGATTGACGAATTTGCGGACGGCGGAAACCGAGAAGTACGCGCATGTGACTTACTTCTTCAACGGCGGCCTCGAGACACCGTATCCCGGCGAGGAGCGGCGGTTGGTGCCAAGCCAGAAGGTGGCGACGTACGACCTGGCGCCGGAGATGAGCGCGTTCGGCATCACTGACGTGCTCTGCCCGGCGATCATGGCACGCGAGCACGACTTCGTTCTCTGCAACTACGCCAACGCGGACATGGTCGGACACACGGGATCGATCCCCGCGATCCTCAAGGCGGTGGAGACGGTGGATCAGTGCCTGGCGCGTGTGGTGGCGGCGGCGGAGAAGGCGGGGGCGCGTCTGCTCGTGACGGCGGACCATGGCAACTGTGAGATGATGATCGATCCGGCAACTGGTGGTCCGCACACCGCGCACACGACAAACCCTGTACCCTTCCTCATCGTCGACGCCGACGCCAAGCATGGCATGCGCGATGGTGGCGCGCTGTGCGACGTCGCGCCGACGATTTTGCGGCTGCTAGGAATCGAGCAGCCTTCCGAGATGACGGGGCGCGATCTGCGCCTCGCATGACGTACCACTCTTGAAGAGATGATGAGAGAACGAGTGAAGGTCTTGTTGCTTGGCGCCGCGGCGCTGATGGCCGCGACCACCGTGCAGGCGCAGGTGGGTCACGTGCCGGCGAAGAGTCCGTACGCCGATCTGGAATACAGCCAGGAACTCACATTGCTGGGTGGCTACCTGCGGACGCGTCACGATCCCGCGGACATCCTGCCGAAGAGCCGTCCGCTGCTCGGCGTTCGCTACGAGGCGACGCTCACCGGCCCACTCGCGATCAGCGCGGACATCATCACCGGCTTCGGGGAGCGAAACGTCGTCGATCCCAGCAAGCCCGTGGCGACTCGCAACCGGGGCACGCAGAGTAATGCGGTCGTCGAGGCCGATCTCGCGGCAGCGATGAACCTCACCGGCACGCGCAGCTGGCACAAGCTGGTTCCGCAGATTCGCGCCGGCCTTGGTCTCGTCCGAAGCGCAGCGAAAGACGACTCATCGGGATACTCGTTCGGCACCCCCTTTGCATTCACGTTCGGTGGCGGGGTGAAGTATGTGCCAGGCGGTCGGTTTCAGCTGCGCGCGGACCTGACGGAGCGCGTCTTCAAGCAGACCTATCCCGATACGTACTACCGGCTCGCTACGGACAACACGGCGGTATTGCCGACGACCACCTCGCGATCGTTCTACACGCATCACGCCGCGCTCACCATCGGCGTATCGTACCTCTTCGCGCGCTGAGCCGACGGTCCGCCAGACACCCTTTCGAAGGCGGCGAACGATGGCGCACGACTACGAAGACATGCACAACATCGAGGGGCTCGACGACCGTGAGCTCCGCGATCTCGTGCGCGAGCAGCTCGCCGAGCACCCCTCGCTCGACATCGCGGACATCACGGTGCTCGTTGCGGACGGCAACGTCTCGCTGACCGGCCGCGTCGGTACCGATGGCGAGCGGCGCATCGCTGAGCACGTCCTCACCGACGTGCTGGGTGTCACCGAGTTCACCAACGACCTCGTCGTCGATTCCATGCGTCGGGCGGAGAGCTCCGGCGACATCGACGAGCATCTCGCCGACGAAGAGCAGCGGGGCGGCGCCCTGCTCGGCGACGTCGCCGTGCCGTTCAGCGCCGAAGCGGAGCATCTGGCCGACGAGCTCCAGGACGACGTGGCTGGAACGACGGACTACACGCGCGTCATGGAAGACGGCATGACATGGAATCCTCCCGACGGCCCGACGCCTGAGGGCATGCGCGGCTCGGACGCTGGGCCGGAGGAGATGGGAGAGCGGCACTGAGCGTCTGAACAGCAATGTCCTCCTACCTCACTCGCCGCGTCACATTTGCGGCCGCGCATCGCTACCGCATCGAAGCGTGGAGCGACGAGCGCAACGAGGCGACCTTCGGCGCCTGTGCCCGACCGAACTTCCACGGCCACAGCTACGTCTGCGACGTCACCGTCACCGGTGCAATCGACCCCGTGACGGGATTTCTCGTGGACCTCCCCGCGCTCGACGAGGCGCTGAAGGTGGAAGTCCGCGACCGGTTCGACCACAGCAACATCAACCTCGACGTTCCTGAGTTCGGCGAGGGCGCGCTGATGCCGACCGGCGAGAACCTTGCCCGGTTCATCGGCGAACGGGTGCAGGCCCGGTTGGGCAACACAGTTATCGTCACGCGCGTCGTCGTCGCTGAGGATCCAACGTTAAGCGCGACATACGAGCCCGACCGTTCGCCGCGCGCGTGACGTTCAGCGCGTTCGGTCGTGCTTGAAGGCGAAGCGCGCGCGGGCAGTGGGCCTGCCGCTGGCCCAGTCGGATTTGAATACCCCGTGTCGATGCTTTCCCCTTCGCGTCAGGCAACCGTGCGCAGCACGACGGCCGAACAGTTTGCGCCAGTGCTGCGCGTCCACGCCGACGTTCTCGGCGACTGCACGCCGGCCGTCGACGCCGAACTGGCGCGACAGCGCATCGCGTCAGGCCAGGTGGCGTACGATGCGCTCAAGGTGCTCGCCTCCTGTGGCGACCTGTTCCCCCGCTTCGTCCGCGTCCTCGGCGCATTCGAGGTCGCGGGGTTCGTGTCGAACAACGATTGCCGCGCGCTGCTCGACAGCGAGTTGGACGTCGATGATCTGGTCGTGGGATGGTTCACGGGCGACCGTACGCCGCGCGATCCGCGACGCCGCATCGCGCGCCAGGCGGCGATCGTGATCGGCAACGCATTGCTGCGCGCGGCGAGCGCTCGTGTCGGGGCGACGACGGTGTGGAAGTCGTGGACGCGCGTCGTGTGCCCCTGCTGCGGCGGCGCGCCGGATATCGCCCTGATCGAGCGCGGCGGGCAGCGGTCGCTCATCTGCGCACGCTGCGATGCGCAATGGCGGTCGCCGCGCGCCGGCTGTCTCGGCTGCGACACCGCGGAATCGCCGGGCGTGGCGCGCATCGCAAATCCGGAGCTTGGCTACACGCTGGTGATGTGCAGTGCGTGCGGCCGCTTCCTCAAGGAGCGCCCGCGTCGCGGCATCGAGTCGCTCCTCGTCGAGCGTGCGATCACCACCGAGCTCGATCTTGCTGCCGAGCAGCGAGGGCTTCGCATCTGAGCGCTCGGACGGCCATGGCGTCATGCGTCGGCGTGCTGCTCGCGGGTGGCGCGGCGCGGCGGTTCGGCGGATTGCCGAAGGGGTTGGCCATCGTGGACGAGATGCGCATTGCCGACCGCATCCTCGCCGCACTGCGCGGCGCGACGGACAGGCAGATCGTCGTGAGCAACGATCCGGCGGCCGACGACTGGTTTCCCAAGCTGCGGGTCGTCGAAGACGAGACGCCGGGGCTCGGCCCCCTCGCGGGAATCGAGACCGCGCTCCGCGCGGCGAAGGGGGCATCGGTGATCGTCGTCGCGTGGGACATGCCGTTCGTGACAACTCCCCTGCTCCGCGGCATGCGCGCACTGGGTGAGATCGGCGCGGCGGCCGTCGTCCCTGTGCATGGCGATCCGCCTGTGGCCGAGCCTCTCTGCGCGTTCTATTCGCACGATGCGCTGGGCGCGTGTACGGCGCTGCTGGCCGACGGCGAGCGGCGCGCAGGGGCGCTATGGGAAGTGCTGCCCTCGGCGATGACGATTCCGGAGCGTGTGCTCGTCGATCATGGCGAACCGTCGAAGCTGTTCCTGAGCGTCGACACCCCTCAACAACTGGACGCGATTGGCGGCGTGATGCCTCGACGCTGAGTGGCGCGCGAGACATCTTTGGCGAATGATCACTTCCGCTCCGATGCGCTTTGCGCGCAGCTGTGCCCTCGTCGCCGGAATTACCGGTTGCGCCGCGTCCGCTACATCCACGCCAGCGCCCGTTCCTGTGCCAGCGGCGTCGGCGTCGACGTCGCGTGTCGCGCTTCGCCAGTTCATCGATTCGATGATCGACGCGCCGGAGTTTCGCAGCACGCACTGGGGGATACTGGTCGTCGATCCGGGGCGTGGCGAGACGCTCTACGCGCGCAATGCCGACAAGCTGTTCATGCCGGCGAGCAACCAGAAGCTGCTCACCGGCTCGACGGCACTCACGCAGCTCGGTCCCGAGTATCGGTGGAGCACGACGCTGTTCGCTCGCGGCACAGTGCGCGACGGCGTGCTCGCCGGCGATCTCGTGGTGCGCGGCAACGGTGATCCGTCGATGAGCGCGCACATGCAGAAAGGCGACGCGCTCGCACCGATGCGTGCGATGGCCGACTCGTTGCGCGCGCATGGTGTGACGCGCGTGCGCGGCCAGCTCATTGCGCAGTCGCTGTTCACCGACGGACCGCTCGGCTACGGCTGGTCGTTCGACGATCTCGACGAGTCGTACTCCGCCGGCATCGACGCGCTGTACTTCAACGAAGGATTCACCGAGGTCCTCGTGGTGGGCGGAGCGCGCGCCGGCGATCCGGTGCGGGCGATCACGCGGCCTGCCTCGACATATCCGAAACTGATCGTGCGAGCGACGACGACGGACCGTCTCCCGAGTGGCGCGTCGACGGCAGATACATCGGCGTCGCGTGCGGTGACGGTCGGACAGGATTCGTCGCATGCGGGCGTCCTCGTGACGGGCACGGTCGCGGCAGGAGACACCGACGTCGTCGAGATCACCTTTCGCGATCAGCGCGCGGCATATCTCGCCGCGCTGCGCGAAGCGCTCACCTCGCGTGGCATCACCGTCGACGCGGATGTGATGACATCGTCTGCGGCGCCGGAGTCGCTGTTCACGCTCCGCTCTCCGACGCTGCGCGAAGTGTTGCCGTTCTTCGAGAAGCCGTCGCAGAACCAGATTGGCGAGATTCTCTTCAAGACGCTGGCGCTGGAAACGACAGGCGTCGGCCGCGCCGACAGTGCGTCGCGCGTAGTGAGCCGGCAGTTGATCGCGTGGGGTGCACAGCCCGATGGTTTCGCCGTGCGCGATGGCAGCGGACTTTCACGGCACGACTACGTGTCGCCGCGAACGATCGTGACGGTGCTCGATGCGATGCGCAAGTCACCAGACTTCAGGACTTTCTACGAAGCGCTGCCGATCGCGGGCATGGACGGCACGATCCGCGCGCGCATGCGGAACACGGCCGCCATGGGCAACGTCCACGCGAAGACGGGCACGCTCGACAAGGCCCGCTCCCTTTCGGGCTACGTTACCACGGCTGACGGACGCATGCTGCTCTTCAGCGCGCTGTGCAACAACTACGTTGTTCCGACGCGCCGAGTGGACATGGTGAGCGACGCGCTTGGCGTTCGACTCGCGTCGATGCGGCTCGATCCGTAGCGTGACGGTCACCCGGCTGGACGTGTACGCGGCGAGCGCTCACATGCTCAGCGACGTTCGGCCGCTCGGCGCCGAGGCGATTCCGCTCGAGCAGTCGGCTGGTCGCGTGCTCGCGCGCGACGTGGTGTCGCCGGTCTTCCTGCCGCTGTTCGACAACTCGAGCATGGACGGTTTTGCCGTGCGCGCCGAGGATGTGGTTGGTGCGAGCGCGGAGCGGCCGGTGCGGTTGACGGTGATCGGCACCATCGCCGCTGGCGCGTCGCCGACGCGACGGCTCGAGCGCGGCGAGGCGGCGCGCATCATGACCGGGGCGCAGGTGCCGCCCGGTGCCGATTCCGTGGTGCGTGTGGAAGACACGGACGCTGGCGTCGACGTCGTGACCATCGGCGGTGATCGTGACGCGAAGCGCAACATCCGAGCGCGTGGAGAGGACGTGCGCGCCGATCAGGTGGTGCTGCGGGCGGGCACCGCGATCGGCTCCGCGCACATCGGAGTGCTCGCGGCCATTGGATGCGCGATGGTTCCGGTGTATCGACAGCCACGCGTCGCCATTCTCGCCACCGGTGATGAGCTCGCGTCGCTCGAGCAGTTCGACCAGGTGCTCGCGGGCAAGCGAATCATCTCGTCGAACAGCTATGCGCTCGCTGCCGCCGTGCGCGCCGCGGGCGGTGCGCCGGTACCACTGGGCATTGCGGTCGACGAGCCAGCAGCGATGGCAGAGCGGCTACACGATGCGGAAGGCTGCGACCTGGTGTTGACGTCGGGCGGTGTGTCCGTGGGCGACTTCGACTACACGCGGAAGGTCGTCGCCGCGCTCGGAGGCACGCTGTCGCTCTGGCGCGTGCGGATGCGACCTGGCGCTCCGCTTGGTTTCGGAACGCTGTTCGGAGCGCCATGGCTGGGACTACCGGGCAATCCAGTGTCGGCACTGGTGACGTTCGAGCTGTTCGGCCGTCCGCTGATTCGGATGCTGGGCGGACAGGTGAAACCGCACCGGCGGACGACGCGCGTCGTGCTCGCGGAGCCGCTGCATCTGGAGGCGCCGTTGACGCATTTCCTGCGCGTCGTGCTCGAGGACGGCGACAGCGGCGTGCCTGTCGCGCGACTGACGGGCGCGCAGAGCTCGGGGATGCTGACGTCGATGTCGTCGGCGGACGGACTCATCGTCGTCCCACCCGATTCGCTCGACGTCCCGGCCGGTGCCGCGCTGCGCTGTCTCCCGCTCGACGGCGACCTCGGAGGAAGCGCTATCTTCCTCGGGTGAAGAAACAGGCAAGTGAACCGATGGAGGCGCTGCGGGCCGACCTCACGAGACGTTTTCGGACGGTGACGCGAACGCTGCGCGTGGCGGAGCGCGACGTCGAGTTGTTGAGCCCTGCGAACGCGGATGACCTGATCAGCGAGGACGACTACGTGCAGGACGAGCGGCTGCCCTATTGGGCAGACCTCTGGCCGTCAGCGCAGATCCTCGCGAACGAAGTGGCGATCATGCGCCTTGCCGGCCAGCGGGTCCTCGAGTTGGGCTGCGGTCTTGGGGTGGTCGCGCTCGGCGCAGCGATGGCCGGCGCCGATGTCACGGCGACGGACTACTACGATGACGCGATCCTGTTCGCCGGATTGAACGTGCAGACGGCGACCGGCAAGGCGATCGCGACCCGCATGGTGAATTGGGTCGCGATGCCAGAGGACCTCGGCAAGTTCGATGTCGTCCTCGCGTCCGACGTGTTGTACGAGCATCGCTATGCGGCGATGGTAGCGGACGCGATCGCCAAGACGCTGCGGCGCGGCGGAGAGGCGATCGTCGCCGACCCGGGCCGCATTGCGCTCGAGGAGTTTCTCGAGGAGTGCTCGGACCGCGGGCTGGTGAGTGAACCCGACGCGCGGCCGTACGTCGAGGGTGAGATCAAGCAGACGATCACGTTGCATCGTCTGCATTGGCGGGCGGAGTAAGCTGTCGTCTCTTTGGGAACGACAAGTGCCCACGCGATCACCCTCGGCGGTGCGTGGTGGGTGGAAGGCAACGGCACCGGGAGTACACGGCGAAGACGTAGCGAATTCCCAGAATCTCCGCCGCCGACCGCGCAGCGATCTGGGGCCCATGGCCCGCGACGATGACGTCGCAGCCGTCGGCCGCCGCAGGCCCCGTGCCCTTTATATGGTTCTGTAGGGAAAAAGAGAGCAGGTCCCTCGCCGACGAACACGAGGGACCTGCTGTTTTTTCGGCTGTGTTGCCTACGCCTGGAGCTGCCCGGCGACGACCTCGGAAATATCGTACACCGGAACGTCCGACCCATTGGCCTTCACGCCATCGGTCATCATCGTCATGCAGAACGGACATGCGACAGCGATCGCATCGGCACCTGTCGCGAGCAGCTCTTCCGTCCGTTCCATGTTGATGCGCTTGCCCGTGCGCTCTTCCATGAACATCCGGCCACCTCCTGCGCCGCAGCACAGTCCGCGGTCCTTGTTGCGCGGGGCCTCGACGAGGTTGATCACCGGCAACGCGCGCCGCATCGTCTCGCGCGGCGCTTCGTACACGTCGTTGTAGCGGCCGAGGTAGCAGCTGTCGTGGTAGGCCACGGTGAGCTTCTGTCCTGCGGCGGACTTCAGCAGCGGAACGCGATCGTCCTGCATCAACCGCTCGATGTACGTCGAGTGGTGAATGACCTCGTAGTTGCCGCCGAACTGCGGAAACTCGTTGCCCATCTGGTGGAAGCAATGCGGACAGTGGGTGACGATCGTCGTCACCTCATAGCGGTCGAGCGTCTCGATCGTGTTCTTCGCCAACATCTGGTAGAGATACTCGTTGCCCATGCGGCGCGCGGGATCGCCATGGCAGCTCTCTTCCTGTCCGAGAATGGCAAAGCTGATTCCCGACGCCTGCATGATCCGCGCAAAGGCGACGGTGATCTTCTTGGCGCGATCGTCGAAGGAGCCCATGCAGCCGACCCAGAACAGGATGTCCGGCTTCTCACCACGCTCGGCCATCTGCGCCATCGTCGGGATGTCGAGGCCCTCGGCCCAGTTCGCGCGGTCGCCCGCGTTGAACGCCCACGGCGATCCGTTGCGCTCGAGTGACTCGAACACCGGCTGCAGCTCCTCGGGGAAGCGCGATTCGGTGAGCACGAGGTTCTGGCGCATCTGGTTGATGACGTCGAGCTGGTCGATCGACACGGGACATTCCGTGACGCACGCCCGGCAGCTCGTGCACGCCCAGAGTTCTTCTTCGGTGATGTACGTGTCGAGCAGGCGATGCTCCATCACCTCGGCAACCGTATGGGCGCCTGCGTCCTCGCCTTCGCCATGCAACAGCGCCGAACGCATGAAGTCCATCCGGTCGCTCGTCACGATGGGAGCCTTCTCCATCAGCCGCTGGCGCGTGTTGACGATGATCTTGCGCGGACTGAGCGGTTTGCCGGTGATGTTCGCCGGGCAGGCGGCGGTGCAACGGCCGCATTCGGTGCAGGAGTAGCCGTCGAGCAGGTTCTTCCACGACAGCTGATCGACGTCGCTGGCGCCGAACGACTCGACGTCGGCTTCGAGATCCATGTAGCGCATCGCGCCCTTGGTGCCCGGACCGTTCGTGTTCGAGAAGTACACGTTGATGAGCGACGACGCGACGTGGAGATGCTTCGAGTACGGCAGGTAATTGAGGAAGACGAGGATCAACAGCGCATGTGCCCACCAGAACAGGTGGTAGCGCGCCATCGCCGCTCGCGGCGCCATCATGTGATTGAAGAGAATGCCGAGCGGCTTGGAGACGACTTTCTCCGAACCGAACGCCTGATGGTTCGCGGCGAGAAGGAAGCCGTTGCTCAGCAGCAGGGTGACCATCAATCCGCCGATCATGCTGAGGATGATGATCGCATCGGTGTGCTCGAGGTCGTCTCCCTCGAGGCGCTTTGGATGCACGATGATGCGCCGGTACAGCGCAAACGCGACCGCGGCGATGACGAGGACGGCGAAGACGTCCTGCGACGTGGCGTACGCGTCGTACAGCATCTTCGGCAGGAACATCGCGTACGAGAACGCGGGCCACACGCCGGCGATGAGGATCTCGACCGTTCCCGCCGTGAGCACCATGAAGCCCCAGAAGATCAGGGCGTGCATGGGTCCGGCGATGGGGTCGCGGAGGATCTTCTTCTGCGCGATGCCGATGACGAAGACGTTCTTGATGCGCGTCAGCGGGTGATCGGCGCGGTTTTCCGCGTAGCCAAGCTGCAAATAGCTGGCGAGCCGCTGCACATTGAGCGCAAAGAAGCCCATGGCGGCGACGAGGACGAAGAGAAAGACGACGCTTCCTGCAGTCATGCGCACCTGCTCCGGACGACGGAATCGCGGAATCTAGCATATCGCATGCGGCGGCGTATCTTCGAACGTCCCTTCCCGGAGTGTCGTTGTTGGACGAATTGCCCACTGCGTTGCGCGACGCCATCGCGGACCGATACGTCCTCGAGGCACAGGCCGGAAGCGGAGGGATGGCGTTCGTCTATCGCGCCCGCGATGTGCGCCACAACCGAAACGTCGCGCTCAAGGTGCTTCGTCCCTACCTGAGCGCCTCGCTCGGGCCGGACCGGTTCAAGCGCGAGATCGACATCGCCGCCCGGCTGCAGCATCCCAACATCCTTCCGGTGTTCGACTCCGGCGAAGCCGCGGGCTCGCTCTACTACGTGATGCCGTTCATCGAAGGTGGGTCCCTGCGCGCCCACCTCGTGGAGCGCGTGACGCTGCCCATCGAGGAGGCGCTGCGCATCACCTGCGAGGTGGGCGACGCACTGGCCTGGGCGCACAAGAGCGGCGTCATGCACCGCGACATCAAGCCGGAGAACATCCTCTTCTCGGCCGGGCATGCCCTGGTCGCTGACTTCGGCATCGCACGCGCCCTCGTCGCGAACGACACCGCCGAGGGGATGACGCAGCCCGGCTTCGGACTGGGCACGCCCGAGTACATGAGCCCCGAGCAGGCATTCGGCGAGCCGAATGTCGACGGTCGCACCGACCTGTACGCGCTGGCCTGCATGTTCTACGAGATGCTGACCGGACGTCCTCCGTTCAGCGGTCCCGCCACCGCGTTGCTGCTGCAGAAGACGACCCGCAACGCCCCACCTCCGCGCGTGCCGTTGCCCCTCGCGGCACATGTCGAGCACACGCTGCTGCGCGCGCTTTCGCGCGACCCCGACGACCGGTTTGCGAGCGTCGACGACTTCATCAAGGCGCTGTCGTCGGCCTCGGGGGAACATGCCGTGTCGGTGCGCTCGAGCCCGGCGCCGTTGCGGTCGATCGCCGTGCTGCCCTTCGTCAACACTGGGGGCGACGCGCAGGACGAATATTTCTCCGAGGGACTCACCGAGGAGCTCATTCACGCCCTCGGCGCCACGAAAGGACTGCGCGTGCTCGGGCGCATGACGTCGTTCGCGCTGCGCAATCGATCGCTGGAGTCGCTGCGCAAGGACGGGGAGCTGAACGTCGACATCGTGCTGCAGGGCTCCGTGCGTCGGGGCGGCGAGCGTATTCGCATCCTCGCGCATCTCGTCGACGCGCGCTCCGGATTCGAGATGTGGTCGGAGCGATACGACCGCAAGCTCACCGACGTCTTCGAGATCCAGGACGAGATCACGCGTGCCATCGTCGACGCGCTGCGCCTCGAGCTGTTCTCCAAGCCTTCGTCGGAAACACCGCACGATCTCGGCGCTTACGAACGGTATCTCGAGGCGCGCTACCACTGGAATCGTCGTACGGTGACCGGCATGCAGCGCAGCGTGAAGGCGCTGCACGAGGCGCTCACGATCGACCAATCGTTCGTCGCCGCGCTCGCCGCGCTGGCGGAGACGCATGTCACGCTCGCGCTCTACGGTGGCGAGCCGCCCGAGCCGGCGATGCGCGCCGCGCGTGAGGCGGCGAAGCGCGCGCTCGTGTTACAGCCCGAGTTGGGCGAGGCGCTCTCCGCGCTCGCCTGCGTTCGCGCCTTCTGGGACTGGGACTGGAAAGGCGCTACTGCCGACTTTCGTCGCGCGATCGACGCGAGCCCGCAGTATCCGATCGCGCACCAGTGGTATGCGATGCATTCGCTCGTGCCGCGCGGACAATTCCCGCTCGCGCAGCGCGAGCTCATGCGCGCGAAGGAGCTCGATCCGCTCTCACCGGCAATCGCGGTGAGCATCGGCCTGACGAGCTTCTTCGCGCGCGACTACGACACGGCGGCGGAGACGTTCGAAGCGCTGCTGGTGCGCGATGCGGACTTCGCGCCCGCGCATGCCTTCCTTGGGCAAGTGCAGGCGGAACAGGGCAAATTCTTCGAGAGCACGCTTCATCTGCAGAAGGCGCTGGACCTGGCGAACGAGCCTCCGGAGTTTCTCGCCGCGATGGGCGTGTCGTACGCCCGGGCCGGCGACATGCACGGCGCACAGCGTGTGCTCGACCGGCTCGCCGAGCGTGGCAAGGCGGGCTATGTGTCGCCAGTGCTGTTCGCACAGGTGCATGCGGCAATGGGAAGCACGGCTGCGGCCCTGGATGCGCTGGACGCAGCGCGTGGGCTCCGCGCGACGGATCTCGTCTGGATCGGTGTCAGGCCGGTCTTCGACGCCCTGCGCAATGAGAGCCGGTTTACAGAGCTGCTGAACGCGATCGGGCTGCCGTAAGGCTTCGGGCGGCGGGCGCTTCGCGCGCAGCGCGAAGCGCCGCTCGCTCTTGACATCCGACTCTACAGGTGTAACT